>JAEWYI010000016.1 GCA_023395735.1 Cyanobacteria bacterium OH_SFB_17
ACAATAAACGTCCATCCTGCTCTTTTGCCTAAGTATCGAGGACCAAATCCTTATCTTCAGGCAATCAAACATCTTGAAAAAAAATCAGGAGTGACATTCCACTTGATGGATGAAAACTTTGACACTGGTGCAATTTTGCATCAAAAAGAAGTGCCAATATCAGAAAACGATACTGGAAAAGAATTAAGAGAAAAAATTGTCCTATCTGCAAGAGAAGGTGTTTTTGAACTTTTAAAAAAGCTAGATAACGAAATAATTTTGCCCGTAAAGCAAAACGAAAAATATGCAAGCTATTTTTCTCAAATCACAGAAGATGAAGTTATGCTTGATTTTTCCAAATCTGCTGAGGAAGTTTCTGCTCACATAAGGTCTTTTTACCCTTGGTTTAAATGTTATTTTGGCTATAATAACCATTTTTTCATTCCAAATCCATATAAATTGAAAATTTTAACCCCATTTAACTTCACACATCAAGGAGAAGGTGAAATTTGTGCAAATATACATAAGCACAAAACAGGGGAAATAATAGAAAAATCAGAAAAAGAAAAAACAATTACCGTCGCCTGTGGCGACGGGAAACTTTTGCAGATGAAAGGCGTAAATCTCTATGGGCCGCTTAAGTTTCTGACAAAATTTTATATTAAATTTAGAGTAAAGCAAAACAAAGCTGTATCTTAATAAAAAAAAATCGGCGCTTTTTTAAATTGCACCGATTTTTTTATTATAAGAAATTTTAGCCTTGCAACTCTGCTTTTTTCTCTTCTGCGAGTTTTGCAAACTTTTCTTTTTTAGCTTCCAGTTCTCTTTGTTTTCTATAGCTATATGTTGCATATATAATTAATCCTGCGATTACCCAAGCTATGAAGTACAAAGTGGAAGTTTTTAATTTTATAAACGAATAAATAGTCAATCCGCTACAAGTTAAAATTCCCAACATTGGAAACAAAGGTGAAAACGGAACTTTGAACGGTCTATGTCTGTCCGGATCTGTTTTTCTCAAAACTAAAATAGCCGCGCATACTATTATGAAGGAAACAAGAGTTCCGAATATGCACATTGCAGCAGATATATTCAAGTCCATAATCAAAGAACCCAAGATTACAATAACACCTGCAATCCAAGTTAAAACCTTAGGTGTTTTGTGTTTTCTGTCAATTATTCTCCAGCTTTTTGGAATAAAACCGTCTCTGCTCATTGCATAAAGTATTCTTGTAGTACCAAGCTGGTAAACAAGTAACACGGAAGTTAGTCCTGCAAGCGCCCCGACTGAAATAAAACCAGCAAGTCTATCTTGTCCAATAACTCTCATCGCGTGCGCAATTGGCGCCTGAAAATCAATTTGATTGTATGGCATAATACCTGTAAGAACCAATGCTGTAATTACATATAAAATTGTGCAAATTAAAAGTGTCCCCAAAATTCCTATAGGCAAATCTTTTTGCGGATTTTTTGTTTCTTCTGCCGTAGTTGAAATAGCATCAAATCCAATGTATGCAAAGAAAATCAAAAACGCTCCCATAAAGACGCCTTCCCAACCGTTTGGAGCAAAAGGCACCCAGTTAGAAGGTTTTATATAGAAACATCCTGCAATTATGAATGCTGCAATAATTAACATATTCAATCCGACCATAATTCCCGCAAGTTTCGTTGATTCCTTAACCCCCTTTGCAAGTATATATGTAATCAAAAGAACAATAATAATCGCCGGAATATTTATACAAACAGGAATTCCAAAAATATGCGGAATTACCAAGTTCGGATCAAGGTGTTCTTTTTGACAAATTGTATAAGCCGAACGAAAATCATTTATTAACCATATCGGTGGATTAACAATCCAGCTAGGCAAAATATGAGAAAATCCTTTTAGAAATTGGAACAAATATCCTGTCCAAGCGCTTGCAACGGTAATATTACCGATAGCGTATTCAAGCATCAAAATCCAACCGACCATCCAAGCCATAAATTCACCCATAGTAGCAAAAGTGTATGTATACGCACTCCCTGCAACTGGAATCATAGAGGCAAATTCGGAATAACAAAGCGCCGCAAAAACACTTGCTAAAGCCGCCAACACCATTGACACAACCAATGCAGGTCCTGCCCCAACGTTTTCCGGTCCACCTGCCGCTGCTGTTCCCACAATAGTAAAAATACCCGTCCCTACTACTGCCCCGATGCCTAATATAATCAAATCAAAAGCTGTAAGGCTTTTTTCTAGTTCCGATTTTTGTCCGTCTGAAATAAGGTCATCCGGATTTTTGACCTTCAAAAGGTTTTTCGCTAGTGCCTTAAACTTGGTTAATAACTGGTTGTTCATTTTTTCCTATTTCTTTTTCATTCTCTAAATTGTTAGCCTGAGCTATTTCTACTTTTCTATTTTTCTTATACCCATAATGGAAATATATCAATGCTCCAAGGCCTACCCAAACTGGGAAAAGCAAAGCAGATGTTGTTAAAAACTGCATTGAGTAAATCATCAATCCACCGCAACATAGAATTCCCAAGATTGGGAAGTATGGTGAAAGTGGAACTTTAAACGGTCTGTGTCTGTCTGGGTCAGTTTTTCTTAATATCAAAACTGCAACACATACTATTATAAAAGATGTAAATGTTCCAAAGTTACAAAGCTCTGCCGCAACATTCAAATCCAAAGTCAATGTTCCGATTATACAAACAATTCCGACAGTCCAAGTCAAAATATGCGGAGTATGGAATTTCGGATGAAGTTTTTGCAACCTTTTTGGAAGAAAATTATCTCTGCTCATCGCATACAAAATTCTTGTTGCAGCAAGCTGTAAAACTAATAAAACTGATGTAAGCCCTGCTAAAGAACCTATTGTGATAAGCCCAGCAGCCCAGTTTTGACCTGCTATACCCATTACATAAGCCATTGGAGCTTTTAAAAATCCTTGAGGAATTGCAACGCCGCTTGTAGGTTGCATACCGGTTAAAACAAGTGCAACTAAAGCATATATTATTGTTGTTATAAGAAGCGAGCCTATAATTCCAATCGGCAAATCTTTTTGTGGATTTTTACATTCCTCTGCAGTTGTAGCAAGAGCATCAAAACCGATATAAGCAAAAAAGATTATGAATGCGCCCATAAATACACCCTCAATGCCGTTTGGCGCAAAAGGCGCCCAGTTTTCAGGTTTAATATAAAACGCTCCTACTAAAACAAATAATGCAATTACAGAAAGCTTAACGCCAACCATAATTCCAGCCATTTTTGTAGAATCTTTAGTCCCTTTTATTAAAATCATTGTAATTGCAAGCACTACAAGAATTGCAGGTAAATTTATCGCAAACTGAATTCCGTGGAAAGACGGAATAATGCTTGCAGGATCCAACCCTTGGTCTGCTAGAATTTTTGTAGCTGTTCTTGCATCGTTAACCAACCATACAGGAGGTTCTGTAATCCAAGTCGGAAGAAAATGCCCAAATCCTCTTACAAATTGCATAAAATAATTTGACCAAGCAACCGCAACGGCAATGTAGCCGATAGCATATTCAAGCATCAAAATCCAGCCAACCATCCAAGCTGCAAATTCACCCAATGTTGCGAACGTATAAATATAAGCTCCTCCAGCAACAGGAATCATTGAAGCAAATTCTGAATAACATAAAGCAGAAAAAATACAAGCAAAAGCCGCCACAAACATTGATGCAATCAATGCAGGACCTGCACCCATACTTTCAGGGCCACCTGCTGCAGCAATACCGACAACAGCAAAAATTCCGGAACCGATAATCGCACCTATTCCCAGGATTATTAAATCCCATAAACCCAAGGTTTTTTCTAAACCTTCTGAGTTTGCTTCTTGCAACATATCGTCAGGATTTTTTCTTTTGATTAAATTTTTCAAAAATTGTTTTGAAAGTGTTGGTCTATACGCTTTGTGCTTCATTTGCTATTTTTCAGCTTTCTCTAACTTGCAAAGAGGGAACCCTAAAGACTCTCTCTGTTCTACATACAATTTCGCAACTGCTGCGGCCATTGTTCTTACTCTATTTATAAAATTAATTCTTTCGTCCTTGCTTATAACGCCTCTTGCATCCAAAAGATTGAATGTATGTGAGCATTTCAAAACGTAGTCATAAGCAGGCAAAACCAATTGTGCGCTAACACAATTATCGACTTCAGATTGATATAAGTCAAACATTTTGAATAAAGATTCAGCAGATGAAACTTCAAAGTTGTATTTAGACTGTTCAATCTCGTTTTGAAGATAAATTTCACCGTATTTTAATTCTTTATTCCACATTACATCATAAACCGAATTAACGTTTTGCAAGTACATTGCGATTCTCTCAAGTCCATAAGTCAATTCAAGTGCAACCGGTCTAATTTCAAGCCCGCCGACCTGTTGAAAATAAGTGAATTGAGTAATTTCCATTCCATCAAGCCAAACTTCCCAGCCGACACCTGCAGCGCCCAAAGTCGGAGATTCCCAGTTGTCTTCTACAAATCTTACGTCGTGCTTTGAAAGATCAATTCCCATAGCCTCTAAACTTTTTAGATAAAGCTCTTGAGCATCTTTAGGTGACGGTTTTAATATTACTTGGTATTGAAAATAATGTCCCAATCTGTTTGGATTTTCACCGTATCTTGCATCAGTAGGTCTTCTGCAAGGTTCTACCATAGCAGTATTCCAAGGCTCAGGACCCAATGAACGCAAAAAAGTTGCGGGATTCATTGTTGATGCACCTTTTTCTATATCGTAAGGCTGTTGAATTATACAACCGTAATCTGACCAAAATTTGGACAAGTTTAGTATAAGCTCTTGAAACGTTAATATCTCTGCCATTTAATAATATCCTAACTAGCGTACTTCCTACACTCATTTATAAGCTGCTGATATATTATAATAGTAACAAAAGAAAATTGCAATAAAATAGGCTAGAAATATTAACTTATTTGAAATTCTTTTGATATAATTAGTATTATTATAAAAACAGGAGATAAAAAATGGCAGAAAAAATTATAATTTTTTCAGGCAAACAATATTCGGGAAAAGATACGGTCGCAAAGATTTTGCTTGAAAACCTGCCTAAATATAAAAGATGCGCAATGGGCGATATTATAAAATTGGAATACGGTAAGTCAAAAAATTTAACTTATGAAGAAATTGAAAAGAATAAACCCTTGTACAGGCAGGATTTAATAAATCTTGGAAACTGGGGAAGAGCGCAGGATGCTGATTATTGGCTTAAAAAAATAATTTCTCAAGAAGGAAAAATAATCGTAACCGACGTACGTGTTCCACATGAATATGAAGTTTTCAAAGCCGCAGGTGCAATTTCAATAAGGGTTGAAGCATCAAGAGAAACCCGCTCCAAAAGAGGCGAACTCATCGGAGAAGATGACATAACAGAAGTTGGGCTTGATGATATCAATGACTGGGATTTTGTGATTGAAAATAATTCAGACTACGAAACTCTCAAACAAAAGACCCTCGATTTGATGAAAAAAATAGAGATTTAGAAGTTCAGAGGCTTGGCAGCTTGGAAGCTCAGAAGTTTATCAACCCTTTTTAAGGTTTAAAGCCTGAAACAACAGTACTCAAGTATTTAAAATCAGGAAGTTTTTGGTGCATAACCACATACATCGTCGGATTAGCACCATTTCCCACCGTCGGGTTTACATTATCTGTTTCACAAGCTGTTGTAAAGTGATGCCAGTCACATAAACCTTTTGAATTAGTTCCATCAATTAGACCGTAAAAAGTTCCGTAAATTATATCTTTTTTATAAGAGCGTGCTCCTACTAAAAACTGAAAAACGTCTTTACCAACTCTATTTGGAGGCTTCTTTCCATTTACATCTACATAAAATCCTATTAAAGTAACTGAGGCATCTATAGAAAAAGTTGTTCCATCTTGCAATAAGAAAACTCCATCTCCATTTCCAATATTAGATACAGCCCCAAAATTACCTGTATATTTATCACCATAATAATCATAAGTCGCAGGCGGAAGCCAATCTTTTGTGTTTGTTTTCCCCATAGCACTATCCACCACTTTAAAATACTTTCCTATTGTCTTTAAAAAAGTATTTGGATCACCATCTGCATAGCCTTCAAAAGATAAACAAGTTCCAAAATCAGAGTTACATCCGACTTCAGTTTTCCACATGGTTATGGCAGATTGAAGAGTAGAATTAAATTTCATAAGTCCTGTTACAATCTCTCTTTCTTGTGAATTTTGGACAATTGTCGGAATAGTAAGAGATGCTACAACGCCAATTATACCCAAAGTAATCAAGACTTCTGCTAGTGTAAATGCGAGTTTTAAAAATGTTTTTTGCAAACTAAGCTCCAATTAAAAATGTAAGTAAAATGTTATCTTTTTAGCCAATTATAAGTATTTTCTCATAATATGTCAACTAACGCAATATTTTTAATCTTTTGTTGCTTAGTTTTGTCTGTTTTCTGGCAAGTTGTGTTTTTTTGTTGTAAGATTTTTTTATGGAAATTTCTGAAATAAAAAAAATATGGGAAGATGTAAAAGATGAACTGAAGGATGTAATTGCACCTTCTTCCTTTGAACCATGGATTTTGCCGCTTGAGCCAATCGGGTTTGAAAATGACGAATTCTCCGTTTTGACAGGTCAATCTTTTGCAATTCAAATCATTAGAAAAAACCATTACAAGCAAATCCAAGATGCTTTTAGGAAGATTCTTAACCGAGAGGTCGAATTTAAAATGGTTTTTGATGAAGCTCTTTCTGCAAAAATAAAAAAACAAAATGAAAAAGCAAAAAAAAATACAGAAAAAACTACAAAAGAAAAAGCAATCGACAATTTGTCTCAAATGCAATCTTTTTCAAACTTGAACTTAAAATATAAATTTGAAAATTTTGTAGTAGGTGAAAATAGCCGCTTTGCACAAGCTGCAGCTATGGCTGTTGCAAAAACTCCGGCGAAAAAATATAATCCTCTTTTTATCTATGGCGCATCTGGATTAGGGAAAACACACCTTATGCAAGCAATTGGGCATCATATTGTTTTTAATCATCCAAAATTAAAAGTAAGATATATTAAAACAGAAGACTTTACCAATGAGTTGATTAATAATATCAGAAAAGGTGGAGACATCAACGAACGTATGTCTAAATTCAGGCAAAAATACAGAAATATTGACGTGCTTTTGCTTGATGATATCCAATTTGTTGAGTCTAAAGAAAGGACAATGGAAGAAATTTTCCATACCTTTGACAGCCTTCACAATAATAACAAGCAAATCGTTATCACATCAGACCGTCCACCGAAGGATATTCCGACTTTGCCGGAAAGATTGAGAACACGCTTTGAGTGGGGACTTATGGTTGATATAATTCCTCCTGATTTTGAAACCCGTGTCGCGATTTTGGCAAACCTCGCCGATGAAATCGGAATGAAAATCGCTCCTGATGTTTTAGAATTTGTCGCTCAAAATTTCAACAAAAACGTAAGAGAGCTAGAAGGAGCTTTTAACAAGGTAAGTGCGTATTCAAGTATCCAAAACGAGCCTTTGAGCGTTGAGATAGTTAAAAAAGTTTTAAGATGCGGTGAATGCAAAAAAGAAATAAATATAGATTGTATTTCAAAAATTGTCTGTGAACATTTTGGTGTGACTTTATCCGATATGAAAAGTCCTGCAAGAAATCAAAAAGTTTCGCACGCTAGACAGATTGCGGTTTATTTAACAAGAGAATTGACGCAAATGAGTTTTGTGTCAATTGCCGAATTTTTCAACAAAAAACATCCGACGATTTTATTCTCTTATGAAAAAATTAAAAAAGACAGAAATTTTGATCAATCTTTAGACGATATTTTATGCGATTTGGAAATTAAGATTAAAAAATAGATTTAATTATCTATTTTTTAATCTTAATTTTTAAATTTTCAGTCGCTAATTAAATAACTTTTTTCCCAACGATTGGAGCAATTTTTTTGATATCTTGGTAAAGTTTGTCATATTGTTCAGGATAAAGTGACTGAGCGCCGTCGCATACTGCACTTTCAGGATCGTAGTGGACTTCAATTATTAATCCGTCACATCCGGCTGCAACAGATGCTCTTGACATAGGTGCAACTTTATCTCTTAGGCCTGTTCCGTGGCTTGGGTCGATTAAGATAGGCAAATGGCTGACTTTCTTGATTACAGGAATCGCGCTCAAGTCAAGCGTGTTTCTTGTAACTCTTTCAAAAGTCCTTATACCTCTTTCGCAAAGCATAACTTCTCTGTTTCCGCCTGCAAGAACGTATTCGGCTGACATCAACCATTCTTCAAAAGTTGCAGAAAGTCCTCTTTTTATCATTATCGGCTTTCTAATCATACCAAGTTCTTTGAGCAGGTTAAAGTTTTGCATATTTCTTGCCCCGACTTGAAGAATATCAACATATTTTTCAAACATCGGGATTTGAGAAATTTCCATAACTTCAGATGTTACCGCCATATTGTGTTTGTCGGCAACAGCTCTTATTATTTCAAGCCCTTCTTCGCCTAAGCCTTGAAAAGCGTACGGAGAGGTTCTTGGTTTAAAAGCACCCCCTCTTAAAACTTTAACGCCAGATTTTTTAAGCACTTCAGCGGTTTTGTCCATTTGTTCAAAAGATTCAACCGTGCAAGGTCCTGCAATAAGTCCAATGTGCTCTCCGCCGAATTTTACGCCGTTGACTTCAATTATTGTGTCCTCAGCTTGAAAAACTCTGCTTGCAAGTTTGTAATTTGAAGTTATTCTGATAACTTCTTTGACACCTTCAAGCAATTCTATATCTCTCGGATCCATTGTCTTTCCGCCGACGGCCCCAATTACCGTGTGTAGTTCTCCTTCTGAGATATGTGCGGTAAATCCTTTTCTTTCTATTAGTGCTTTGACTTTATCAATTTGTTCTTGAGTTGCGCCTTGGCGCATAATTATTAACATCTTTGTAATCCCTTTGTTTATTTATTTCACACTTGTTCAATTGTATAATAAATAAAAATAATTTACAAACAGATAAATTCATTGTATAATAACCGTATATTTTGGAGTTTTGGTCATGAAAAATAAAACAGAAGTTATTATCGTAGGTGGCGGTCCTGCCGGAATATCGGCAGCGATTACGGTTGCAAGGGGTGGAAGAAAAGTTGTTCTTGTTGAAAGAGGTAATTTTTCCGGTAGCAAAAATGTTTTCGGTGGAGCGATTTATACAAAACCTACAAAAGAAATTTTTCCTGAATTTGAAAAAACAGCACCTATTGAAAGAAAGACGGTTTCTCACAGGTATATTATAAATACAGAAGACGAATCCGTTTCTGTTAATTACAGTTCATTTAAAGACGAGGACACAAGTTATTCTGTTATTCGCTCAAAATTTGACAGATGGATGGCAAAAGAAGCCGAAAAAGAAGGCGTTGTTCTAGTTACAGAAACTTTGGTAAAAGAGCTTATTTATAAAGAAAATCAGGTTGTAGGAATTAAAACAGAGCTGGAAGATTACTATGCGGATATTGTGATTCTTGCAGACGGTGTTAATTCTATTCTGGCAAAGCAAATCGGTCTAAGAAAAGAAATAAAGCCCAAAGATGTTGCTTTGAGCGTAAAAGAAGTTATTAAAATCGGTAAAGAAAAAATTGAAGAAAGATTTAATCTAAAAGATGGCGAAGGGGCTGTATATGAGATTATTGGTGCCCCAATGCTCGGTATGCTTGGGTTGGGTTATCTTTATACCAATAAAGAGACTGTCTCTATAGGTTTGGGCATAAGTTTGGATGAGCTTGCTCAAAGGAAGATTAAGCCATATGAATTGTTGGAGCAACTGAAAGCTCACCCTTCAATTGAAAGATATTTAGAGGGCGGAGAATTAATTGAATATTCTGCCCACCTTATTCCTGAAGGTGGGTATAAAAAAATACCTAAGCTTTATGCAAATGGCGTTTTGGTTGTAGGCGACAGCGCAATGTTGGTTAACAATGTTCATTGGGAAGGCACAAATTTGGCTATGACAAGCGGAAAATTTGCAGGTGAAGTTGCTCTTGTTGCGCTAGAAAAACAAGATTTCAGTGAAAATGTTTTAAGTCTGTATAAGAAAAAATTGGAAAATTCATACGTTATGAAAGATTTAAAATCTTATAAAGATGTTATGGATGTAGTTCACAAGCGCGAAAAATCGTTCTTGAAATATTATCCTGAAAAAATTGCAGGATTTTTCAAAATGTTTACCGGAGTTGATGGGGTTCCGAAAAAAGAAAAATATAAAAAGTTTATAAAAAACTTTTTCACTGAAAGAAGCCTCTCTGAATTGTTTAGAGATGGAATTGCGTTTTTGAAGCTTATATTTGGAGTTTTAAAATAATGACTGATGAAAAAAAACAAGAAGTTAATGTTGATGAAAAATTGTTCAAGGTGAAATTTAATTCTGATGAAAAATCACACCTGGAGCCTGATGTTGAACAGTGTTTATTGTGTAATTCAAAAGTTTGTACTTACATTTGTCCTGCTAAAGTTTACGAGTGGGATGAGGAAAATAAAAAATTGACTATCGGGTATGAAAATTGTCTTGAGTGTGGAGCATGTAGAATTGCGTGCGAGCGAAAATGTTTGAAGTGGAAATATCCAGATGGCAATAAAGGCGTAACATTTAAACAAGGCTAAATCATGAAAGTGAGTGATACAAGGAGTTTACAAAATTTTATGGTACAATAAAACGAGTAAGTGTGAGGATAAAAAGAGATGCGAGGGTAAGCGGCATCAATTGAGGGACAGCGAAAAAAGTCCCGAGTGCATAAATTGGGTACACCGATAAAACAAAAAGCTTACAGCAATAAGAAAAATGAGTACAGGTAGTAATAAAACCAGTAAGTGTGAGGAATAAAAGAATGAAAGAAGAATACAGCACAAATTTTAGACGTTGGTATGACAAAGATCCTGTTTTGTCGTCTGCGATGAAGACATTGGAGCAATCAGATGATGAGACTCAGATAAAGATATCGTTAAATTTAATAAAGATAATTATAGAGCACAACATTGAGAATTCTGAGTTTGAGGCAGTAGAGGATATAATTTCTGCTGTTGAGGCGGGTGTTGAAGAGAATAATAGAAACAATCGTTGGTATGATATTGATTCTACTTTGAAAACGGCTATGAATATGTTACAAAACTGTCCTGAAGCGACGCAGCATGTTATAGCAAAAGAGATGGCTCGGATGGTTGTTTCAAAGATAAAAGAGGAAGATGTCGTCGACTAGTGGCAATATTAAAGTTTTTAAGATTGCTTGGAACTAAGTTTTGCATGTAGCCATGTGGGCTATTTTTCGTTCAGGGGCTTTAATTTGTATTGACATCGTGTATAAAATGATATACAATGGTTGTATAGCACTTATTTTCTGCTTTTTTTTACAAATCAACAAAATAAGGCATTTTAGATGACTGGAACCCCGAAGAGAAAAAGAAGTTTTGCCTTCACGTTAGGAGAGACACTTTTAGTCATTGGTATTATTGGCTTAGTGGCGATGTTAGTTTTGCCTGCGCTGATTAATAATACTCAAAAAGTGCAGTTGGAGACGGCTAGAGAAACAACTGTCGCAAAGATTTTTAGTGCAATGAATATGATGAAGGCACAGGAAAAACTTGATGGGTATGCTACTACTGATGAATTTGTGGATGAATTTGAGAAGTATGTAAAGGTTCAGAAAAGGTGTGATGCTTCGAATTTGTCCGATTGTTTTGCAAAGACCGTAAAAGATGAAGAGGGTAAGGAGCTAAATGTGGCAGAGCTTACGACTGGTGATAAGTTGGCTACTAAGAACAAGGACTCTTATAATTCCGGAAACGTTGCATTGGGTCTTATTAATGGAACGCAGATGGTTTTATCATATAAGAGCGGGTGTATGTGGCAAAGTCCTTTTGGACCTGCAAATCCTTTGGGATGCATGGCTGCATTGTACGATGCAAATGGATTTAGGGGGCCGAATAAAATCGGCGAAG
>JAEWYI010000028.1 GCA_023395735.1 Cyanobacteria bacterium OH_SFB_17
ATAATTCTGTTGCAATCGCATTGTCTTCCAGTGATTTTTTCGTCCCCTATTTGACTACAACCCTATACTCCTTAATCAAAAACGCGGATATGAAAAAAAATTATGACATTGTTATTTTCACCAAGGATATTCAAGAACAAAACAAAAAAATTATTAATAATTTTTTGTCCAAGAGCAATGTTTCGATTCGATTTGTTAACGTAATTGAAACTTTTGGGGATTTAAAACTCCACACCGATGCAGATGTGACAATAGAAACCTATTTTAGACTAATTGTGCCTTTTGTTATGAAAAAATACGAAAAAGTTTTGTTTTTAGATTCAGATTTGATAATCCAATCAAACATTTGCGAGCTATACGATATTGACCTTAAAAACTATCCACTTGCAGCCTCAGTCGAATGTTTGATGTCTGCTCTGATAGGACGATTGGGCTCTTACATGTTGAAATATTTAAAAGATGTCTTAAAATTAAAAGAAATTGACAAATATTTTCAAGCAGGAGTTATGCTCTTTAACATAAAATTATTCAACGAAAAAAATTACGGACAAACTTTATTAAATATGGTCGCTAATTACAATTACAAAATAGTTGACCAAGATGCCCTAAATGAACTGTTTAAAGGAAATATATTATTCATTCCGACAGAATGGAACTATGTTCCTATGCAAAAACACATGAAAGAATTAAAATATGTTGAAAATATGTCCGACGAGATTAGAGAAAAATATTTAGCCGTAAAAAACCCTAAAATTATACACTTTGCAGACAAAGGCAAGCCTTGGTACGACATAAGCGAAAAAGGCGCTTGGAATTTTTGGAAATATGCGATTAAAACCCCGTTTTTTAATACAATTGTTTTAAGATTACTTCAAAAAACATTTAGAAAGCTAATTTTGTTCTACAAAATCCAAAGAAAAATATAACTTTTAACTTTATAGAATAATTTTTCACAAAAAAAACCTATCTGGATTTTTTTTCGCTTCTTTCACGTACAGAAATTCTTATCGGAGTGCCGAAGAAACCGAACGCTTCTCTGAGTTTCTTTTCCAAATATCTTTTGTAAAAATCTTTCATCAAGTCCCCGTTGTTTGTGAACATTACAAACGTAGGTGGTTGAGTGTTAATTTGGGTTGTATAAAGAATTTTAAGCCTTTTATTTTTCACCGTTGATGGTGGATTCATCGCATAAGCCTCGTTTATAACTTTGTTCAACAGTCCTGTAGAAACTCGTTTTATAGCTTGTTCATAAACATCTTGCGCACGTTCAAAAATTTGAGGCAATCTCTGTTTTGTCACCGCACTTATATAAATTTTTGGTGCAAAATCCAAAAACGGAACATCTTTTGCAATTTTTCGCTCAAAATCACGCATGGTATTTGTTTCTTTATTTTCAACCAAATCCCACTTGTTAATTGCAACCACAAGAGCTTTTCCTGCTTCAATTATTGTAGATGCAATTTTTTTGTCTTGATCTGCAAGACCTTCTGTAGCATCTATTACCAACAGCGCAACGTCGCAATCTCTTATCGAACGTATTGCTCTGTCAACCGCAAATTTTTCTACACCCCAGTCAACTTTGGATTTTTTTCTTATCCCTGCAGTATCAACAATCACAAACTCTTGTTCTTTGTGTATAATTTTTGAATCGATACTATCTCTGGTTGTGCCTGAAACATCTGAAACAATTACTCTTTCTTCGTTTAAAAGAGAATTTACGATAGAAGATTTGCCCGCATTTGGACGTCCGACTATCGCAATTTTAATAGCTTTTTCGTCTTCTGATTCTTCATCAATTTCAAAATCTGTTGTTATTACATCCAGCAAATCACCCACACCGCCTGAGCCATGGAGCGCAGAAATAGCCATCGGCTCACCTATTGCAAGCGAATAAAAATCCGATAGCATCGGCATTGCGTGTTGAGAGTCAATTTTATTTACCACAAGAAAAACAGGTTTTTTTGTTCTTCTCAAAATATTTGCAATATCTTCATCAGCAGGCTGAACTCCGTCTTTTCCGTCTACTAAAAATATAATTTTATCAGCTTCGTCACACGCGATTTGTGCCTGATCAAAAATAGAATTCATAATCTCATCTTCGTCTCCTGGGATAATTCCGCCGGTGTCGATTACTGTGAAATTTCTATGTTGCCATTCAACGTCAAAATATATTCTGTCGCGAGTAACTCCGGGCATATCATCAACTATAGAGTGTCTTCCACCCACAAGTCTATTTACAAATGTGGATTTGCCTACATTTGGTCTGCCTACTATTGCAACTATCGGTTTTCTTTTGCTCATTTTTATTCCTTTGCCAGATTGCTTTTTTATTGTATCATGAAAGTAAGAATTAATTTAGAAAGGCACAAAATGGAACAATTAAAAATAGCTATTCCAAATAAAGGAAGATTATCGGAAAAGATTTATAACCTTTTAAGCTCTGCAGGGCTCAACTTTCCTTCAAAAAATGAAAGAACTCTGCAAGTAACAACCCACGACGGAAAATATTCGCTCATTTTTGTAAGAACCCAAGATATCCCGAAATTTGTAGAAGACGGTGTCGCAGATATCGGCTTTACTGGGTTTGATATCGTTACTGAAACAAAAGTTGATGTGGACAAAATCCTTGATTTGGATTTTGGGCAGTGCGATATGATTGTTGCAGTAAAAGAAGAAGATCCTTTTGACAAAGCTTCTGATTTACCTTCTGAGATAAAAGTTGCAACTTCTTTTCCTAATATTGCAAAAGATTATTTTGACAGAATCGGAAAAAACGCTAAAATTATCGAAGTGTCCGGTGCAACAGAAATTACACCTAGACTCGGGCTTTCAAATGTTGTTGTGGATATCACTTCATCAGGTTCAACTCTAAAATCAAACAAGTTGAAAATCATAGACAAAATTTTAAGCTCATCTGCTGTTATAATAGCGAGAAAAGGCTTGTCTCCAGAGCAAAAAGAAGCATCTGAAGGACTCTTGCTGGCTTTGAACGCGGTTTTGAACGCGCGAGAAAAAAAATATCTTATGGCACACGTTCCAAAATCAGCGCTTGAAGAAATCAAATCTTTCCTTCCAGGGCTTTCTTCGCCTACTGTTATGACATTGATGGATGATGATAAACACGTTGTTATCCACGTTGTTGTTGATCAAGACAAGGTTTATGACAGTATTCAACACCTAAAATCTCTCGGCGGACAAGGAATTTTGATTATGACCGTCGATCAAATGGTCAAATAAAGATTTAGCAAGTATAAAAGAAAGTTAAATTTATGTATGAAAATCTTGAAAAATTAATTGAAACCGTCAGAATTTTACGCTCCGAAAACGGTTGTCAGTGGGATAGAGAACAAACTCACAGCAGTTTAAAACCGAATATGCTTGAAGAAGCATACGAGGCTGTTGATGCGATTGACAATAACGACATGAAACACTTGAAAGAGGAGCTTGGCGACGTTTTGCTTCAGGTTTTGCTGCATTCTCAAATCGCATCGGAAGAAGGTGCATTTAACCTTGATGATGTTTCAAAAGAACTTAATGAAAAATTGATTCGCAGACATCCACACGTTTTTGGCGACACAGAGGTCAATTCGACAAAAGAAATTTTGGAAAACTGGGAAAAAATTAAAAAAGAAGAAAAATCTCACAGAAAATCCATAATGGATGGAATTTCAAAAAGTCAATCTGCATTGATGTCTGCTCAAAAAATAAGCAAAAAAGCTGTTAAAGTTGGGTTTGAATGGCCTTGTGAAAAGACGTTATACGAATGTGTTTTTTCTGAGATTAAAGAATTTGAAGAAGCTTGCAGAGAAAAAGAGTTTGAAGACAGGGAAGAAGAACTTGGAGATTTGCTTTTTGCAGTTGTAAACCTTGCTCGTTGGAACAAAATCGATGCTGAACAAGCTTTATTAAAAGCGAATAAAAAATTTATAACCCGATTTAAAAAGATGGAAGAAATGGCACAAAAACCTTTGGAAGAATATTCTTTTGAAGAATACGACCGACTCTGGAAAAAGGCAAAAAACAGCTTGATGGTTTTTTAGAAGTTTAGTAGCTTGGAAGCTTGGAAGCTCGCAAGCTCTAGTAGGGCGCGGATTTAACCGCACCAGCTTTAGGATGGGCTTCAGCCCACCAGAACAAACAGCTTAGAAGCTTAGTAGCTCAGAAGCTTGGATGCTTGGAGGTTTAGGAGTTTGGAATGGTATAAGTTTTTGTTTTTAGCATAAATCGTCGCACCGCCTCCCCCCTTGTGGGAGACAAAGCGAACAGCAGAGGGTACGAAGCTAGTGAGCCTGTCGGCGCAGCTCAGCGAGTGAGAGGCCGACTTTCAGCACGAGCAGAGGCCTGCGAGTGTTAGAAAGTCGGGAGAGGGGGATTTAGGAAGTTATGAAGTTACGAGTTATTGTAAATAGCTTGACTTTGAGAAAATAAATAACTAGAATTAATGGTATAATGAAATTAAATTAAGTTAAAACTGGAGCTTTTGAAAATGAATTTTTGCATAAAACAAATAAGGACTGAAAGAAAATTTTGGGCTAAAATTAAGCAAAAATTTATTAATTTTTCTAATGATTTAAAATCGGCTTTTTTTATTAAAAACTTAAGCAAGTCTCAACGAATTTCAGCTTTTACTCTTGCAGAAGTGATAATTGTCATCGGAATTATCGGGATAGTGGCTCAGATAACCATTCCAACACTTGTAAATAATTATCAAAAACAGCAATATGTTATAAGATTGAAAAAAGCTTACACAGAAATTCAAAATTTCTTCAAATTGTACATGGCAGAACAAGGGGTTAATATGCTTGGGGAAACCGACTTGTACGATGGCGTGACAGTATTTTCAGACCCAGGCAGACAAGAAATCTGGGATAACGCTATCAAAAAATATTTTAGGGTTGCAAAATCATGTAAAAGCGGTGACAGCTCTTGTGATTACAAATATAAACAGTTAACAAGGAATCCGGGTACATATATATCTTTTTCAAATAACAGTGGCAGATACACATTATTAACCCTTGACGGTATGGCTTTTGGATTTGGAATCGGACAAATATCATGCCAACCGAATTACGCCTCAACGGGAAAAATGAAAGCTTTATGTGGACATGTGATAGTCGATGTTAATGGACCAAATGGACCAAATATTGAAGGCAGAGATGTACAAGTCTGGTTTTATATAAATTATGACGGGACATTAATCCCTATGAGCGGTGTAGATGATCAGATATTCTCAAAGGGCGAAGATTGGCCAACGTCCACAAATTACTGGAGAAACAATCCTGAACTTTGTGGAACAAACACAATCCCTGCAGAACTCCCTCCTAATACATATGGACAATGTATTCCAAGAATAATGGAAGAAGGTTGGCAAATGAATTATTAGCGAATAATTTTATACTTCTCGCCTTAAAAATGAAAACCCTTAAAGAGAAATTAATGGAAAACAAAGAAAAAATTTCAAACAAATACGAATACGAAACCTACGTTGAAAAGAACAAGGAAAAATCTGCCTTTGCGCATAATTTAAACAAAAAAATTTTTGAATCAGGAATAAAAAAAGAAAAAATCAAAGGCTATTGCGATTTTTGCCAAAAAGAAGTCAAGCTAAGATGCGATTACACAGCAGGCTCTTTAGGTAATATTAATTTCAGAGAATCAATGATTTGTTTAAAATGCCAGCTAAACAACAGAATGAGAGCTGTTTTTGGGATTTTAAATACGATTATCAAAGAAAAAAATGAAAAATTAGACCTCTTTTGCTATGAACAAATCACAGAATTTTACAAAAAACTTCAAAAAAAATATAAGAAAAAATGCAACCTCACAGGCAGCGAATATATTGAAAAAGATCTTGCCTCTGGGAAAATAATAAAAGGAATCAGACATGAAAACGCTCTGGATTTGAGCTTTCAAGACAATTCGTTTGATATTATAATATCAAACGACGTTTATGAACACGTTCCCGATATAAAAAAAGCATTTAAAGAAGCTTACAGGGTTTTAAAACCCAGCGGAAAATTGATTTTTACAATACCGTTTTATTCAAATGCCGACAAAACCGAAGCCCGAGCAAAATTTGAAAATGATGAACTGATATTGTTAAAAGAAAAACAAATCCACGGGAACCCAATGTCACAAGAAGGTTCGCTTGTTTTTTACGATATTGGTTGGGACGTTTTCGATTTTTTGAAAGAAGCCGAATTCAAACAATCTTACATCATCCCCGTTTGGGATGAAAAGACTGGAAATATTGACTACGGGCCTATTTTAATATTTGTTGCCGAGAAATAAAACAAATTTTTATTTTTCTACATCAAAATCATAAACAATTGTTCTATTGTATTGTTCACCTTTGTGCAAAACAGGTTTTTCTTTGAATTTTGCCATTGCATCAGGGAAAAATTGAGGTTCTACGCAAAAAGATGATCTTTTTTCATAAATTTTTCCTTCTCTTCCATTAGGCTGAGTAGATTTTCCAAGATGGTTGGCTGTATAAAACTGAAAACCTGGCAAGTTCGAAGAAACTTTTAATGAAATCCCCGTTTTTTTAGAAGTCACCTTTGCCGCTTCAATTAAGGATTTTCCGTCATAGCCGTCTATACAATAATTTTGGTCAAATCCTGAAGCTTTTTTTATTTGGTCAAAATCTGAATTTATCAAGTCACCTATTCTTTTTTCTTTTCTAAAATCCATCGGAGTTCCTTCCACGGAAGCTATTTCGCCTGTTGGAAGAGCATATTCTGCTACAGGCGTGTATTTTGAAGAATTCGGCATTTCAACAACATGGTCTAAAACACTGTTTAATTGAGTGTTTTCACTTCCATCCAAATTAAAATAAGCATGATTTGTCATATTCAAAACCGTATCTTGATCGCAAACGGCTTTGTAATCAACTTTTAGCCTATTGTTGTCATCAAAAGAATATGTAACCTTTGTTTTTAAATTTCCCGGATAACCGCCCTCTCCGTCAGGTCTGTTTAGTGAAAATTCAACTCCGTTTTTTAAAATTTTATAATCCCAATTTTTTATATCAAAACCGGCACCTGCGCTATGACAATGAGTTTTTCCGTTATCTTTATTACATTCTAATTTATATTCTCTATTATTCAAAACAAAAACACCATCTCCGATTTTATTGGCACACGGTCCGATTGTTCCGCCTGCGTGTCCTACAGGAGTGCCGTCATAACCTTCAACCGAATTGTATCCTTGCAAAACATCAACCATTTTTCCGTTTTTGTCAGGAACTTTTATTGAAACAATTGTCGCACCAAAGTTTGAAATCCCAACTTCTGCGCCATTTTTATTTTTCAACGTAAACAAAAAGGCTTTTTCCCCTTTTTTCGTTTTGCCAAACGGCTGTGTCATAATTTGTACTCCCTCTTTTGATACTGTATCTGAATTTATTTTTTTAATAAAACAATCCGACTTTAAGCCATTATCGCAAGCGACTTGTTGTTGGCTGTTTTGATTTAGCGCTTTGTGAGTAAAAACATTCGGCGGTAAAAAATTAATTTGCATAATTACTCCTTTAATATCTATTATAATAAAAAAATAATTTATATAAAATCTACACTTTTTATACGAAATTTTACAATAAGAGTGCATTTTTAGGCTTATTTTCCGATTTAATAATAAAATATTATTATCCCGTATGCAGAAAAGAAAAGAAAAATAAACTATTTTAAAAAATAGTTTATTAAAAAATCAAAAGTGGAAAAATAGTACTAAACCCAATACAATTTACAACACCGCAAAAAAAATGAGAAAGCTTTATTATTACTGTTTGATAGTAATTATTGTGGTGCTGCTTTTTACAAACAAACTAGAATGTAGTGCCGCAGAATACACAGGTGGGCTCAATGCGCTTAATGATGCAATAAAAAGCGAGGGCACCTCAGATTTGTTGCGCGAATTTTTTCAAACCGAAAATATAAATACCGATGCGGATTTGGGTGAAATTTCAATTCCGTCTTCTGTTTTAACAATATCGACTAAATATTCAAACTCCTATTCTATTGATGGACAAGGGCTTTACGGCGGAATATCAACAAAATTAGGGCAAACTTTTAATATAAATACGGCAAGCATTTCAGGCAAAAAATATTTAACCTTACAAAACTTTTCTAATAACAACAGCGGTGGTGTTATTTCTAATTCGGGTGCTACAAACATTAAATCTGCAAGGTTTTCAAACAACTTTGCACAGACAAACGGAGGAGCAATACAAAATTCTTCTAATGCCTTGTTGAACATTATAAATACGGATTTTGTAAACAACAGGGCAAACGGCTTGGGAGGGGCTATTTACAACGAAGGAGAACTCAATATTTTTGCACAAAGCGGAGGACAGGTACTTTTTTCAAACAACAAAGATTCATCTTCTTTAATTTCAAGCGCAATCTATTTAAAAAGCGGTGTTTTAAATCTAGACGCGCAACAGATTTCACAAATTGTTTTCGATGACAAAATATCTTCCTTCAACAGCTCTAACACAATAAACATAAACAATTCGTCCACAACAAATGCAGGAAGATTAATTTTCAACGAAAGCATTTCTGATTCAACGATTAACAGCTTCGGTGGAATTTTGACTTTCGGAAAAAACAACAACAATCTGCTTACGGATTCCGTCGGGAACACATCAAACACTTACTTAAACAATATAAATCTCTCTGCAACAAACACAAACATAGACCTTGCAAACAAAAATGCTGAAGATGCCTTTAACTTGACAAATTTTACCTCTAATTCGTCAAGTTTGATGATTGATGCCAACCTTCAAGAAAGGAAAAACGACATAATATCTGCTTCTTCTGCAACGGGAACAATACAAGTTTCAGGCGTCAACATTTTAAAAGACAGTGCCCAAACAAGCGGAACTTTCAACATTTTTAACGGACAATCACCGACCATCAGCGGACTTACTGCATATACAGACCTTTACAAATATGTAATGACCTCCAACGGCACAGGAGGACTAAATTACACCCGTACAACAATCGGAGCTTCTCAAGGTTTAAAGACAGCGATTTGGGCAACGGATGCAAATCGCTCGTTTTCTTTGAATGAAAATTACACTTTGACCGCAGCTTTGACCACAATGGGCGGAACCAATTCAACCCTAAGCATATTCGCAAACAATTACAACATCAACCACAATAATTACGGGAATTTTGGGATTGTTGCAGGAATGACAATGAATATTTATGATGTCGGTTCGATTAACGGAGAAACCGTATCAGCATCTTGGCATGGATCTAACAGCTCTAGCGGAGGAATTTTTTATAACAGCGGAAACCTAAACCTCTACGACAGTGTTTTTTCTCTGAACAGCGCAGGAACCCACGCAGGAGTTTTTTATGCCGCAGAAAGCGCAGTGACAAAAGTTTATAACTCCGCATTTGTTCAAAACCGCGCAAACGGTGATGGCGGAGTTATAAGAAACCTTGGGAAATTATATATAACAAATTCATTATTTCTAAACAACGAATCAAATTACGGAGGAGCCATAAACAACTACAAAACGTACTCCGGCTCCCCTTTTGCTTATATTTACGACTCAACATTTAAAGGAAACATCGCAAATTCGCTAGGAGGGGCAATTTGTAACGGCTCATCAGCAAGTTTAACGGTTCAAAATTCAATTTTTGAAAACAATTATAGTACTTCCACCTCCGGAAAAGGCGGAGCTATTTATAACGAAGGGCCACTGACTGTAGTTGGAAGCTATTTTAAAGGAAACTATATTGATAAAGGAACCGGAGGAGCTATTTATTCAAAGCTTGCGGCATTCAACATTTCTGATTCAAGCTTTTTTGATAATGGATTTTTATCAGAAGCCGTTATTGTTGAAGACGGCGGGGCAATTTTTAATACAGGCTCTACAATAAACAGTGTCAGCAATTCTAATTTCATCAATAACGCTGCAGCCAATACTGGAGGTGCAATTTATTCTGATGCTGGAACAATGACTGTAACAGACTCATATTTTGAAAAAAACTATACCTCTGGAACAACTTACGGCTTCGGTGGAGCAGTTTACACAAACAACTCTCAGTTCAACATCTACGACAGCGTTTTTGTAAACAACGGCATCAACTCAAATAATCAAACTCTAACCCAATACGGAGGAGCAATTTATAACGGACAAACAACTTTAAAAATTTCAAACTCTTATTTCGATTCAAACAAATCTTTACTAGCAGGCGGAGCCATCTACAACAAATCTAACTTGACCATAACAAACAGCATTTTTGAAAATAACGTTTCTTCAGGAATTGGTGGAGCGATTAGTAATATTTATAAATTGTATCTAAAAGGAGACGGCGGAGTTACAAGATTTTCAAACAACTCGGATAGTACTGGTTCAAATGCGATATACAGCAGCGACAGCTTATATATTAACACCGGCGACAGCGCAAATACAGGCGTTATAGGAGAAGTAACATTCGATGATGTAGTCAAAGGAACCCAAGCACTATATTCTGATGGAGCCTGCGCAATATACATAAACGATCCAAGTGTAGATTCAAACCTTACAAATGGAACAGTAAATTTTAACAACAACGTAAGTGCATATACAATGTATCAATATGGCGGAGTTGCCAATTTCAAATACAACCCTGATATAAGATATGATTTTACAATCTCTGGCGGGATTGCTAATTTCTTATCCTATTATTCAAAAATTGTTCAAACAGGCGGAAGTGTTAATTTCGGGAGCGTTAATGCCCCGAAAATTACTATGGATAACTATTCAAAAACACTAACAACTGGAAACATAAATTTCATCAACACAGATTTCTTAAACAATTCAAAAATAGTCTTGGACAACTCAAGTTCAACTTTTGGGATTATATCTTCAACTTTTTCAGGCTCAAACATAAACAACACCGACTCTGCTTTAAAAAACACAAGCGGAACATTAAACATCCAAAATTCAACCCTCTATAACAACTCCATTACCGCACCATCTGCAAAAGGTGGAATTATACAAAACACATCCTCTCTAAACATTGAAAATTCAACCTTCAAAAACAATTACGCAAATTCAACCACAGAATCTGTTGGCGGCGCTATTTTTACAGACACCGCTTCAAACCTCACAATAAAAAATTCTTCTTTTGAAAATAACTACACAACAGGAACAAATATCAGCATTGCGGGTGCTATTTTTATAAAAGAAGCTGACTATTTAATCGAAAATACGGATTTTAAAGGAAACTACGCCACAGCAACTTCTGAGCAAACAAACGCGGGAGCGCTTTATATACATGCCAGCAACGGTTCAATTACAGGCGGAACTTTTTCTGATAACGGAAAAGATTCTCTAAACAACGCCGTTACCAATTATGGTGGAGCGATTTACAACTCTTGCCCCTCAAAAACCACATATATAGAAGGAACAACTTTTGAAAACAACGCAGCAAAAAAAGAAGGTGGCGCTATATTTAACTCTTACGGCGATTTGCGAATTGATAACGCAATATTTAAAGGAAACTACGTATATTCAGGAGACGGCGGAGCAATCTACACTTTTGCCACAACAACAATTAAAAACTCTTCTTTTGAAAACAATTACGTACAAAACGACGGATTAGGCGGTGCAATTTATTCGAATGGTGCAACCACAAACATTCTGGCTGATTCTTCCAAAATCACACTCTTTTCCGGGAATTACGACAGCACAGGCTCAAACGCAATATATTTGGCAGATTATAACGGAATATTATCTGTCCTCAACCTCAACGCAAATTCTAACGGTATAATAAAATTTGACGACAAAATAACTTCCTCATCTATCGACAATATTATCAACATAAATTCTACAACCGTCGAACCGCTTATGAGCAAAGGACAAATTGTTTTCAACAACACAATAAAAGACTCTACGATTAATGTATATGACGGCACACTGTCTTTAGGCGAAGACAACAATACAATAACAAACACCTATTTTTCAAACGTAAATTTACATCTGCAAAATTCATCCCTGCTTGATATGGCAAACAAAAAAGCTGGCGACATTTTAAATATAAACAATTTAACTCTCGGTGAAAACACTTCAATATCTCTTGATGCCGACTTAAAAAACAATTTGGCTGATACAATAAATGTCTCTGGAAATGCAAGCGGAAAATTCAACATCAGCGAATTTAATATTCTCCAAGACAGCGAAAGCGTTTATTCATCAATCTCTTTTTTAAACGCTGTTAACGGTGGCTCAATTTCTGAAGTAATTTTTGACAACTTTAAAGCATTCACAACAGATTACGAATACATATTTACCCAAAAAACAAGTCAAATCGGCTCTTATGACATCCTCAGAACAAGTCTTGGCGGAATAAATTATGCAATAAAAGACACAACAGCAACAAGAACCTTCTCCGCGACAAAAGATACTTCTGCCGAATACAATCTTGGAGTACAAGGCGGAGATTCCTCAATCCTGAACATAAACGGAAACGGATACAGCATAAACGGAGGAGGGTTTAGCGGAGTTTCTGTTTTATCAAATCAAACCCTCAATATTTCTAACGTCGGCTCTATGACTCTGGGCGGAGATATTCACAGCTCCTGGAATGGATTTGTGAGCGAAAATGGCGGTGCAATAACAAATAACGGAAAGGTTAATATCCAAAATTCAATTTTTTACAACAATACTGCAAACGAAAACGGCGGCGTTATATATAACAATGGCGGTATTGTTACCGTAAAAAATTCTATATTCAATTCAAATAAAGCTTTAAACGGTTTTGGAGGTGCTATTTATAACAGCGGAAATTTATACATAATCGCAGAAAATTCAAATACCTCTTTTAGCGGAAACATTGACAATACAGGCTCAAACGCTATCTTTAACGAAGGAAATCTGTTCTTAAATTCAGGAAGTTCAAGCGGTGTGGGAAACATAATATTTAACGACAAAATTTCTTCTCAAAATGGCGATATTTATATAAATTCTTCTCTACCAAGCGGTGCTCCGGTAAATGGAACCGTAATTTTTAACAAAGAAATTCAAGCAAAAAGTTTAAATATTTCAAGCGGTAGTGTTAATTTGAATGAAAAAATCAAAAACACAGAAATCAATATGAACGGGGGCACCACAACTCTTTCAAACACAGCTTCTTTAGAAGGAAATACAAATTTTATTTTAAACGGAACTTCTGCTGTTGCAAATATAAACGGAATTCCAACAGACGGCTCAAATTACTCTGGAGCCAAATCGTTGTTCAGCGTTCAATCAGGAACCCTAAACCTAAACGGTGCAGATGGCTCAAATTATAAATCTGCAACAAACGGTGGATTTATAAACAACTCCGCAACCACAAACATAATAAACACATCTCTTACTTCAAATACATCCGAAGGGCTTGGAGGAGCTATTTATAATAAATCAGGCACCGTAAACATTATTGCTGCATCTACAAAACCGGTCGTTTTCTCACAAAACAGAGATAAAAACGGCTCAAACGCAATATATTTGGCTCAAGGTGCGACTTTAAACTTAAATGTTTCTTCTGGAAGCAAAATGATTTTTGATGATAAAATTTCATCAGACGGCTTTTCAAACAAAATAAACATAAATAAATCCTACGTTTCAGGTGATTCAACAAGCCCTCTGGCGAACTCTCCGACAAACGGAAATGTAATTTTAAACAATTCTATATCAAACTCTCAGATTAACTTGTACGGAGGCGCTCTATCGCTTTCCCATGACAGCTATTTAGACGGAAACAAACTTGCAATGTGGGGCGGCACTCTAAATATGGTAAACAATAATGTCGGAACAATGGCGCTAAATTCTCTTGCTTTAAACGGCAACTCCAATTTGAAACTCGATGTAGATTTAGCAAACGGTTTAGCTGACAAAATAACAGCATCAAACGTTTCCGGAAGCGGTATTTTAAAAATAAATTCGCTCAATCTTTTAAGTGACACAACAAACAAAAATACAAATATAGAAATTGCTTCTGCAAATTTAAAAAACTACATTCAACTTGACTCCGATTTAAAAAGCGTAGAATCCGCTATTTACAAATACAACGTAAGCTACAACTCTTCTACCGGAGGAATGAATTTTTACAATACACACGAATTTACTCCTTCTATACAAACTCCTCAAATATCTTCATCAATCGGCTCTTTCCTAACTCAAACAAACACCTATCACGAAGCGTTCGGCAACATGGAATCCTACATGATGGCACCAAGATACGACAGGCTAATGATGCGGATGCAAAATAAAACAGCGTCTGCGGATGAAAACTTTGTCTTTTCGCCTATTTTTACCCAAGAAGAAAGCAAAGGACTCTGGTTCAAACAATTTACAACTTTTGAAAACGTTCCGCTTAACAACGGTCCAAACGTATCAAACGTTTCATACGGTATGTTAATAGGCGGTGACACCGAATTGGAAAACCTTGGACACGGTTATAGCGGCTACACTACAATGTATGCTGGCTATAACGGGTCACACCAAAATTACGATTCTGTCGGAACGTACCAAAACGGCGGACTTTTAGGAGTCACAAGAACTATTTATAAAGGGGATTTCTTCGCTGCGCTCACAGGCAACGTCGGGGTCAATGTTGGAAACGCATCCACTACGAGCGGGACTGATAATTTTACAAGCCTTGTTGCTGGATTGGCTCTTAAAACAGGGTATAATTTTGAACTTTTATCAGGAAAATTGATATTCCAACCGACATACAGCATGTCTTATACTTTTGTTAATACATTTGATTATACAACCTCATCAGGAGTTGGCATAACCTCAGATCCTTTAAATGCAATCCAGATTTCTCCAGGGTTTAAATTGATAGCAAACATGGAAAACGGCTGGCAACCTTATATTGGGGCAAATATGGTTTGGAATGTTATGGACACACAAAAGTTTTATGCAGACAACGCTCAATTACCGACAGTTTCAATAAGCCCTTATGTAGAATATGGATTCGGAGCACAAAGGAAATGGGGCGACAGATTTACTGGCTACGGACAAGTAATGTTCAGAGGCGGAGGAAGAAACGGCGTAGCTTTCCAATTCGGATTGCGAATAGCAATAGGTAAAAAAAATAAATAAAATATTTAAATTTGTTTTATAATTTTACAAGGATTTCCAACCACTAAAGAATTTGCAGGAATATCTTTATTCACAACACAACCGGCTCCTATTGTACAATTTTCACCTATTGTAACCCCCGGCAAAATTAAAACTCCAGCACCTATCCAACAATTATCTTTTATCGTTATAGGTTTTGCAAGCTCCAGCCCGTTATTTCTTGTTTTTGCATCTATTGGGTGAGTTGCGGTTAAAACCTGCACACCTGGCGCGAACAATACGTTATTCCCCACTGTGATTTTGCAGACATCCAAAAAGATACAATTAAAATTCATATAAACATCATCTCCAAGTTCAATGTTTATACCATAATCACATTTAAAATCTGGTTCTATATACAAATTTTTTCCAATTTTTTTTAATAATTTTTCTAAAATCTCTCTTCTTTTCTCGGGTTCACAAATGCTTGTTTTGTTGTATTGTTCAAAGAGAACTCTGGCGTTATAGCGCAATTTAACCAGCGTTTCATTCGCTGGGTTATATAATTCACCTCTCAACATTTTTTCCATTTCTTGCATAGATAATTTTTTCCTCTTTTTTAATTATTTACCCTTCCCATTTTTTAGGATCAAATTTTATATCTTTTACATTTATATACAAAGATTTCAAAAAAGGTCTGAGCTTTTCTAAAATTTGAGTTTTTTGAAACATCAACTCCTGTGCGACAGCAGAGGATGAACAAGCCACAACAAGAACTCCACCGCCCATCATAGAGTAAGGTTTTGATTTTTCTCCAAACTTTTTCCCGACTGCTTTTGTCCAAAATTTATAAAGAGTGTTTCTTGTCACAGCTTTTTTCAACTCTTTTGAATCAAGCATTGAATTAACTATGCTGGAAGTCGTTTCAAAATTTGTATAAAGGATTTTTTTCTTGTCAGCGCTCACTTTTATCTTTCCTTTTTTGTGCTACACTGGAATTGTATTAATTATAACATTAAAGTTGGGGAATATGGAAAAATACAAAAAGTTTGAAGAAATAATTAAAAGCTCGAAAAACATTTTAATTCTCTCCCACGTAAATCCTGACGGCGACACCTTAGGCACAATGTGTGCTTTACATAGCGCTATTTTTAATAATTTTAAAAAGAAAACAGAAATGTTAATACTGTCAAAGCTTCCTAAAGTTTATGAATTTTTACCTAACATTTCTGAAGCAAAAACCATTGAAAAACTTGATAAATCAAGAGAATATGATTTGGTTATAACTGTTGACGTTGCATCTCTTGACAGACTTATTGATGCTCAAATTTTCTTTGAAAGAGCAAAATTCACCATTAATATTGATCACCATATTACAAACAACGAGTTCGGAAACCTTGCAATTGTTGAACCAAAAGCAAGCTCTGCTGGAGAAGTTCTTTTCAAAGCAATGAAGGCTCTGGGGTGGAAAATAGATTTAAATTGTGCAACCGCAATATACACAGCAATTTTAACCGACACGGGAGGCTTCAGGTTTGAAAACACAAGTTCTAATGTATTCAAAATCGCTGCAGAATTAACGGCTATTGGAATTAATCCAAAATGCATGTATAAAAAATGCTACGAATCAAAATCAAAAGAAATTGTCCTTTTCCAAAACTACTGCGTAAGCAAAGCAAAATTCAGTTTTGATAATAAAATTGTCTACTCTATTGTCTACAAAAAAGATATGGAAAGATTTGCAGTAGGAGATGATGCCACTGACGGAATCGCAGAAGCTCTCCGTGCAATAGTCTCAACCGATGTTTCTTTTGTTGTAAAAGAAGTAGACTCAAAAATCTGCAAAATTTCTATGAGAAGCAAACAACTTGACGTCTCTGAAGTTTGTTCAAAATTCGGCGGCGGCGGACACAAATTTGCGGCAGGATGCACAATTAAATCAAGCTGCGAAGACTCTGTAAAAAAACTTTTAGCAGAAATTGAAAAGGAAGTTGAATGTCCAAAATTGTAAGATACACAAGACACATTGTTAAAGCTGTTATCGATAACGATTTTTTTGGCATGGCCGCAGAAATGGGATTTATGCTGATGCTCGGAATTTTTCCGGCAATGCTTTTTTT
The DNA here is from genome assembly GCA_023395735.1 of Cyanobacteria bacterium OH_SFB_17. Classification (GTDB taxonomy): domain Bacteria; phylum Cyanobacteriota; class Vampirovibrionia; order Gastranaerophilales; family Gastranaerophilaceae; genus JAEWYI01. Next base: position 17,167 of record JAEWYI010000028.1, read on the forward strand.
AATGGCAATTTTCGGCTGGATGGGAAATAAATCCTATATGAATCCTGTTTTGCTGTTTTTGTCAAACGTAATTCCTGCAGATTCAATGGTTTTAATCAGAACCGTTTTGAAAGAAGTAATGATTTTCTCAAAAGGCGGAACTATGGCTGTCATCGGGATAATTGTGACACTATTCTTAACCTCAAATGCTGTTGCGGTAATCTTAAAAGGATTAAACAGAGCCTACAAGGTTGATGAAACACGCTCTTTTGTCTACACAAGACTTTTATCAGTAATAATGGTTTTTGTAAACACCTTTATGCTCTTTTTGAGCATAAACTTAATCATTTTCGGTAAAGTTATCATAAATTTCCTTGTCAGCTACGCCGGCATGACCAAAGCCGTTGCAATAACCCTTTTGACATTAAGATGGCCTGTTGCTTTCTTAGCGCTATATTTTATGGCACTTATAAACTATTATATTCTTCCTGATTTAAAAGGAGACGAAAAATTAAAAAGAAAAAGTACGCTCCCCGGCACCCTTTTCTTTTGTACTTTTTGGTTAATTGGTTCATGGGGCTTTTCAATCTATGTCAACAACATGCAAACCTACAACAGAGTCTATGGAACCATCGGAGCGTTTGCCATGCTTATGGTATGGCTATATTACACTTCTATTTTGCTTTTAGTCGGCGGAGAAATAAACTCCCAAGTATACAACAAACTCGAAATGGCAGAAGATTAATCATTTTTTCTTTTTCCGTGTATAATATTTCTAAAAAGGAGGGTTACTATGGGCACAATATATTTTGTAGACGTAACAAACAGAGACGGAGTTCAAACTTCAAGATTGGGCTTGGCAAAATTAGAGAAAACCATAATTAACTTGATGCTTAACGACATGGGAATAAGCCAATCAGAATTTGGTTTTCCAACAACGGGTCACGAAATTAATTACCTAAACGGAAATCTGGAACTCGTGGAAAGAGGCGTTATTACCAAAACAAAACTTTCCGGATGGATGAGAGCAATTGCTCAAGACGTCGAAACCTCCTTCACTAACGTCCCTCGATTAAAAAATCTTAACCTTTCTCAATCGACTTCAAACCAAATGATAAACGGCAAATACCAAGGCAAAAAATCTCCTGATGATATTTTGAAAATGACCTGCGAAGCGGTTGAATGTGCTGTTTCAAAAGGTGCAGAAATAATCGGTGTTAACGCAGAAGACGCATCCAGAAGTGATTTAGAATATCTCATAAAATACGCCAAAGAATCAAAAAAAGCAGGCGCACAACGCTTTAGATACTGTGATACACTTGGTTTTGACGACCCAAAAACGGCCTATGACAGAATTTATAAAATTGCCAAAGAAGCTCAAATGGACGTTGAAACACACTTCCACAACGACCTCGGCATGGCAACTGCTTGCTCTGTAATGGGAGCAAAAGCAGCAGTTGATGCAGGCATGAATGCATTTATCAACACGGCAGTAAACGGAATGGGCGAAAGAGCAGGCAATGCAGACCTCGTCTCTTGCCTTTTAGCCATCTTAAAATCAAGCGGTTTTAACGGTGATTGCTCAAATAACGGTGAATTTTTAGAATGTCTTGCCGACAGAAAATACAAAATCGACCCGCAAATTGATTTAAGCAAAACATGGAAGCTTGCAAAATACACTTCTTACGCCTTTGGTGTGCCGATTCCAATAAACCAACCAGCTGTCGGTGATAACGCGTTTGCTCACGAATCGGGCATACACGCTGACGGAGCGCTAAAAGACAGAAGAAATTACGAACTATATGACTACGAAGAACTAGGACGCGGTGAGCCTGAAATAATCGAAACAGGAAGAATGATTACGGTGGGGGAATACGGCGGAATCAAAGGGTTCAGAAACGTTTATGAGGGGCTGGAACTAGAGTTTAAAGACGAACACGAAGCAAGAAACATCCTTGAACTTGCCCGCTATGCAAACGTTCATACCCAAAAACCTTTGACTGACAGTGAACTGCGATTTATATACCACTATCCGGATATCGCCGCACAAATAATGACGGTTTCTCCATACTATGAACCGATTGGAGCACTCAAAGATCGTATCGAAAAGGGAGCGCTGGAACACAGAATAATTTAGTTTGGCAGCTCAAAAGCTCAGAAGCTTGGAGGTTCAGAGCCTTTAAGTGCTATTTGTTATGCTATTTTGCTGGATTTAAGTTTTTCTTTGGTGTGATTAAATCCGCACCAGAAAGCCCACTAATCCTCTAAGCCTCATAACCTAATAAACTAGCGAGCTGCTAAACTTCCAACCCCTCCTTATTCCCAATTTTTTATAAACAATAACATCATTTTTATTTTCTTGTTACAAAACTTAACAAAAATAAAAATAAGGGCTTGACTTTTTAAAATCATGTGTCATAATAAGAGAGTAGATTTAAGTGTAGCTGAAACACTAAATAGTAAACAAAGTAAATCATTAACCCCAAAACATATAAACTCCTAAATATAAACACTAAAAAAGAGACCATTAGGATGCAGAAAACGACCCACTCTATCACTAGAGTGGTTTTTTTTATTCATTTTTTGCGAAATATTTTTTTCTAATAAAATTTTCTCAAATCTAGCAATCAAGCACCTCTCATCCATTTAGACTAGAACGGCATGCCCCAATTTTTTGTATTTTCTCTCCTTTAAAAACAAAATTAGTGTACATCTTACGTTTAAAAAAGCTGAAAATCCGCTCCTGATATACATTTATCATCAGGTGTATATCAAATGTGTTATACTGCAAGAGTTTTGACAAAATCTTCCGCTTCGTTTTTTGTAGAAACTTCTCCATTTTGTTGTGCCTCTTTCAATTTTTTTATTATTTCTCCCAAAACGGGGGAAGGCTTCAAGCCCAAAAGACTCATTATTTCATCTCCTGAAAGCAATTTTGGCAACGGTTTTAATTCATTTTTTATCTCTAGATAAAAATTTAAAAGATTTGAAAGTGCTCCTATGTTTGCGCTAACAATATCTTCTGTAATCTCCACCCCGCGCGCTGAATACCTATCCGCCATCGCAAGTAAAATTACATCAATCGTATCATTTTCCATTTTTCGAATAAGTCGCATATAAATTTTTTCATTAATATCAGGCGCCTGTACAACATGCGACGGATAAATATGATTTTTTACCATCTTTGAAATATATTCGATTTGTTTTTTTGAAAATTTCTTTTTCTTCAAAAGAGTTGAAACCATTTTGGAGCCTACATCATCGTGCTTTATAAATCGATGTCGACCTGTTTCTTCCTCTATCGTCCAAGTGGAAGGTTTGCCGATATCATGGAGAAATGCTGCAAGTTTTAAATGCGCCAACCTGCTTACACCCCCAAAATCAACTGAATCCATGTGAGATTTCACATCCAAAGTACTTTCTTCATAAATAGACTGAATCTGATTAACCGTTTCTATCGAATGATCAAACAAATTCAAGTGATGATGAAGATTTGGAGGAACAGATTTAAGCTCATTCGAATTTGGCAAAATCAAATTCAAAAGCCCCACTTTATCCATATCAAAAAGGGCTCTAACGGTGTATTTGCCGGCAAAAAGCTTCAACAACTCATAATTTATTCTTTCTTGGGCTGGGAAGGATATTTTTTGCACATGTTTTTCCACAATTTGCATCAAATCAAAATCAACATCAAAGCCGAGCATGGCCTGAAACCTAAACACACGAAGCAATCTAAGCGGGTCATCGATAAAATTTTCTTCTCTAATATGTCTGATAATTTTATTTTTCAAATCCCCCAACCCATTGTTTGGATCAATTATTTCGTCTGTCAAAAGATTAAGAGCAACGGAATTTATGGTCAAATCTCTGCGCTGAAGGTCTTCCAAAAGGTTTTCTCCCATTGATTGAGCAACATCCACACAGTCAATTTTATTTTTAAGCATTATTCTATAAATTTTATTTTCTTCATCAAGCGGAATAAAACTTCCGTCGAGAAACACAGCCAATTTTTCTGCAAAATCTCTTGCATCGGTTTTTTCTACGACAATGTCTTTGTCATAGTTTTCTTTACCAAGAAAAAAATCCCTTATTGCCCCGCCCACGAGAAAAATTTCTTCTGTTTTAGCGAAGTTTTTTATTTGATTTATAATTTCATCAGAGTTAATTTTTTTAATTATCGAATTCATAAATAATATTTCCAACTGCAGTAATCACTGCAGTTTCCGCCTTTAAAATAAGGTTGCCGAGAGACAACATGGGAAAGTTTTTTTCTTTAAAAAAATCAAATTCTTTTTGAGAAAACCCACCTTCTGGACCTATTATAGCAAGGATTTTTTCATTTTTCAAAATCGGATTATTTCTCAAATAATTTTTAAGCCCAATTTGTGTGTTTCTTTCTGCAAAAACCAAAATTCTGTCAAATTTTGTTTCACTAATAAGTTTTTCCATAGAAAACAAGTTGAAACAAGTCGGGAGGTTTGCTCTTTCGCATTGTTTTGAGGCTTCTTTCATTATTTTTTGCCATTTTTCGATTTTTTGCTCAATGATATTTTTTTTAAGCGCACAGTTGTCTGTATAAATCGGATAAATTCCTTTCACGCCGAGCTCTGTTGCCTTTTCTATTATAGTTGCCTGACTTTCGCTTCTTAGAGGTGACTGGGCCAAAAAAAGTTCAAAATCAAGCTTTCTGGAAGACTTATAAGACTTTTTTATATCGATTTCGATTTCTGATTTAAATATGTTTGAAATTATTCCTTCATACTGAATTTCGTTCTCATCAATCAAAAGAATTTTTTCACCTATTTTCGCGCGCAAAGCTTTAACTATATGAACATAGTTTTCCTTATCAGATAAAATAATTTTGTTTTCTTTTACATCGTTTGAATTTATAAAAAAATGCGGCATATAAACCTCAACTAGGTGGTGGATATTTACTTTTCTGTATATTACGCTAAAAATCAACATTAATCAACTTTTATGTTCTATTTCAATCTCAAAAAAACTTTAAAGAATTTTGTATAAATGCCGACTAAACTATTATAACCGTATAGAAAGTTATTAATACGTCGTTTTTAAAGGATAGGCAAATCTATGGCTTTGATTTAATATAATCAGAGCCCTTTTGTTTTAAATTATCTAAAAAGGATTAAACGATACTTTTTTTAAGTCTTTCAGAGCGATTTTCACTCAAAATATTTTTAAGCTTCATGATTGCTTGAGCATGGAGCTGGCAGACTCTTGATTCAGAAACTTCAATGGCTTCGCCAATTTCTTTAAGAGTCATGTTTTCATGGTAATAAAGTACCATAATCATTCTTTCCCTTTCAGGAAGCCTTTTTAGAGCAACTTCAAGCTCTTTTTTTACATCTTTTTCTTCAAGCTCTTCTTGCGGTGTGAGTTTGTTTGTATCTTGAATAGTCTCAATTATTTCGACGCTGTCTTCTGAAGAACCTCTTTTATCGTAAATCGAGGTAATTGTAGTGTCATCGGCTAAAATTTGGTCAACTTTTTCTTTTTCCAGACCTAAAACTTCGCCTATTTCAGAAGAAGTCGGAGCTCTTCCGAGTCTTTTTCTCAAATCTTCTTGAACTTCTTTTACGTCTTTAATTTTTTTTCTTGCACTTCTTGGAAGAAAATCCTGCGAACGGATTTTGTCTATAATGTTTCCTCTTATACGCATAAGGGCATAGGTTTCAAATCTTGCGCCTTTGTTCGGCAAATATTTTTCTACAGCATCAATAAGCCCTTCAACACCGTAGCTGGAAATATCTTCAATAGAAAAAGTCGGCGGAAGTGCTACTTTTACACGCCCGACAACGTATCTTGTAAGGTAAATATATTGAACAATAAGCTCATCACGTAATTTTTTATTAGATTTATCTTTAAGAAAATTTTCCCAAAGCTTCTCTAACTCGCCATCAGAGAGTCTTTTTATTTTACTATATGAACTGTATTCTAATTCTTGATGCATCCTCTGTCCTAACCGTACGAAACACCTACATTAATTGTATAAAATTAGGATAAAGTTACATCATGTATATGGAGGAACTTGGCGAAAAACATGTACAGAGAGTGTTTGACATGTCCGTAATTTGTTTTTCTGATATACTGAATTTTATGGAAAAGTCGAACGTTGGTATTGTAAAAACTCAATATTTAGAAGTAAAAGAACCGCTTGTTTTAGAATGCGGAAAATTTTTGCCTGAATACACCGTTGCATACGAAACTTATGGAAAACTAAACCAAACAAAAGACAACGCCATACTGGTTCTTCACGCACTCACGGGTGACGCGCATGCCGCAGGAAAAAACTCTGAAAACGACCAAAAATTCGGCTGGTGGAACGAAATGATAGGGCCAGGAAAAGCATTTGATACAGACAAATATTTTGTTATTGCATCAAACATTCTCGGCGGCTGCAGCGGAACAACAGGCCCGAGCTCTTTTATGCCAAATTCAAATGAAAGATGGGGTCTAAAATTTCCTGTTATTACTATCCAAGACACGGTAAATGTGCAAAAAAAACTTGTCGAATATTTAAACGTTAAAAAGCTTATCGTTGCAGGCGGCTCTATGGGAGGCATGCAAGCTCTTGAATGGACAACAAAACACTCAAACATGGTTTCTGCCTGTATTATAATCGCATCCACAAGCAAACTCTCTGCCCAAAGCATTGCTTTTAATGCAATCGGAAGAAACGCAATCCTTTCAGACCCGAATTTTTGCGAAGGATATTATTATGACAAAGAAAAACAGCCGGAGCGCGGACTTGCAATTGCAAGAATGATTGGGCATGTCACTTATCTTTGCGAAAACGCTATGCAAAATAAATTTGCAAGAAGATTTCAAAACAAGGAAAAACCGAATTTTGATTTTAATATAGATTTTGAGGTTGAAAGCTATCTGGAACATCAAGGAAGGACCTTCGTCGACAGATACGATGCAAACTCTTATCTTTACGTAACAAAAGCTGTGGACTTATACGATACTGCTCAAAACTTTGAAAGCCTAGAAAAAGCTTTTGAAACAACTGAGGCAAAATTTTTGATAATGTCTTTCACTTCTGATTGGCTTTTCCCGACTTCTCAATCAAAAGAAATTGTGGATGCCTTAATAAAGGCGGACAAAGACGTTTCTTTTTGCGAAATAGAAAGCCCTTGTGGGCATGACGCATTTTTGCTTGAATTCGAAAACCAGACAAAAATTATTAAAAGTTTTTTAAAAAAAATTAAAAATTAAAAGGTTTATTATGGCAAACAAAAATCCAAAATTAAGATTAAAACTAGGGTATTCAATCATTACAAATCTGATTGAAGAACATTCCAGCGTCCTCGATCTGGGCTGCGGAAACGGAAATTTGTTAAAAAAACTCATTTGCGAAAAAAAAGTTAAAGGCTTCGGTGTAGAAATATCTCAAGATAAAGTTATTTCTTCACTTCAAAAAGGCCTCTCCATTATCCAAGCGGACATCGACAAAGGGCTGAATTTTTCCGACGGGCACTTTGATTGGGCTATACTAAATCAAACCTTGCAATCTTGCGAAAAACCTGACTTTGTAATAAAAGAAATGCTTCGAGTCGGCAAAAAAGCGGTAATTTCATTCCCAAATTTTGCTTATTGGAAAGTTAGATTTTACCTTTTTTTTAAAGGAAAAATGCCAAAATCCAAAAAACTTCCGTTTGAATGGTTTGATACTCCAAACATCCACCTTTTGACCATAATAGATTTTTATGAATTTTGCAAAAAAAATGATATTAAAATTTTGAAAACAATTTTTATATCAAAAGAAAAAGAACAAAAAAATATCTTTTTTAAATTTTTTGCAAATTTTTTAACAGAAGAAGTCCTTTTTGTCATTTCAAAATCTTCGTAAAATATTCAACGCTATTTCTTAATTTTTTTATTTTAAGCGATGTTAAGCAGAAAGTTAATTTTTTTTGTTTTTAATTGTATTTTAAACTAAAATACAATACAATAATGTCAGGGTAGCAAAAGGGATATTTGAGTTAATGGTTACACAAGAATTAGAGAAAAAGATTCTTTCTCCACAGGATGTGAGAAATATTTTAAAAACAGATAATCGTGAGATAGTAAGACTTTGCAAAAAAGCCTCTATTGTGCCTAAAAAAAATGACAAAGGCCAAACTTATTTTTCGTATGATGAAGTGAAAAACCTTAAAAACTTACAGGAAAATTTAAGCAAAAGCACTGCGATTACTCAAATGGAATCTCAAAATGTCGTTAATAACCTGCTTTCTACACTAGAATCAATGGAAAAAAACATCACAGATTCTATGTCAAAAATTATTGACAGCAAACTGGATGGCATGGACGAAGTTGTTGTTGAGCTTATTCGCTGCAAAACAGAAAACGAAACTCTAAGACAAAAAATTAATGAATTAAATAAAGAAAATTATCATTTAAAAAACACCGTTAAAAGTTATAAATCTGTTGGGTTGGGGCTTTACGTCAAAAGAGCCAATGATGAATTTTCTCTTTAATTTTAACTGCAAGTTTAATTTTGGCATGCTTTAATAAAAAATGTTGTATAAATTCTGAAATATAACGTTAAAATGTGGCAATTCAGAATAAAGTTTTAGAATTAAATAAAAGGAAGAAAAATGGCTACAAAAACAGAAGAAAAAATTTCAGTTTCGGAAGAAAAAAACAAAGCTCTGAAACTGGCTATCGATAAAATCGAAAAAGATTTCGGAAAAGGCTCTATAATGAAGCTTGGCGACAGGCCTTCAGTAAACGTTGAGGCAATCCCAACAGGGGCTTTGGCTCTTGATGTGGCTCTTGGAATCGGCGGAATCCCTAGAGGTAGAATTATAGAAGTTTATGGGCCTGAAAGCTCAGGTAAAACAACTCTTGCTCAACACATTGTTGCAGAGTGTCAAAAAAAAGGCGGAATTGCAGCGTTTGTAGACGCAGAACACGCCCTTGACCCAGAATATGCAAGAGCACTTGGTGTAAATATAGACGAGCTTTTAATTTCCCAACCAGACACGGGAGAACAAGCTCTTGATATTACAGAAGAATTGGTTCGCTCCGGTGCTGTTGATATTGTTGTTGTAGACTCTGTTGCCGCTCTTGTTCCAAAAGCAGAAATAGAAGGATCTATGGAAGATCAACAAATGGGTCTTCAGGCTCGTTTGATGAGTAAAGCCTTAAGAAAACTAACAGGCGTCATCGGAAAAACAAACACAACCGTTATTTTCATCAACCAATTAAGAATGAAAATTGGTGTTATGTACGGCAACCCTGAGACGACTACAGGCGGTAATGCGCTTAAGTATTATGCAAGTGTAAGAATGGAAATAAAACGTACGGAAGGGCTTAAGAAAGACGCTGAGGACATCGGAAACCATGTTCGTGTAAGAGTGTTAAAAAACAAAGTCGCTCCTCCTTTCAGACAGGCCGAATTTGATATTATTTTTGGAAAAGGTATCTGCAAAATCGGAAACATTCTTGATGTTGCAGTAAACCTTGATATTGTTAAAAAAGCAGGTGCTTGGTTTAGCTATAACGAAGAAAAGCTCGGACAAGGAAGAGATAAATCAAAAGAATTTTTGGAAAACAATCCTGAAATCTTAACAGAAATCGAAAGACTTGTTAGAGAAAAACTTGCTCAACAATAACTTTTTAAATATAAAAAAAGAGCCTTCTATAAAAATAGTCGGCTCTTTTTTTTATCTATTGTTTTAATGTCCTATGAGATCAATAACTTTTCCTGTCGTTTTATTGCCACTTGTTTGTGAAGCTGAGACTCCGGCTGCCTCAACATATTTTGTCTGCTCGCCCGATCCGCCGCTGTAGCCGGAAGAAGAACTTGATGAAGATGAAGATGGTGGCTTGTATGTGGATGTTGTGCTTGCCAACGATGTTGATGTATCTGTTTTTGTTTTTGTTCCAGAACTAGATGTCGACGTTGCTGTTGAAGCTATTGAGCCAAAACTTGTTGATGTAGCTGCTGAAGAGCCCGAACTTGTGGTGGTGGTGGTTGATGAAGAACTTCCTGTTGTTGTGCTTGAAGAGGAAGAATTTTCACTTGACGCTGTTTGAGATGATCTTAATTTTACGCTTGATGTGTTTGCCAAATCTGTTTTTTGTTTGTTGAAAATTGTCATCAAAGAAATTGAAACCAAGGCTACGACACCCGCTATAAGCAGGATTTCTACTAAATTTTGCGCTTTTTTATTCATTTTATCTCCTAAGGTTATCCAACTATGTTTATAATACCATTTTTTTCGGTTTATATAACTAATTATACATTATAATTTACAATTCAAAAAGTTTTTACCTTTCATGTCTTGATTATGGACTTTGCTTGTGTTTATATATATTTGGAAGGGTTCCTCTAACCTTTCGAAAAGAACCAAGCGGCGGGTTCTTATACTAGTCAGAATTTAGCGTGTACAAGTGCACGTTTGTTTTAGAAAAATAGAAGGAACAAAAAATGTTAAAAATCAGATTGAAAAGATTAGGCGCTAAAAAAGCTCCTGCATACAGAATTATCGTTATTAATTCAACAACAAAACGTGAAGGTAAACCGGTTCAAGAATTGGGCCACTACAATCCAAAAACAAAAGTGATGAAATTGAACAAAGTTGAAGCTCTTGAATGGATTAAAAAAGGCGCACAACCGACTGAAACAGTTAAATATTTAATTGCTAACTGTAATGACGACGGTTCTTTGAACTACAAACCTAAAACTGAGAAAAAATTATCTAAAAAAGCTATGGAAAAAGCTAAAGCTGAAGCTGAAGCTAAAGCAAAGGCTGCTGAAGAAGCTAAAGCTGCTGCTGAAGCGGCAAAGGCTGAAGCTGAAGCACCTGCTGAAGCTCCCGCTGAAGAAGCTGCTGCTGAATAGTTCAGATACAATTTTTAATAAAAAGAGCAAGAAGTTTAATTTTTGCTCTTTTTTTGTTATCCTCTTTCTATGAAGGTTTCTGAGAAAAACAAAAATGTTTCTTTTCTTGCTGCACTAAAATACAACAGGGCAGAAATTTTAAATGCCGCAAAAAAAGATACCGTCATTTTAAAAAACCACCTTCCTGATTTGAGCAAACTGCTTGATGAAATTGATTCATTTTCCAAAATAAAAGAGGATTCGATTGTCGAACTTGTTCCAAAAGTCAACAGAAAACAGTTTAATTTAGTTGCTATTGTAAAAGATTCAAGCGAGCAGGTTTCTTCTATGGTGGAAGAAAGAAGCGGAAGAAGTTTGCTTCAAAATGAAACTTTTAAAAACAGATATTTATCAAGTATAAAAACCAAAATTAAAAATGTAGCAATTGCAAAAGAGTCTTTAAATGAAATAGGACAAAAAATTATGCAAAATCCTTGCATAAAAGGTTTTTCTCATATCTCCGGCACAACATTAGAAAAAACAGAAAAAAATATGAATAACGCAATTTTTAATGATATATTCAAACGTTTTTTTCTAGAAAAACTTGAAAAAGGCTACAACCCAAAAACCTCTATTATCAAACTCTTTGATGGCTTAAAAAGATACAAAGACCAAGAATTTTTTGTTTCAACAAGAAACTCCATTAAAAACTCTAACAAAAAAAACCAAGCCCACCTTAGCTTAAAAACCAAATCTGGCGAAAAAGAACAAGAAATAAGAATATTTCTGCCAGAACTCTTTGTTATACCGAGAGAAGAAAAAATTAAAAAACTATTTGAATAATTTTTAAACTAAAAAAGATGCCTGCTTGAAAAATCAAACAGGCATCTTTCCTTTATAAAAAGAATATTTCTATTCTTCTTCTCTATCAGGGATTCTCATTGCATAGAAAGAACGAACAACAAATATTAGCGCAATTACAAAGAACACAAGTCCTGCAATATGTGCGTATTTGTTAAACGTTGGAGCAATCGCGATTTCCATTGCCAACAAACCAAACAATGTTGTGAATTTAATGATTGGGTTCATTGCAACAGAAGATGTATCTTTGAACGGATCACCCACGGTGTCACCAACCACAGTAGCATCGTGCAATGGAGTTCCTTTTTCTTTCAAATCGACTTCAACGATTTTCTTAGCGTTATCCCAACATCCGCCAGCGTTTGCCATAAATACAGCTTGGAACAAGCCGAAAATAGCAATCGCGATCAAGTAGCTTACAAAGAATGCTACCGGAGCGTTGTTTCCGTGGTATGGAGCTGAAAGAAAAGCAAATGCCAACGCAAAAGAGAACAAGGAGATAAATATGTTAACCATACCTTTTTGAGCGTATTGAGTACAAATTTTAACTACTTGTTTTGAATTGTCGATGTTTGCTTTTTTATCATCTGCTTCACCCAATTTAATATGTTTTTTAATGAATTCTACAGCTGAATATGCACCTGTTGTAACAGCTTGCATAGAAGCACCTGAGAACCAGTAAATTACCGCACCACCTGATATAAAACCAAGCAATGTGTATGGGTTTAACAAGTTAAGAATCATTTCCGGTGAAATTCCAAGAGTTTCTTTGATTACAAGAATCAATGAGAAAATCATTGTAGTAGCACCAACTACAGCAGTACCGATAAGAACCGGTTTTGAAGTAGCTTTGAATGTGTTACCTGCACCATCATTTTCTTCTAAATATTGTTTTGCGTTTTCAAAATCAGGTTTGAACCCGAAATCTTTTTCAATTTCTTCAGAAATGTTTGGGATTTCTTCGATTAAAGATAATTCATAAACTGACTGAGCGTTATCTGTAACAGGACCATAGCTGTCTACAGCGATAGTTACAGGGCCCATTCCCAAGAAACCGAAAGCAACCAATCCGAAAGCGAATACTGACGGATAAATCATTGCTGCGTGAGGGATATGTGTGCTTGCAAGATAAGATAATCCCATCAAGAACACAATTACCATACCAATCCAGAATCCAGAGAAGTTTCCGGAAACAAGACCTGAAAGAATTGTCAAAGATGATCCGCCTTCGCGAGATGCTCTTACAACTTCTTCTGTATGTTTTGCTTTAGGGCTTGTGAATATTTTTGTAAATTCTGGAATCAAAGCTGCGCCCAATGTTCCGCAAGAAATGATTATAGAAAGAATAAACCACAAGTCACCGCCTAAAGGAGCAAGCAACCATTTGCTTACGCCAAAAGTCATTACGATTGACAAAATTGAAGTAATCCAAACAAGGTGTGTTAATGGAGCTTCAAAGTCAAATTTTGTTGCGTTTCTATAAACAACACTGTCAAATGCACCGTTTATCCAGTAAGCAACGACAGATGTAACTATCATCAAGAATCTCATTGTGAAAATCCATGTCAATAGAGGCACTTGGTAATCTTTAAATACACCAAGCAAAATGAAGCTTACAAGAGCAACACCTGTTACACCGTAAGTTTCAAAACCGTCTGCTGTAGGACCAACTGAATCACCTGCGTTGTCGCCGGTACAGTCAGCAATAACCCCAGGGTTTCTAGGATCATCTTCTTTGATACCGAATTGAATTTTCATCAAATCAGAACCGATATCAGCGATTTTTGTAAAGATACCACCTGCAACACGAAGAGCAGATGCACCTAAAGATTCACCGATTGCAAAACCGATGAAACATGCGCCTGCAAGGTGTCCCGGAACAAATAACAAGATGATTAACATCATAATTAATTCTACAGACACTAAGCAAACACCGATTGACATACCTGCTTTTAGTGGAATACCAAGAATGTTTAATGGTTTTCCTTTTAAAGCAGAAAACGCTGTTCTTGCGTTTGCCAAAGTGTTCATTCTGATACCGAACCAAGCTACTGAATATGAGCCTAAAATACCGATAACAGACCATCCCAAGATGGTTAAAACTTCGTTTATTCCCATTTTTTGCAATACACCGAAGTAAAAAGCTATACACAAGCCAATTAATACTTCTAACGCAATAAGGAATTTTCCTTGTTGTAAAAGGTAAGTTTTGCATGTTGCAAAAATTGTTTCACCCACTTCAGTCATACTTTTGTGAGCTTTGATGCTTTTTACCTTCATAAATTCAATAAATCCAAAAACCAAGCCGATTACAGAAACCGCCATACCTATCAACAAAATGTTAAAATATGTCGGGTTCGCAGCTTGAATATTTGGAACAACCAATGATGCTTCACTTGCACACGCAGGTGAAACTGCGGCAAACAACGCGAACAAACTAGCAAGCGCTGTTTTTTGCCAACCAAATCTTTTTTCCATAATACTCTCCTTAATATAAAGATTGCTTATCCATTAAATATTATATTGCTTAAATATTTTAAAGCAATAAATTTACAATAAAGCTCGCCTGAATAGTTGACTTTTTTTTGGGCATAGCTGCAAAAATCAAAATAATTCTATTTTAATACTTCTAAAACTGCCTTCAATCCTGCTCCTGTTTCAAATTTATGTCCCAATTTGAGTAAAACAGCTTCCAAAGTTCCAACCGCAGTGATTAAATCTCTCTCAGAAACAAAACCCAAAGTTCCCATTCTAAAAATTTTGTCTTTTAATGCGTTTTGTCCGTTTGCAACAACTATATCATAATCTTTTTTAAATCCGTTTCTTATATCTGGAACGCTTATCCCTTTTGGCGGAAGTATTGATGTTATTGCATAACTTGCATTTTCATCATCTTTTACAAACAATTCAAGATTTAATGCTCTTACTGCATTTCTTAATCCCAAAGCAAGTTTTTTATGTCTTGTATAAATATTTTGTAATCCTTCTTTTTTCATCATTTTTAAAGCTTCATGAAGCGCAAAGACTAAATTAACAGCAGGAGTCCAAGGAGTCGTATCTTCTAAAACTGCTTTTTTATGAGCTTTCCAATCAAAATAAAAACTAGGGAAAAGACATTTTTCATGAACTTTCCACGCTCTTTCACTTGCAGCCAAAAAAGCAAGCCCTGGAGGAATCATAAAACCTTTTTGTGAGCCGGAAACAAGAACATCTATTCCCCATTCATCCATCTTAACTTCCATTGCTCCAACGCTTGTAACCCCATCCACAACAGAAATTGCACCATGGTCTTTTATTATTTTACAAAGTGTTTTTATGTCGTTTTTTGCACCGGTAGATGTTTCTGAATGTGTAAGAGTTACTATTTTAATATCTTTTTTTGTATCTGCTGCCAATTTAGCTTTTAAATCGCTTGGATTTATCACTTGCCCAAGTTCTACCTCTAATTTTTCAACAACAGCACCTCTACTTGCAGCAATCTTTGTCCATCTTGCACCAAAATTACCTATAATTAGCGACAAAACTTTATCACCCTGATTTACAAGATTAGAAAGTGCAGCCTCCATTGCCCCTGTACCACTTGCCGCATATATAAAAACTTCGTTTTTTGTTTGGAAAATCCATTTTAAATCGGCGTAAACCTCTTGTAAAATTGCCGAAAATTCTCCGCTTCTATGCCCAATAGGATGTTTTGCCATCGCTAATAGTACACTCTCTGGAACCGGAGTCGGACCAGGAATCATTAAAAAAGTTTTATCTTGCATTTATTTTCCCCACAAATTTTTCTATTTTTCTTTATTTAAATTCTACTACAAAAATAGTTTTTATTAAAATTTAACAGTTTTTTAAAACTTCATACACTACATCCGGTGTTATATCTGAATTTTCACCCAAAACTGTTTTTCTTTTTTCAAATCTTTCTTTTACCTTTTGTGCTGCCTCTTCTGCAACAACATCATAATCAGAAAGTTTTGTTTTCATTCCGATAGAATTGAAAAATTCTTCTGTTTTTACAATTGCACAATCTGCAGCTTTGTTATCATCTGCCTCACTGCATCCAAAAACCTCTCTTGCCAACTTTGCAAGCTTCTTTTCTTTTGCAATCTTTTTAACCTGCCATAATCTTGGCATTACAACTGCCAAGCTCTGACCGTGAGCAAGTCCATATAATGCTGTTAATTCATGGCCAATTCTATGTGTTGACCAATCTTGAACAACCCCCAAATTTATCCAATAATTCAATCCACAAGTAGCACACCAAAATATATTTGCCTTAGCCTCATAATCTTTATTATTTTCAAAAACTTTTGGAGCTTCTTCTATCAAGGTTTTAATTATTCCAATAGCCCAATAATCTTGAAGCGGGCTATTTACATCATAAGTCGCATATTGTTCCATAACATGCACAAAAGTATCAACAATACCGTTTCTTACCTGTTGAACAGGCAAAGTATACGTACTTTCTGGATCAATTATAGAAAATTTTGGATAAACCAAAGGACTGTGAAAAGCAAATTTTTCTTGAGTGCTTTTTCTTGAAATAACAGCACCACAATTCATCTCTGAACCTGTTGCTGGAAGGGTCATTACACATCCTAATGGAAGCGCATCTTCTATATTCAATTCATACATCGCTATCTCATAAGGATTTTCTCCTTCATATTTAGATGCAGCTGCAATAAATTTTGTACCGTCCAACACAGACCCACCGCCAACAGCTAATAAAAAATCTATATTTTCTTTTTTTACAACTTCTACTGCTTCCATACAGGTTTCAAAAGTAGGATTTGGCTCAATTCCTGAGAATTCAACAACATTATATCCTTTCAAAGCCTCTTTTACCTGATCATAAACCCCGTTTTTCTTAATAGAGCCACCGCCATATATCAATAATATTTTTTTATTAACATCAACCAAATCTCTTAACTTGGAAATAGACCCTTTCCCAAAAACCAAATGAGTAGGACAACAAAATTCAAAATTATTCATGCATTCTCTCCTTTTTTTAAATTCTAGCACAAAAATGAATATGGAAAGCAGAGGATTACAAGCTTTGTTTTGGAAGCTTTGAGGTTTTGTTTATTGGTTTAATTCTAAAACAAAACGTATCACAAAAAAATATTGTTTGAAAAAAAATAACCAAGCTTCTGAACTTCCAAGCTTCTAAACCTCTATTTGTCTACATTCCTTATTTATAATTAATTATATAATAATATATAAAATAAATAGTAATAATAATAAGCAATCATTTTTTGTAGAAAATGGTTTTTTGTTTAATAAAAACAGTTATCTGTAATGTTGAAAAAATGTAGAAAAACATAAAAAATAAATGTATAAAAAATGTATTAAATTGTAGAAAACAAAATACTATAAAAAAGAAGAAGGAAATTGTAGAAAATAAAATAGTTTTCTACATTATTTTTTGAATGTTTGTAGAAAACTATTTTTTAAATGATAGTTCTATTTACTATTTCGATTTTTTATTGTAAAATTTATCCAAAAGGAATAAATAAAGAGTATGCAAATAGTTGAGGTCAAAAATAATTTAGTAAAAGCAAGTTTTGAAGAAGGAGAAAAACCTTTTTTATCTGGTTTTGCAACAGTTAAAGATTCTGCACAAGCTTTTATTGCACAAATAATATATCTTGAATCTAACCAAAGTGGAAATTTTGCCGTATTGAAACTATTATTTAATTTTAATGAAGAAGGTGTGATAACAAATTATAACGGCTCTATTCCATCAATAAACGGAATTATTGAACCTGTTGCAACAAACGACTTATTGGGACTTTTACCAATTCAAAATCCTTTGTTTATAGGAGAGCTTGCTCAACAACAAACTCAATTCAATTTGGATAGAAGTTTGTTGGAAGAAAAATTATTAATTTGTTCCGAAAATTCAGAAGATACAAATATTTTGGTAAACAATTTTGTTTCTCAATTAGAAAAACAAAACAAAAAAGTTTTGATAATAGATGGGTTTGGAAATTATGAATTTGATAAAAAAATAAAAGCTACAAAAAATTTCAAACTTCCGTTAAATAATGATTCGATTAACTTTATATATGAAAAAGGGCTTTTAGACGCAAAGGCCGAAACAAAAGCCACAATACAAGAAATATTTTTAGAAGTTCAAGAATATATTAAAAATTTGCCGGAAAAATTTCTTCCATTTTCAACGTTTAAAAATGTTGTAGATGACCAATATGATGAAACAGAGCTGGTAGAGTTAGTTTTGTTGAAAAATAAATTGTTAAAATATAAAGAAGAAAATATTTTTGCCCAAGAAAGAGATGAGTTTTTGTCGTTAAAAGAAAATCTTTTAAATGAAAAAATAACAGTTTTTGATATTTCAAAAATTGATGAATTAATGCAGAGAGAATTTATTGCATTTGCTCAATCTGTTTTAGATGAAATTAAACAAGAGTTTTATGTTTTTATAAATGTAAAAAATGAAAATACAGACAAAAAATTGTTAAAACAAATATTTACAACAAAAAAAGATTTTCCAATAATAATAAGCGAATACGGATATAAATATTTAAAAGAAATAAAGCAGTTATCATCCAATTTTATTTTATTTGCACCTATTCAGCAGCAGAACGATTTTGCAGGATACAGTTCTTTTTTAAACAAGCTCAATCAAAACGAATATATTGTTTGGGGTAAATCAACGCATCATCTTCCTTTGATAGTAAAGCTTGAAGATATTTCAAAATTGTTTAAAGAAGAAAAAACGGAAGAAATCTATCAAGAAGAAGAATATGGTCAAAATTCTTTGGACGAAGAAATAAACAAAGATTTAAATGAGATTTATACAGTTCCAAAACAAGAAATAGAAAAGGAACAAGAAATATCAGCTCCAAATTTTGTAGAAGAAGAAATTAATGAAGAAATTGATTTAACAGAAGAAGATTTAGATATTTTAGATGAAATAAATATTGAAAATATTGAAGAAGAACAAGAAAATCAAGAAATAGATGAATCAATAGATACAATTTCTGATGAGTTGGGTTATGAAGAGCCTCAAGAAGAAATATATGAGGAAGAAGAAGTTGAACAAAAATCAGCATTTTCTGATTTTTTAAATAATCCAGAAGAAGAAAAACATCCATCAGCCTCAGATATTATTCCTGTAGAGATGACAAAACCGGCTGTTCCTATTTATGATGCAGAGATAGAACCGATTGTTCAATCAGATGAAATTGCGCAGGGTGATTTGGTTACTCATCCAAAATACGGAAAAGGAACCGTTGAAAAATTAATTACATACGGATCAAAAACACTTTGTTCAATATTGTTTGAAAATGTTGGAAGAAGGCTTTTGGATCCGTCTCTTGCAGAAATCAAAAAGGTATAATTTTTGAAAGATATTTTTTTATTTATTAAAAAAAACAATTTTAATTTATTAATAATACTTCTTTTAGTTTTTGGAATTTTGTTAAGATTAAAAGGATTTTTATACAATCCATCTTTTTGGCATGATGAGTGTGCGTTGGGTTGGAATATAAAAGCGTTAGGCTATGGAGAGCTTTTTGGTACTTTAAAATTTTTGCAGATGGCACCCCCTTTTTGTTTGATATTTACAAAAGCTGTTACGCAGATTGTGGGTTTTTCTGATTTTTCTTTGAGAATAATTCCTTTTATTGCAAGTTTTTTGAGTTTATTTTCTTTTTATTTTTTGGCAAAAACTTTTTTAAACAAAAAAAGCTCGTTATTTTTGGCGGTTTTTTTGTTTTGTATAAATTATGAATTAATAAATTATGCTTATGAACTTAAATTCTACGGGATAGATGTTTTATTAACTATTTTGAGCATAATCTTTTTTGAGAAGGTTGATTTTGAAAAATACACGTTAAAAAAATTATTTATTTATGGCTCTATAATGTCTTTGTGTACTTGGTTTTCATTTGTTTCTGTTTTTACAATTGCGGGCGGTTTTGTTTATTTGTTTTTTAAGGATATAAAAAAACATTGGCAGAAAAAGATTATGTTTTTTATTCCAACACTCTTTTCGGGTATTGTTAATTTAATTGTAATGCTTGAAAAAAACAAAAATTTTGGCGGAATGGCAAATTATTGGTCTAATTCTTTTGTAACGAGTGATAACTTTTTTGTATTGATAAGAAATGCTCTTGATTATTATTTTTATCCGGCATCTGCCGTATTATTTGCTTTAATTTTTATAGTATGGGGAATAATTTTGCTGTACAAAAAAAAGGGAAGAGCAGTTAATTTATTAGTTTTTCCTGTTGTTTTTTGTTTTTTGTTTTCTTTTTTAAGAATATATCCTTTTGCAGATAGGTTAATTTTGTTTTTGCTTCCTGTTTTTATAATATTTGTTGTTGCACCAACAGAAGAAATAGAGAAAAAGCGGATTTTCAAATCTATTTTTATTGTTTTTGCAAGCTTTTTATTATTTTTTCCACAAGTCACAAATTTGTATGATTATATTTCAAACCAGAATTTAGAGCGAGGAGAAAACCCAAGAGAAGCGATGAAAATATTGGCAGAAAATATAAAACCACAAGATAAAATTGTTATAAACAGGGCTTCTGATACAGAGTTTGCTTATTATTCTCTTTTTTATAACTTAAAAAACGAGATGATTAGAGATAATGTTACCGGGCTTGGAAAAGAAGAATATTTTAAATTTTTGAATAATCTTAAAAAAGGAAAATATTGGTTTTTCTTATCATTTGAATATTCAGGAAAAGAGGTTATTCCCTATGTTTTGGAGTGGATAAACACTCAAGACGTTTCTTTTTATAAAAAAATTAATTCAAGTTATGTTTTTTGCGTAGAAAAAAAATAAAAAAATAGCCGAAAAATACAACCAAAGTTTAATTTTGGCAACACAAAAGTTATACAAATCTCATTATTTTGGATTAGTGCAATATTTTATGGTTTATATTATAATTTTAATAATTATAGGAGTGTTTATGGCAAACGAAGATGTTTTAGTAATGATTTTAGCCGGCGGAGAGGGAAAAAGATTGTTTCCTTTGACAAGAGACCGTGCAAAACCTGCTGTGCCTTTTGGCGGAAGATATAGAATTATTGATTTTGTTTTGAACAATTTTATCAACTCCGGTTTTTTCAAGATAAAAGTTTTAACACAATACAAATCAGACTCATTAAACAAGCACATCACAAGAGGGTGGTCACTGTCTCCGTTTTTGAATCAGTATGTAGATTTGGTTCCTGCTCAGATGAGAACAGGCGGAGATTGGTATATGGGAACAGCAGATGCTGTTTTTCAAAACATAAATCAAATTTTGGATGCAAACCCAAATTATCTTTGCGTTTTTGGCGGCGACCATATTTACAAGATGGATGTTTCGCAAATGTTGAATTATCACAAGGAAAAAGTTTCGGATTTGACAATTTCTGCGATACAGGTTCCGATAAATGAAGCAAGAGAATTTGGTGTAATGGAAGTCGATGAAAATTGGCGCTTGGTTGGTTTTGAAGAAAAACCGCAGAACCCAAAAACAATTCCTGGAAACCCTGATATGTGTTTGGCTTCTATGGGTAATTATATTTTTAATAAAAATATTTTGGTAGATGCACTTTTTAAAGATGCATGCAAAGAAAATTCAAACCATGATTTCGGCAAAAATGTTATTCCTGCCCTTCTTTCTGAAGGCAAGAATATTTATGTATATGATTTTATGAGCAACAAATTTCCGGGAATGACAGATTCAGAAAAAGGTTACTGGAGAGATGTAGGAAATATTGACGCATATTGGCAGGCAAATATGGACTTGTTGGATTATGATCCGGAGTTGAATTTGTATTCAAAAGAATGGCCTTTGAGAACATTTAATTATAATTATCCTCCTGCAAAATTTATTTGGCAGGAAGGAGACAGAGTCGGTATGGCAACAAACTCAATGGTTTCAGAAGGATGCATAATTTCTGGCGGAAGCCTTTCTCGCTGTATTTTGGCGCCAAAAGTAAGAATTAACAGTTATGCTCAAGTTTCTGAGAGTATTTTGATGGAAAATGTTTCTATCGGAAGAAGAACAGAAATCAGACGCGCAATAATAGATAAAAACGTTGTGATTCCTTCTAACACCAGAATAGGGTTTAATAGAGAAGAAGACGAGCAACGCGGATTTTATGTTTCACCTGACGGTGTGACGGTTGTTCCAAAGGGCGTAAGTCTATAAAAATATAATAAATTTTTATAAATAAAGTTAAAAAGGTTGATGTATATATCGACCTTTTTTGTAATTTCAAATGAGTCTGGTTTAGTAGGGTTTAAAAAAGGCTTAATTTTTATGATATAATTTTGTAAAAAGACAAAAGAAAAGGATTAAAAATGCTTAGAGCCGGAATTGTAGGATTACCAAACGTTGGAAAATCAACTTTATTTAATGCACTAACAAGTGCGAAAAACGCGCAGAGCGCAAATTACCCGTTTTGTACAATTGAGCCGAATGTTGGGGTTGTGAATGTTCCTGATGAAAGGCTTTATATTTTGCAAAAACTTGTTGGGACAAATACAGTGATTCCTACATCCGTTGAATTTGTTGATATCGCAGGACTTGTAAAAGGTGCGAGCAAAGGCGAAGGATTGGGAAACCAATTTTTGCATACAATAAGAGAAGTTGATGCGATTATTCAAGTTGTAAGATGTTTTGATGATGAAAACACAATTCACGTAGAAGGTAAAGTTAATCCGCTTGATGATATCGAGACGATAAATACAGAGCTTGCACTTGCAGATTTATCCACAGTTGAAAAGCGTCAGGCAAAAACAGGAAAACTTGCAAAATCGGGAGACAAGGCTGCCGTTTTAGAAAATACTGTTCTTTCTAAACTGTCTGAATTGCTTTCAGAGGGAAAATTTATAAATGTAAAAGAACATTTTAGTGATGATGAGCAGGCTGTAGTAAAAACGCTTCATTTGATGTCGACAAAACCGGTAATTTATTGTGCAAATGTTACGGAATACGACTTGAAAGAAGGAAATTCTTACACAAAACAGGTTGAAGAATATGCAAAATCTCACGGCGCAGATGTTGTTTTGGTTTCTGCAAAAATAGAATCTGAGCTTGCAGAACTTGGCGAAGAAGAAGCAAAAGAGTATTTAAAAGAAATTGGGATAGAAGATTCTGGCATTAATAGAATGATTAAGGCTGTTTATCATCTTCTTGATTTGAGAACTTATATAACAGCTGGAGAAATTGAGGTCAGAGCTTGGACAATTTCTTCAGGTGCAAAGGCACCTCAAGCAGCAGGAGTTATTCACACGGACTTTGAAAAAGGATTTATAAAAGCAGAAGTTACTTCTTACAAAGATTTTATTGAGTGTGGTTCTTATGCTGCGTGCAAAGAAAAAGGACTTACCAGAATGGAAGGCAAAGAATATGTTGTTCAAGACGGAGATATCGTTCATTTCAGGTTTAATAACTAAATTAATAAACAAAAAAGTTTAAATTAAGAAAGCGAGCAAAAATGAAAAAAATTTTACTAATCTCATTTGTCATTTTTACAGTGGTTGCAACTTCTGTTAGGGCTTTTGGGCCAAAAACAGATATAAAACCATCTGAATATGAAATCGGAATTTCTTTTGAACAGGCAAATAAAGATGTCAAACCTTCGATAGTTTTATTTTATGCAGATTGGTGTACATATTGTATGAAGTTTATGCCAAAGTTTAAAATTCTTTCTGATGTTTACAAAGAAAAATATAACTTTGTTATGATTAATGTTGACAATCCTGCATACAAAAAAACAATTGACGAATATGCACTTGGCGGTTTTCCTACAATGTATATAGTCGATCCAAAGCTCGACAACAGAGTTTTGATAAGCAACACACTGTATGATAATTTGAGAAAAACCAGAGTAGAATTAGACAGATATTTAAGAATAAGAGCTTTGATTCCGTCTGAAAAAATAAAATAAAATAAAAAAAAGCGCCTAAAATATTATTTTAGGCGCTTTTTTAATATAATAATTTTTATGAAAAAGCCATTAAAGCTTTTACGGAGCGAGCGGTTTCTTTAACAACATTGTTAAATTCGCCTTCTTCAGCCATATCAAGAATTTTTAGAGCTTCTTGTTTGTCTTCAAGAGAAAGAAGGTCGTTGATTGTGCTCATGGCAACGCTAGTATTCAAATCGTTGATTCCTTTTCCTTCTTTCAAGATGACGATAGAAAGAGAATCTTTAGAGTTTCTTTTTACCAATGCTTTTGCTGTCAATCTTCTTACGTCGTCATCACAGCAGTTTGTGCCGATTTCTTCTAACACAGCAACAGAGCTGTTGTCTTGGTGACGCGCAAGCGCCTCGATTATATTTTCAATTTTTTTATCGCTGTTCATTTAAATTATCCTCTCTGTCTCAAAGCAATTTCTTCTCTTAGTAAATCACCAAGAGCGGAAGGTTCTTTTTTGCTTAGTCTGGTGATATTGTATTCGTTTGGAATCAAGGCCAAGTCTCTCATTTTTGGCATACCCAAAGAAATTTCTATACTTTTTGCTTGTGCCCATAAGCTGGAAACTCTTTCGCCTGCTTTTAGCACGTTTTGTCTAAGGTTTTTGCCGACTCTAACAACGGAATCTAATCTTTGGCTGATAGCTTTGTTAACAGAGTTGATAGACCCAACGATTGCACTTGAAAGCATTTTGCCTTTTTGTGCTATTTTTTGACCTAATTTAGCTTCTGATCTTTCAAAAACATCAGCTTTTATGATATTTCCTTGAAAATTAACGCCAAAAGGGTTTGTTTGGCGGGAATTGTTTTCTACCTTGCTATTTTGACCAGATTTGAAAATTTTCTGAGAAATGCTTCTGATTTCCATATAATACGCCTCTCTTATTATTTAACTCAACAAATTAAAGTTATCATAAGGAAAACTTCAATCAATCATCTTTTTGGAGGATATCGGATATTTTTTTAAAAATAAAAAACACATTTTCATTAATTAAAAAAATTCTTCTTTTTGTAGTAGAATGTTTATAAGCATAGGAATTAAATGAAAAGGGGAAATAATGGCAAAAGTTGCATTAATTACAGGGATTACAGGACAAGATGGTGCTTATCTGGCGGAATTATTACTTGAAAAAGGCTATGAAGTTCATGGAATGAAAAGACGTGCTTCTTCATTTAACACTTCAAGAATCGATCATTTGTATCAAGATACGCATAACAACAATTTAAAATTCAAACTTCATTACGGAGATTTAACAGACAGCACTAATTTAATCAGACTTATTCAAGAAATACAGCCGGATGAAATTTACAACCTTGCTGCACAATCTCACGTTAAAGTTTCTTTTGACTGCCCTGAATATACGGCAAATGCAGACGGATTAGGAACCCTTAGAATTTTGGAAGCTATTAGAATTTTAGGATTGGAAAAGAAAACTAAATTTTACCAAGCTTCTACATCAGAACTTTACGGACTTGTCCAAGAAACACCTCAAAAAGAAACAACCCCTTTCTATCCGCGCTCACCTTATGCATGCGCGAAACTTTATGCTTATTGGATTTGCGTAAACTATAGAGAAGGATATGATATTTTTGCTTGCAACGGCATTTTGTTTAACCACGAAAGCCCAAGAAGAGGCGAAACTTTTGTTACAAGAAAAATCACCCGTGCAGCAGTTAGAATAAAATTGGGAATAGAAGACAAAATTTATCTTGGAAACCTTGATTCAAAACGTGACTGGGGTCATGCAAAAGATTATGTAGAAGGCATGTGGAGAATCCTACAACAAGACAAACCTGAAGATTTCGTTCTTGCAACAGGCGTAACTACAACAATCAGAGATTTTTGTAATATGACTTTCAAAGAGCTTGGAATTGAGCTTGAATGGAGCGGCGAAGGCGTAAACGAAAAAGGTGTTGACAAAGCAACAGGAAAAGTTATTGTAGAAGTTGATCCTAAATACTTCAGACCTACAGAAGTTGATTTGTTGTTGGGCGATTCTACAAATGCGCGCAAAAAACTTGGTTGGGAGCCAAAATATGACCTTCCTGCTCTTGTAAAAGAAATGGTTCAAGAAGATATGAAAGAAGCAAAAAAAGAAATGTTCTTGAAATCAGGCGGGTATGAAGTTCTTGTTCCTCAAGAATAATTAAGTTTTTTAAAAAAGGTTAGCCTTAATTTGAACAGCCCTTAAAAAGGCTTGGTGAAAAGAAAAAGCGCATATTACAAAATAAAAAGAAGGTTTATAAATGAATTATTTTTTAATTCAAACATCTACCCTCTTGCATGAAAAAATTTAGGCATGTATAATAGTATCAGCCGAAAATTTAGAAAGGATACTAAAATGAAAGAAGCAATTCATCCGGATTATAAAAAAACAACAATTAAATGTGTTTGCGGAAACGAAATCGAAACAGGTTCAATAGAAGAAGGCCTTACAGTTGAAATTTGCAACAACTGCCATCCATTCTACACGGGTCAACAAAAAATTCTTGACTCTGAAGGAAGAATCGAAAAATTCAAAAAACGTTACGAGCAAAACAAATAGTTTGTTTTTTGTAAATTTAATTGAAATTATAGCCCCTTTGCAAGAAGCGGGCTATAATTGTATGTAGTAAAATAAATAAAAGAATAGCCCAAAAGTGCTTGTAAAAAGGAGTCGGAGAAAAATGAGTAATAAACCAATAGTTAATTTGATATCAAAACCGGAAAACATGCTTAAAACGGTTTATACAGCTTGTAGAACTTGCTATAGTGCAGATTCACCGATAAATATTTACAAAAGTACCGATGATAAAGAAAAGATGCTCAAATTAATCGAGCGAGTTATTTCTTCAGGACATTATTCAACGATAGAACATATTCAGGTAAGTTTTGCAATTTCAAATGTCTCAAGAGCATGTACTCACCAGCTTGTCAGACATCGCCACATGTCTTTTTCTCAAAAATCTCAAAGATATGTGAAAGAAAAAGGGCAATTTGACTATATTATTCCTCCGACAATTGAAAAAAATCCTGAATTGAAAGAAAAATTTGAAGATTTTATGACAAAAATTTCTGAAATTTATACAGAATTTACAGAAGCAGGAATCCCTGCAGAAGATGCACGTTTCGTTCTTCCAAACGCAGCAGCCTCTTCTCTTGTAACAAGTTTGAATCTTAGAGAATTAATTCACCTTGCAAATCTAAGGCTTTGTACAAGAGCGCAGTATGAAATCAGAGTAATGGTTAAAATGATGTGCGATGAACTTGTTAAAGAAGAACCTTGGCTAAAATCATACTTGGTTCCGAAATGTGAGCGTCTTGGTTTTTGCGATGAGGACAAATCGTGTGGTAGAAAACCACGATTGGAAGAAATAGGGGGATAAAATGATAAAAAAATATTTTTCTTTAGTTTTAATTATGTCAATGATTATGTTTGGGGCTCAAAGCTTTGCAGCAACATCAAAAATAGAATATCACGGTACACATGGTAAAAATAGTGCAGTTACCCCAAAATCAATTGGAGCAGGAGCTCTTTCTTTAATTATTTGGCCTGGCATAGGGCAGTTGATGAACGATGAGAAAAACACAGAAAAGGCAGCAGTTCATGCCCTTTTAGGTTTTACCGGAATTTTTAGAATTTGGTCAGGATATGACGGAGTAGTAAATCGAAAAGGCGGAGTTTGGGATAATAGAATTTAAAATTAGATAAGGAAAAAAATTAAGGGTGCGGTTAATTCTACACCCTTTTAAAATATAAATTTTTTAAAATAATCTATTAGCTATCTTTTAAATGTTTGAAGTGGTTGACCAAATACATTATAAAAAGAACTCCCAAAACAAGAACAATTGCAATGTCGAATTTGTGCCAAAAAACTTTTAAAGCTTCTCTGTGTTCGCCCAATTTCATTCCGACATAAACAAGCGGGTAGCTCCAGATAAGTGAACCTAAAAAGGTAAAAGTCAAAAACTGCGGCAAGTTAGCTTTTAAAATCCCCGCAGGAAGGGAAATAAAAGTTCTTACGATAGGAAGCATTCTGCAGATGAAAAATGCTAAATTACCGTATTTTTGCTCCCACTTGTCCGCCATTTCCAAATCGTGTTTAGAAACTAAAAACCATTTTCCGTATTTTTCAACAAAAGGTCTTCCACCAAAATATCCTAAATAATATGAAGGAATTGACCCCAAAACGCAACCTAAAGCTCCTGCCCAAGCCGCTGCGTGGATAGAAAAGACTCCTTTGCTCACCATAAACCCCGCAAACGGCAAAATTGCTTCACTCGGCAATGGTACGTTGCACGATTCTATAGCCATTAACAAAGACACACCAAAAGGGCCCATTGTCTCGATAGTGTGCTCTATAAACCCGATAACGGGGATTAAAATTGAATCTAATATGCTCATAACTTCCTCTCTTGCTGATTATAAAGAGCCGGCCACTGGTCCGGCTCTTTTATGTTTTTTATTCTCAATTAATTATTTGTCTATTTTTGAAAAAATTCTTGTTCCTGTTGTAATTCCTGTTAAAATCTCATATTTTAGAGTTAGAGAATCGGTCTCAATTGTACTTGGGAATGAAGGGAAAGCGGCGGTTTTTAATGTAAATATAACCCTTCTGTCGAACAGTTTGCTTCCTGAAGATTCAAGAATTTTTACGTATTTGAGTTTTCCGACTCTGTTGATTTGAGCTTCAACAACCGCTCTTTTTGATCTGATTGTTCCAAAACCCGCAAGTTTTTCTCTGAAAATCCTATCCACTTGTGCTGTATATTTGTCATATCCTTCAATGTTCATTACACTTGCTCTGACAAAGTGGGTAGAAACTTTTTCGCCGTTTTCAAGTTTGTATCTTTTTGAATGAAAATTAAGTTGAACATTTGTGCAAGGAGCTTTTATTCTGTCAGGAAAAGCATCCATCGGCACAGATTTGTTAATCGCATCGATTGCACTAACGTCAAACCACAAATCATGAGATGGTTTTAGTCTTGAAATATCACCCAAGGCGCCGTCTTTGTCGATTTTTATAAGCAAAATATTTTCACGTTCTTTTGCGAAAGGTTTTGGAGTCCAATTTGCGTTGATTTTTGTTTGCAAATTGTCTATATAATCGCTGAAATCAATATAATTTGATCTGTCTGAAACATAAACAATATGGCTTTTTTCAGGTTTTGTTTCGATTATGTTTGCAACATTAAAAGATGGGCTGAAGAAAAATTCAACTTTTACCGGCTCTGTTAAAGTTACATTTGCAGTTTCAAAAGGAGATGCTTTTGCCACCGCTTCTACAACGCTTTTATCAAATTTATCGTCTTGAGAGCTTCTTATAACAGCAACAGGAGAAATTGTTCCGTCAACATTTACAGTGAAAGAAACGACAGTGCTCACGTTAGGAGAGCTATAAGGCACAATCCAATTTTTTTCGATTTTCTTTTGAACTGAATTTGTAAAAAAGTCTTTTTTATATTGGTCAGAAGCATTTGCAGCTACTTGAGTTATAAAAAAGTTTAGTAACAAAACAAATGTAAGAAAAATTTTCCTTGCCATATTTAATCCTTTCTCGATTACATAGTAATCTTTGGTAACTTTAATTGAAGTAAAAACCGTCCAATTTCATTCTGTCGACAACTTCTTGAAGGTTTTCGTCCGTGCAAACAATTGAAATTCTGAAAAATCCTTCACCGTATTTGCCAAAAGCATGTCCTGGTACCACTATTATACCAGATTTTTTCATTAAGTCATCAGTGAATTCCTTTGAGGTTTTATATCTTGGCGGAATTGGAAGCCAAAGGTAAAAAGTCGCATCCGGAATACATTTTTCCATATTCCATCCGAGTTCTTTTAGCCCTTTAGAAATTATTTCTTGCTTTTTTTTGAATCCAAGATTGGCTTCTGATATGTATTCTTCGCCTTCTTTTGAGTTTAAAACTTCTGAAGCTGCTTTTTGAAGAGCTTTGAAAATACCTGTGTCAATCGTTGTTTTTTGTTTTCCAAAAATAGAAATTACGTCAGAATTTCCGCAAATCCAACCCAATCTCCAGCCGGTCATCGCATAAGGTTTTGAAAAAGAGAAAAATTCAACCGCAACGTCTTTTGCGCCTTCAACCTGAAGGATGCTCGGCGGTTTTTTGTTTTCATCAAAATACATATCTGTGTATGCTGCATCAGAGATTAAAAGAATGTTGTGTTTTTTGCAAAACTCGACCACATGTTTAAAATATTCGAGTGTAGCGGTTGCTCCAAGCGGATTGTTAGGATAATTTATAATGAGAGCTTTAACTTTTTTCTCATCATAGCCTTCTTTTTTCATATTTTCCCAAGCGGAATCTAAATCAGGCATAAATTCGTTTTCAAAAGTCATCGGAAGCGAGTATGCAAGCCCGCCTGAAACTTTAATCATTTCTTTGTAAGAAGCATATCCAGGGTCAGGAATCAGGATTATATCGCGTTCTGATTCTTTCGGTGTTGGGTTAATTAGCGCTCTTATTAAGTTTGCAATGCCTTCTTTTGAGCCGATAAGAGAATAAATTTCTTTTTGAGAATCAAGATCTACGTCAAATCTTTCTTTCATTCTTACTTTAACCGCATCAAGAAAATATTTTTCTCCTTTAGGGCTTGAATAAGAATGTATACCCTCATCATCAAGTGCTTTTTTGAGTCTGTCTATAACAAATAGAGGCGGGTTTTTAACAGGTGCACCCATCGATAATTTTATAGGCGCTCTTCCTTTTTCCTTAAGCTCAGGCGCCAATCTTGCAGCTTCTTCTCCAATTTGAAACATAATATATGTTTCCAAGGATTGTACATAGTTATTAAAAAGTTCTTTCATCTCATCACCAACCTTAATTCTCCTAAATATTATACCCCAAACAAATTTTGTAGTATAATTCAATTATGACAACAAAAAGCGAAGATACAATCAAATATAAACTGGAACAAAGAGAGCTTGAAACCTTGAGCGAAATTGCCACAAAAAGCAGATTTACAAAAGGAAGAAAAAGCGAAGAAGATGATTGCTCTTTAAGAACGAATTTTCAAAGAGACAGAGATAGAATTGTTCACTCAAAAGCTTTTAGAAGGCTGAAACATAAAACCCAAGTGTTTTTATCGCCTTTCAACGACCACTTCAGAACAAGACTAACTCATACATTAGAGGTTTCACAAATTGCAAGAACAATTTCAAGGGCGCTTGATTTGAACGAAGATTTGACCGAGGCGATTTCTCTTGGACACGACTTGGGGCATACTCCTTTTGGGCATTGCGGAGAAGGGGTTTTGAACGAACTTATGCCGACAGGATTTCATCATAATTTGCAAAGTGTAAGAGTGGTTGAGGTGTTGGAAAACTTAAATCTATGTGCAGAAACAGTAGACGGTATTTTGACCCACACTTGGGGCTTCCAGCCTAAAACCCCTGAGGCGCAAGTGGTTCAACTTGCAGATAAAATCGCATATATAAATCACGACATAGATGATTCAATCAGGGCTGGAATAATTTCAGAAAGCGATTTGCCTAAAGATTGTATCCAGTATTTTTCTTCCAACTCCAAAAGAAGATTAAATAAAATGATTGAGGAAATTATTTCAAATTCAATCGGCAAAAAAACAATTTCTATGAGCGAAGAGGGCTGGGGATATACCACAAAGTTGAGAGAATGGATGTTTCAAAACGTTTATGTCGACTCTCCGGCAAAGCTTGAAGAGGGCAAAGCAAGAAATATTATAAAAGAACTTTTTAAATATTATCTTGAAATAATGATGAAAAGTTGCGATGAACAAAGGGCATATAGGATAGTCTGTGATTATATTTCAGGAATGACAGACAGATACGCGATTGAAAAATTTAAAGAAAACTTTATCCCTGCGCCGATGATGACCAGAACAAATGATGATTATCTGTTTAAACTTGCAAAAATTATTGAATAATTAATTCGGGAAATAAATACTAGCAGGAGCTTTGGGCAGATAAAATTTTGTTTTGTGCTTCACAATTTGTTGCAATAAATCCACCGTTAAGCGGATTTAAAAAGGGGAAAAACGTATTATCTTATACATGTTGAGTGCATCTAAGCAAAAGGAACCCCCTTTCTTGTGAAAAAAAAGAATTCAAAAAATATTAAAAACGCCATAAAAGAAAAAGAGATTCAGCTGGAAAAGCTGAAGGCGCATGTAGACAAATCGACGGTTTGCTCTGATTTGTACAATAAAGTTGTTTTGGAAAAGGCAATTTTGCATAAAGAGCTTCAGGATATGGAATCTAAAAGTTTTTTTGGTATTATCAAAAATTTTTTGCCACGAAAAAAAACATTGATATGCGATTATTTTAAAAAATAATTGAAAGGCGCAGCTTGAAATCAGAGTTTGTAAGGAAATTGTTTGATAACATATCAAACAATTACGATAAATTGAATAATATAATGACTTTTGGGCTTCATAATCTTATAAAAAAAGATGTGTTTGAAAATCTTTCGATAAAAGAGCCAAAAAAAATCTTGGATTTGTGCACAGGAACAGGAGATATTGCTTTTATTTTGCACAAAAAATATCCCACAGCAGAAATTGTCGGGATGGATTTTTCGCAAAAAATGCTGGAAATAGCGAAAAAAAAGCATCAAAGTATTAATTTTGTTCAAGGGAATTGTATGGGATTGCCTTTTGAGGGTGAAAGTTTTGATGCGTGTACAATTTCTTTTGGGCTTAGAAATGTTGAAAATATAGAAAAAGTTGTTGATGAAATTCATCGCGTGTTGAAAAAAGGCGGAGTTTTTGTGAATTTGGATTTGGGAAAACCGAATAAGTTTTTCAATTTTTTTCTAAAACCGTATATGTATATTTGGGTTGCTTTTTTAGGAAAAGTTTTTCATGGGGACGAAACTCCATACAGGTATTTAGCCGAATCCAACGAAGATTTTCCTTCGCCGGAAAAATTAGTAAAGATTTACGAAAAAACCGGATTTAAAGATGTAAAAAAGAAAGATTACCTTTTTGGGCAAATAAGTATGCAAAAGGGAGTAAAATAATCTTTTTACACAATAATTTCTTCTTCGCCTTTGTATATAACATACCCAAGCTTGGCGGCAGGAGGTTTTTTGAGGTTTTTTGCTTTTGTGTAAATTACGCCGATTTTCGAGGTCATTTTTGCTGTTGAATGTTCTTTTGCAAGTTTTGCGCAGAAAAAAATTATTTCGTCTGAGACAATTTGACCGGCTTTTACTCTCAACAAAACGTGAGACCCTGCGCAGTTGTGGACGTGAAACCAAATATCTTCAGAGCGTGCAAGTTTTGAGACAATGTAGTCGTTTTGTTTATTGTTTTTGCCTACATAGACCGTAAAACCTTTATGTTCGAAAGTTAAAATATTTTCTTCTATAATGTTTTTAGCTGATTTTGTCCGAGAATTCTTTTTTTCACTGTAGTTAGGTTGTTTGAAGATTTCCACTTCTTCTTGAATTTCCACCAAGTCTTTTAACGTCTCTACTTCTTCTATAGAGAAAATAATTTGTTCTAAATATTCTATTTCGGACAGAAGTTGAGAGACAATCTCAAGCGATTTTTCATTTGCAACTTTGCTTTTGTTATAAAGCTTGTAAAACTTGTTGGCATTTTCTTTAAGGGTTTTTTCTTCGTCGAGTTCAATTTTTATTGAGGCGTTTATTTCATAGTCAAAAACTTCTATTTTTTTAGAAAAATCTTTTCCAGAGTATAAATTAGCCATAATCAAATCGGCTTTTTTACGGTATTGGTCGGCTTTTTCTGTAGAAATTTGTTTTTGAATTTTTTGCAGGGTAATTTTTGCTTTTTTTAATTTTGCGTTTGCAAATGAATATAGTTTGGATTTTAGGTTTTTAATTTTTTCTTTTTCTTGAATATCTGCAAAATAGTTGTCAATAGAATCGTTGATGCAAGAATCATTTTTAATCAAATCATACAGGCCAGAAAAACTTTTTTTAACAGCTTTTGGTGGATAGGCGTAGGGAAGCCCTCCCATCATTTCTCTAACGCTGCTTTTTTCTGCTCCGACGTTATGAGCGCAGCCTATAATAACGTTTGTGTCGTAGTTGTAAAGGCAAACATTGGAATGTTTTCCCATAAGTTCTATGGCAAGGCACAGATAAATTTTTTCACCCAATTCGTTATATGTTTCAAAATATAGTTCTAAAATTCTTTCTTCTTGAGGTTGGGTGATTTTAGAAATTTTTGCATTTTCAAGATGTTTTCTAAGTAACATGCAAAACATAGGCGGTTTTGAAGGAATTTCGATAAAACGTTTTTCTTCATTTTCTTTTGTTGCAAAGCAAATATGAAAAAAGTTAGGCGAAATATTAACGTACAGTTTTTTTGTTTTGCCGCAATTTCTTATTGAAAAAATTAACTCTTGCCTTGTTGGCTGCTGAATTTTTTGTACTCTGGAGTTGATAAAAAAATCTTTGTTTTCTTCTAAAAATGCAGTTAGAGAAAGGTGGTCAAAATTAATCATTTGAGCTTTCTTGCGCCTCTTGATTTGAATCGTCTATCAATCCGATTGGTTCATAAACTCTAATTTTGTTTTCTTTTCCTTTTACAAGAATTTCACCGGCTTCAAGTGCGATAATTTTATCTTTTGATTCGTCATAAGTGGATTTTGAAACCAAAATGGATTTGTTCAGTGAAGAACAAGCGTTTTCCAGTCTGGACGCAGTGTTTACGGCATCGCCCATTGCTGTGTAGCTCATGATTTTATCTGTTCCCGCTATCCCAAGCACAGCTTCGCCTGTGTTTATACCGATTTTCACATCAAATATAATTTTTCCTTCAAGTGCGTTTTTAATCTTAAGTTCATCAACTTTTTTCTTGATTTCGAGCGCCGTTTTTACAGCGAGAAAAGCGTCATTGTCGGATTCGGATAAATCGCCCCAGTAGGCCATAATGCAATCGCCGATAAATTTGTCAACGACTCCGTTATTTTCAAAAATTACATTCACAACTTCTTTAAAAAGTTCGTTTAAGTTTTCAATAAGCTTTTCAGGGTCATATTTTTCAGACATTCTTGAAAAATCTTTCACGTCGCAAAAAAGTACAGTAATTTTTTTTCTTGAATTTTTAAGCACCATCTTTTCAGGGTTTTTCATTACAGAACTAAGAACTTTTGGAGAAACAAATTTGCCAAAAACGTTCATCAAGCAAGCTTTTTTGGTTATTTCTTTGTAAAATCTATATGCCGATACAAGCGCAGAAGTCAAAGTTAAATAGTATAATGGCACCACAATCGGAATCCAAACTTTTGAGGTCGGATTAGTAAACAGCCAGAAGCTTAAAATTACATATAAAAGAATCATTAATATCCCGTTTAAACATCCTATAAATGCGCTTTTTGAAACCATACATAAAAACGCGACAAGGCTGCATGCTAAAATTGTTATTAGAAATTGAACGGGTTTGGGCACTTCAGTTATGAAATTTTTAACAGAGGCATCTTTTACGTAAGTGTCGTTGATTAAATTGTCAAGAGAAAGCGCAATAGCCTCCGGCCCTGTGTATTTCCCTTTTACAAAGCTTTCCATATCAAGATTTTTTCCAACCGCAGTTTGGCCGATTATGACCAATTTGTCTTTAAAAAATTCAGGGCGAAGCTCGTTTTCTTCTCCGTTATTTAACAAAATTTTTGAGATAGGAATGTAATCATAACTCCCTTTTGATTTTCTCCAATTCAGAGTTAAAATGCCGTTTTTATCAATCGGAATGGTTCTTCCTTTGTATAATATTTTTTTGTTTTTAATTTTTATAGGTTCTTTTTCGCCCATATATTCCAAAAAACCGGCGAAAGAAAGAGAAGGCATATAATAAGTTTCGCCGTCTTTTTCAAGCTTGTATATAGGTTGAGTTTTTCTCACCTCTGAATCCGTGTCGATAATCCTGTTTACAACCCCCAACATGTTTGATTGTGAGTAAATATCATGAACAGGCGCGTTTGTATAATAGGTTATGTTGTCGTCAAGTTTTTTGTCATCGACAGTAACGTCGAGAGGAGAAGAGGTCGGAGTAAATTTGTTGGGTTCAATATCTATCATTTTAGTAAAAGTCGTGTCTTTAACTTTTGGATTGTCTAAAAACGTACCTAAAATAATATTGTCATATCGGTTTAGAACTTGCGCAAACCTTCTGTCATTCCAAGAATTTTCGTTCAAATTTTCAAAAACTAAATCAAACATCAATGCTTTTGGTTTTCCCTGTTCAATAAATTCTACGACTTCATTCCACGCATCTCTATGCCAAGGCCAAGGTCCCAAATCCATTCTCGGGTTTTTTTGAAGCTGTTTTTTTGAATAATCGTCTATTGCAACAATTACAATATCTTTGTCCGATGTGGATAATTTTCCGTCAAAAATTTTGGTTTCTGAAGAAAATCTTGCCCTCATGTCATAAGTCATCAATTCAAGGTTGTCAAAAAATGAGGTGGCAGAGATTGTTCTTTCTACCAAAACAACAACAAAAATAATCGCTAAAATTAAAATAATATTCTTTTTCATAATTAATATTATATATTGTTCATCCATAATTGCAATTTTATTATTGTTTGTAACAATAAAATAACTGAAAAAAAGAGGTGTTTAAAAAGATTAATTAATGAGGCTAATTGGTTCAAAGACTTCTAATTCTTCTTTTTTTCCTTTCAAAAAAATCTTCCCGACAGTTTCAAATTGAATTTTATCTTTTGTCTGTTCATAAGTTGTTTTTGAAATCAGAATATCTTTTTCAAGTTTGGAGCAGGAAGATTCAAGTCTAGATGCGACGTTGACCGCATCTCCGATTGCCGTGTAGCTCATAATTTGCTCAGAACCCGCCAATCCCAAAAGAGCTTCACCGGTGTTTATACCTATTTTGACATCAAGGCTGAGTTTATTGTTTTTTTCATTTTTTTCTTTTAATTCAAGAACCTTTTTCTTAATTTCCAGTGCTGTTTTTACCGCCATATAGGCGTCTTCTTCAGATGAAATCGGGTCGCCCCAATATGCCATTACACAGTCTCCGATAAATTTATCAACAGTTCCGTTGTTTTTGAAAATGATATCTACAATTACGTTAAAAAGTTCGTTTAAAGCCGTCATAAGCTCTTCAGGGTCGCTTTTTTCACTGAGTGATGTAAATCCTTTTACATCGCAAAACATCATTGTGATTTTCTTTTTGGAGTGTCGTAAGGTAAGATTATCTTGGTGTTTCATGATATTGGATAAAACCTTAGGGGAGACAAATTTTCCGAAAATATTTGTAATAGTTTCTCTTTTTGCCATTTCTTTTTGCAGTCTTATTGCAAAAACAATTCCTGAAGTCACAAGCATATAATATAGTGGTGATACAATCGGAATCCAGATTCTAAGCTGCGGATTTGAAAAAAGAAATACAGATACAAGAACATATATAATTATAAACGTAAAACTGTTTAAAAACGCAAGAAAAGCGTTCTTTGATGCAAGCCCCATCCCGATAATTGCCAAACAAGCAAAAATGGTTATTATGTAATCTATAGTAATTGAGGGTTCAGTAATGAATTTTCTTGAGCCTATTTTGCTTCTTCCGTCGTTAATTAAATTGTCTATAGCGACAGCATTTGATTCCGCCCCTGCATAAAATGCGTTGACTGCGCTTGCGTGTATATCTGAACCTGTCTCGCTTCTTCCTATAACGATAATCTTGTCTTTAAAGTATTCTGGTTGAATGTTTTTGTCATTTTTTAGCTTATAACTGTTTAACAAAATTTTTGACACAGGAATAAAAGCATAATCGTGTCCCGGTCCGTGCCAACCAATGTTTACTTCGCCGTTTTTGTTTAAAGGAATTTTTCTTCCTTTGTAATTTAAAACTCCGTCTTTTATTACAATTTTGCCGTCTTCTCCCATGTATTTTAAAAATCCGGCAAAGGAAAGAGAAGGCATGTAATAGGTTTTACCATCTTTTTCAAGCTTAAAAACAGGTTGGGATTTTCTAATGACAGCATCAAAATCCCTGACTTTGTTTACAACCCCCATTGTATTGTGTTTTGTGTAAATATCAGGAATAGGCCAATGTGAATAGTAAGTGATTAAATTGTCCAGTTTTTTGTCTTTTATCTCAACGTCCAGAGATTTAGGAACAGGAGCATAATTGCTGTTAACAATTAATTTAACCTTTTCTTTAGAAAGTTCTTTTCCGCTGACCGAATTTATTTTTGGCGAATTAAGAACCGTTGCAAGCACAATGTTGTCGTATTTTTTAAGCGTATTTGAAAGTTTTATATCGTTTTGAATGTCTTCGTTGTAGTTGTTAAAAGTTAAATCGAAAATGATAGCTTTTGGTTGCCCTTTTTCAATGTAATTGATTACATCTGCCCAGACTGATCTTCGCCAAGGCCAGGAG
The DNA here is from genome assembly GCA_023395735.1 of Cyanobacteria bacterium OH_SFB_17. GTDB lineage: Bacteria > Cyanobacteriota > Vampirovibrionia > Gastranaerophilales > Gastranaerophilaceae > JAEWYI01. The sequence goes on from JAEWYI010000028.1 coordinate 55,155, forward strand.
CCAAGATTTAGCTGTGGATAATTTGCAATTTCTCTTCTGGAGTTGTCATCTACCACAACAAGCGCTATATTTTTGTCTGCGTGTTTAAATTTATCCCCAAATAGTCCTTTGTCAGTAGAAATTCTTGCTCTAAAATCGTATGTCATAAGCTCGAGTTTTTCAAACAAAGAAGCTGTTATGAAAATTCGCTCCAAAATAAAAGCGAACAAAACAATTCCTATAAGTAATGTTATTTTTCTTCTGTTTCCCATAAAAATCATTATAAAGGTTCTTCTTGCAAAAATGCAATTTTATTATTGTTTGTAACATTTTTATAAACAACCACAAATACTTTTGCTATTTTGTTGAAAATTAAATATTCTAAAGATATAATTAGTGGGAACTAAGTCGAAATAGGAGGATAAAATGATAGATTTAAACAGTTCGTTAAATGCACCTGTAAACGTAAACACAGCAAAACCTAAACAGGTAAACACACAAAAAGCATCTCAAAATAAAGAAGTTAAATCAAAAGAACTTTCTAACATTCCATTGGGATATAACGGAATAGTTATCAAAGATAACAAAGAAGTTTTGGTTAAATTAGTTGCACCGATTGAATTGGACAACTACAAAGAAATGGGAAAAAATGCGGTTGATGATATTTCTGCAAGAGCAGGAAAAAAAGGCCAATTCCTTAATTGGATAGGTGTTTTGCCAGAAAATCAAATCAAAAATTTAGACGGAATATATGAACTTGCGCAAAAAGCAAAAAAAGGCGGATATACTGACTTGGCAGTGCTTGGTATAGGCGGTTCACGTCATACTACAGAAGCTATGATGAAAATGCTTTCACAAGATTCTCATATTCATTTTTATTCAGGAATCGACCCTGACAGCTTCAAAAACTTTGCAAAAGGTCTTGATTTAGATAAAACAAAATTCTTGGTTGTTTCAAAATCAGGCGGAACCCTAGAAACAACAATCGCATATCAACACGCAAAAAAATTGATGCAAGAACACCTTAAAAAAGAAGATGTTTCTGACAGATTTGTTGCGATGACAGACCAATCAAGCGAAAAAAGCAAATTGAGAAAACTTGTAGATAAAGGTGAGTTTTTAGGTTCAGGATTTGTACATGATGATGTTGGCGGAAGATTTTCAATCTTTGATGACGCTACTATTTTCACTTTGGCTTATGCCGGCGTGAGCAAAGCAGATACAGAAAAAATGCTTAAAGCATCCCTTGCTGCACAAAAAGAATTTTTAAATCCAGACATCAAGAAAAACGCGGCACTTCAGTTGGCAGCTTTCAACCTGGATGCAAAAACAAAAGGCAAAACAAAACATTTCGTTGAATACTTTGGAGACGCTTTCTCTGGAGCAACTTTGTGGGAAAAACAAATGAAAAATGAGTCTTTGAAATCTAATATTTCTACAGACACAAATATCGGACCTGGATATCTTCATTACAATGCAGAATCTGATCTTGATCCAAACAATAAAGATTCTTTCTTTACGTTTGTATTTGTTCAGCCTCAAGATGAGCCTACAAAAGCACTTCTTAGCGGTGCTATGACAGCTTATTCAGCTCAGCACCCTGTTTCTGTGATTGAATTCAAAAATCTTAATCCGGAATCAGTTGCAAAATTCATTGAGCTTAAGCATTTTGAAACTTTGTACACAGGAAACATGGTAAGACAAGAAAAAGGGAACGTGACTCCTAAAGATACACCGCTACCAGAGGTTATTCAACCGAACGTAGAAATCTACAAAAAAGAAGTTAAAAAAGTTCTCGAGTACTAAAAAATAAATATAAATTGTAAAAAAGCGGCTTTTTGAAATTTTCAAAGAGCCGCTTTAAATTATTTTTTCAAGTTATTTTTTCAAAATATCAAACAAAGCTTTCATCCCAAGCTTGTAGCTGTTTGCACCAAAACCAGAAATTTGACCTGTGCAAACAGGCGCAACCAAAGAATTGTGTCTAAATTCTTCTCTTGCATAAATGTTTGTAATGTGTACTTCTACACAAGGAAGAGAAACTGCTGCGATTGCGTCTCTTATCGCAACGCTTGTGTGGCTGTAGCCTCCTGCGTTAATTAATATTCCATCGAAAGTCGCGATAGATTGTTGAATTTTGTCTATAATTTCGCCTTCGGAGTTGCTTTGAAAAGTTTCAACATTTATCCCTAGCTCAAAGGAATATGCGTATATTTCTTTTTCAAGTGTTTCAAACGAAGTTGTGCCGTATTTTTCGGGTTCTCTTACTCCTAGCATGTTGATATTAGGGCCGTTTAACACAAGTAGTTTCATTTTTGCCTCACAATTCTTTCTTTATATTGTTACATTATTATAAAACAAAAATTTTATGATAAAATATTTACAGGAACTAAAACATAAAAGGGGCAAGTATGTCAGAAAGACGTTGGTACGACAAGGATCCGATTTTAAAAGAAGCGCTCGATCTTTTACAGCTTTCTTGCGACGAAACAAAAAACTCAGCGGCAGAATTTATACTTCAGCTACAAGAACAGGTTGCCGGAGAGGTTATTGAGCACGTTTATCAAATAATGAACGAATACGAAGGCAAAGGTAACAGATGGTATGATAAAGACCCAGTTGTGATGAAAGCGATAGAGCTATTAAGAGCCGCTCCAAAAAAAACACAGAGAAAAGCTGCATTAAAACTTTTGCTTGCGCTCGAAGAACAAAGTTTTGATAATATAGATTTGAACGAAGACAAATAATGACAAACCTAAAAGATACACAAAATTCAAAAGACACACGAGGTGTGGATATACAAAAAGTCGGAGTCAAACACCTTGAACTTCCGCTTACAATTCAAAGAAAAAACGAGTCAAATCAAGAAGTTAATGCAAGCGCAAGAGTTACTGTTTCTCTTCCAAGACATTACAAGGGCACCCACATGTCCAGATTTGTACAAGTTTTGAGCGAATGGGAAAACAAAAATCTTTTGGGCGTTGATATAAAAGGCTGTCTTGCTGCCATAATCAAGAAATTAAATGCGCAAAGCGGTGAGTTGGAATTTAATTTTAAATGTTTTATAGACAAAAAAGCTCCTCAATCAAGGCTTTCTTCTCCGATGAGCTATGAATGTTCTTTTGAAGGACTTATAAATAATTATCAAAAAGAAAATGAAGAATATAAATTTACATTAGGCGTAAAGGTTCCTGTCACGACCCTATGTCCTTGTTCAAAAGAAATTTCCACTTGTGGAGCGCACAATCAACGTGCAATAATTTCTGTTAAGGTTTCTTATGATGAAGACAAACATATTTGGATAGAAGATTTAATAAAAACTATTGAAAAATGCGGTTCTTGTGAAGTTTATCCTCTTTTAAAAAGAGTTGATGAAAAGTATGTAACCGAAAAAGCTTATTCAAACCCAAAATTTGTAGAAGATGTACTGCGCGATGTTGTTTTGGAGCTGAGAGCGAATAAATCTATAAATTCTTTTGAAGTGGAATGCGAAGCTTTTGAAAGCATTCACAACCATTCAGCTTGGGCATATCAATTTGAAGAAAATTAAACAGTTAATACAATTTAATACTTAGGTACCTAAGCATATTGACAAACAAAAAATGTCGTTTATAATAATAGTAAGGTACCTAAGTATTTATATTATAATAACGGAGGCTTTTTTATGAAAGAATTTTTAAAAAACAAAGAAACATCAAATATTTTGTTTCATGAATTTATGAAGTGTTCTCGCTTAATTTTCTCACAATTGCATCAGGGAAGAGGGTTTGGATGCAAACATCACGGTCAACACAGGCATCATGGGGCATTTGGCAATAATGGTAATCGCGGTCGTTTTTGTGGACAAATCTCCTCAGATCCTATGGGGGCTGAGATACAAAAAATCGGACAAGGAAGACTATTGGCGTTTTTGCTCGAAAAAGACGGTATAAGCCAAAAAGAATTATCTGTTTTGTTGAGAATAGCTCCTGCATCTGTAAGTGAATTAATTAATAAACTAGAAGCAGGCGATTATATAGAAAAAAGACAAAATGAATCTGATAAAAGGATTACCAACATTTTTTTAACAGAAGGCGGCCGTTTTTTTGCACAAAAGATGGAAGAAGGAAGAACGCAAGTCGCAAAGGATGTTTTTTCAGGATTAAGCGAAGAAGAACAAATCCAATTGTTGTCGTTGATTCAAAAACTAATGGAGTCAATGTCATTAAATAACTCTGAACAGGAAATGAAAGATTATGAATGTTTTAGGCAGCGATTTGAACAGGAAGAGGATGAATAATAAAGCTGCAGATAATTTGAAAAACAAAAGCCCCGCAATAACCGGGGCTTTTAAAACACTAGATTGTAGTCTCGACAGCAAAAATCATTAAATAAATCAAACAATGTCTGTCGAAGTATAAAACCC
>JAEWYI010000070.1 GCA_023395735.1 Cyanobacteria bacterium OH_SFB_17
CAATCAAAGACGCTGACGTTGCTGAAGAATCTGCTTCATACGTTTCTTCACAAATTCTTCAATCTGCTTCTTCTACTTTGTTGGTTCAAGCAAACTCAGCTCCTCAAATCGCTTTAACTCTTATCAAGGGTTAATCGATAGGCTGAAGAGAGTAATCTCAAACAAAAAGGGCGTTGCGCTTCGCGCAACGCCCTTTTTGCAATTTAAAAATCTAATACAATTTCATAGAGATAACTTTTTCGGCTATTCTAACAGTGTTTAGAGCAGCGCCTATAAGCAAGTTATCTGCCACACACCAAAGCGAAATAGCGTTTTCAAAAGCGATATCTTTTCTGATTCTTCCGACATAAACAGGGTGTTTTTCAGCCGCGAAAAGAGCTGTAGGGAATTCACCGTTAGAAACATCATCAACCACTTCAACGCCATAAGAATTTGATAAAAGCTCTCTTACTTTTTCTGGAGAAACTTCTTTTTCAAATTCAATTGTGACAGCTTCTGAATGTCCTCTGTAAACAGGAACCCTGACGGCGGTACAAGAAATAGGAAAATCATTCTTCAAGTGCATAATTTTTCTTGTCTCTTCTGTAACTTTCATTTCTTCTTTTGTGTAGCCATTTTCACAAAAAGAATCGATTTGCGGAATTACATTGAAGGCAATAGGTTTGCTAAATTTTTTATTCTCAAAAATTTCGCCGTTCAAAGCAGCCTTAGTATTTTCGGTAAGTTCATTAATTGCTTCTATTCCAGCCCCGCTGACTGATTGGTATGTAGAAACTATCATTCTTTTCATTTTAATATAATTGTCTAAAGGTTTTAGAACCAACATTAACTGCGAAGTAGAGCAATTTGGATTTGCAATAATTCCTTTGTGATTTTTCAAATCATCATCGTTTACACCGACAATAACAAGCGGAACATCTTTATCCATTCTAAAAGCAGAAGAATTATCTATAAATACGCAGCCTCTTTTAGCAGCTTCCGGAGCAAATTTTTGGCTTGTAGAGCCGCCAGCAGATGCCAAACAAACATTTACACCTTCAAATGATTCAGGTTTAGCTTCTTCTACAGTTAAGGTTTTTCCCATAAATTCAACTTTTGAACCTGCGCTCCTTGCGCTTGACAAAAGCTTTATGTTTTCATAAGGCAAGTTAATTTCTTCAATAACTTTTAAGATTTCTCTTCCTACAACCCCTGTTGCACCGAGTACGGCTATATTTGGTTTACTCATTTTTTCTCCTTTTCAAAATATTGTTTGAATCTGGCATAACACCAGCAAAATCAAACTACAATATATTTTCCAACCCATATACAAAATCATCATGCGACATAACGTGTTTTATTGACAAAATAACGCCAGGCATATAGCAAGATCTTTCAGACGAATCGTGTCTAATTTTCAACGTTTGCCCGTTTGACCCAAAAATAACTTCTTGAGAAGCCATAAATCCAGGCATTCTGACAGAGTGAATATGAATATCAGAGTATGATGAAGCGCCTCTTGCACCATCAATCAATTCAGATTCTTCACAGTTACCTTTTGTAAATGATTCATTTGCCTCTGCCATCATTTTGGCAGTTTTTATTGCAGTTCCAGAAGGTGCATCTTTCTTTTGGTTATGATGAAGCTCTATGATTTCTGCATTATCAAAATATTTTGCAGCCTTTTGTGCAAACATCATCATCAAAACAGCCCCGGTTGAAAAATTAGGAGCAATAATAGCAGGAACATTGTTTGATTCAGAAAGGTTTTTCAAAGTGTTAATTTGTGCATCCGAAAGGCCTGTCGTTCCAACAACAGGTCTAATTCCATTTGCAAGACAAAATTTTGCATTTTCAAATATTGAAACCGGTTGTGTGAAATCAACCAAAACGTCAAACTTCGTTTCTTGATATGCCTTTTCAATAGAATCATACAAAACATCACCTGTACATATAAGGTCTATTTTTGCGACAAGCTCCAAGTCAGAATCAGCCAAAACAGCCTTTACAGTTTCATGCCCCATTTTCCCGCAAGCACCGCATACTGCAACTTTAATTTTACTCATAAAACAATCCTTTCACTCACTAATAAAACAATTATATTACAAATAATTTTTATGCTAAAATTCTTTTATGGCTACTTTTTCAGAAAAAATTGACATAAAAAAGCAGGAAGAGATTAAATATTTTATTGCACAAATTTTTCAAGTGACAATAAACCCCAAGCAGTACACGTTTTGGGAAATTAAAAACCAAGATTTCACAGCTGCTTTTTACACTTCTGGAAAGTTTGTAGTGCAAGGAAAAAACATTGAAAATATTTTACAAAAATTAAGCTCAGAAAATATAATCAAAAACCAATCGCAAAAAAAAGAAATGCAAACTTCAGAACTACCAAACTTTGAAGCAGCTTCATATATAGGAACAGATGAATCTGGAAAAGGTGATTTTTTTGGCCCGCTTGTTGTTGCAGGAGTAATGATAGATGAAAAAAATCGCAAACTTTTTGAAGAACTCGGTATAAAAGATTCAAAAACCTTAAAAGATGAACAAATGCTAAAAATGGCAGTGGAAATCCAAAAAAATTCAGTATATTCGGTCGTTGCTATTTCTAATTCAAAATACAACGAACTCTATTCAAAATTTAAAAATTTAAACAAACTTCTCGCTTGGGGACATGCCAGAGTAATCGAAAACATTTGTGAAAAAACAGACTGCAAACACGCACTCTCAGACAAATTTGGTGATGAAAGCTTAATTAAAAACGCACTGATTAACAAAGGTAAAAATATAATTCTAGAGCAAAGAGTCAGAGCAGAAAGCGACATAGCAGTGGCTGCGGCATCAGTTTTGGCAAGAGCTACTTTTGTCCAAAAAATGCAATATATGGAAAATTTCTACAAACTCAAATTTCCAAAAGGCTGTAACAATCACGTAAAAGAATCAGCTTCAGATTTTATAAAAAAATACGGAAAAGAAAGATTAAAAGAAGTTTGCAAGGCTCATTTTAAAACGTACAACGAAGTTTAATTTTCAGGAGAATAATCTATGTTTATTTTTTCATTATTATTAGTTTTTATATCTTCTTACCTGATTGTAAGCTGTTTAAAGCCTAAAGAAAATTACATAGGAATCAACTATTTTTTCCTCGCTATATTTGCACAAGTTGTACTAACTTTTGAGATTTTATCATTATTTTCTGCAATTAGCATAAACGGGGTTTTGATTGCGAACTTGATATTTTTTACAATTAGCACAATCGCGTGGCTAAAAAACAAACGTCCTATCTGGAAAATCAAAAAAAACGGACTACTAAACCGTTTTTTTAACTCACTTAAATTTGATAAATCACTTAGAGTCTTGTTTTTCGGGTATGTTGTTTTCATAATATCAGCCTTGCTACTTTGCGCGTTGATGCCGGTAAACAACGCCGATGCTTTTGCATACCACATATCAAGATGCCTTTTCTGGATTTCTAACGGAAATTTAAACCACTTTGTAATAGGTGATATAAGAAACACAACCTTGCCTATAAACTCAGAAATCCTTTATGCCTGGATTTTTCTATTTACCAAAAAAGATTTAGGAATTTGTTTCATATCTTTTTTAGGCTATGTTTTGTCAATGATGAATATATTCGTCGTCACAAGTTTTTTAGGATTTAGCACGAGAAGAAAACTGTGGATAATTTTTATCCTTTCTGCACTTCCATCTGTAATGATTCAAGCCTCTACGACAGAAACAGATTTGATAATTGCATGGCTTACTACTGCAAGTTTTATATTGTTTTGGTATTCACTCAAACATAAAGAAAACATTCCCGTTTTTATGTCAGCTTTGGCTTATTCTATAGCAATTGGAGTAAAACCGACATCAATAATGATGATTCCGCCGGTGGGAGCCTTTTTTGTACTCCTAAGTTATCATTACAAAAATTTCAGAAATTTATTTATATTTTTAGGCTTTGGCGTTTTAAACTTCATAGTTTTTTCATCTTACAATTATATTCTAAACCTGCTTGACTTTGGAAACATAATGGGCTGCCCGAGTTTTATAAACATCAACAAAAACTTTTATGGAATAAAAGGAGCTATATCCAATTTTATAAAACACATGTTTATGTTCATAAACTTTTCTGGATTTAAGTGGGGAATGTATTTGGAGTCTGAAATGACTAATATTCAGAACAAAATATTTACATTCCTGCATCTTGGAATAATTCCTGACAGCTACTTTACAACCCACGCTAAATATTCAACTCAACTGTACGATTCAACTATTGCAGCAGGAGTGTTAGGATTTTTGGTGGTAATTCCTTGTGCAATTCGCTCTTTGTTTAGTTTTAAGCCTGTATTTAAAAAGAAATTTTATCTTTCAATATTTGCTTTAATATTCTTTGCAAATATATTTATTTTATCGTTTCTAATGAATTATTCAGTATTTGATTGCAGGTATTTGGTTGCTTTTATAGTTTTTTCTTCACCGATAATTGCTTATTCCTACGGGATAAAATTCAAACCACTAAAAATTATAATTATATTGTTTGCACTTTTTTCATTCTTGCTCATATCGACAAATCTAAAAAGCAGACCTTTGATTAAAATTTTACAAATACTAAGCTCTGGTCAGGAAAAAAGCGCGATTGCATACGTAGGAGTTTGTAAATACAATCCTTATTGCGAAGTAAGAGACAAAATAAAAGAAGATTACAAATCTAATACAAAAATCCTTGTTTTTGCTGGAGTTGCAGAAAACATATTTCTGTTAAAAACGCTCGAATTTGATGGATATACAGTAGATTTTAACAATCTTGAAAACACTCCTGATATTGATTTTAACAAGTACAATTTTATCGTAATAACTGATAATCACCAAAACAGTTATTACAGAAAAGATGCTGCTAATATTAAAAACTTGTCATGCAATTACTTAACAAGCAAAGACGAAAACAAATCAATATCTTTTTTCACAAGCTGTGACGCAAACTCTTCTTTCTTTTTTGAAAGAAACTATATACCGAAGTTTTATGTTCAGATGAAAGAATCTGCATACAGCGACATATACTACGTTTATGAAAACACAAAAAATCCTGCCGAATTAAAATATTAGTATTTTATTGTAAACTTTTAAGATAAATGTGTTTACAACGGCAAAAATTTAATGTAGTATATTGGTGTGTAAAAATAAAAGCATGCATATAGTCATTTTCTTTTTGCTTTATTCTTTACATAAAGAGGTAGTTTCAAGGTTCGAAACTACCAAAAACTGATACTTATAGGAGCTTAAAAAAATATATTTTTGGCTCAATCAAAAGGAAAAAAGTTGAAACAAGAAATTAACAGACACGAAATTTTGAACAAAATAACACCTCTCATTGAAAACACAACTATGAGATACAACCTTATTCCACTAGAGATTGACTTTGAAAAAGAAAACCACAGATGGTTTTTGAGAATTTTCTTATTCTCTTACGAAAGAGCAATCAGCCTTGAAGATTGCGAAAACGTTACCAGAAGTCTTAACGATTTTTTAGACGAACTTATTCCTTGCAAATATTATCTTGAAGTCTCATCGCCGGGACTTGAAAGAAAATTCAAATCAGATAAAGAATTTGTTATATTTAACGGAAAAAATATTATTCTAAAACTCAAATCAGGAGTTGGCGAAAATGAAGACAAAAATTTCAAAGCAAAGATTTTGGATTTTAACGAAACTGACGGATTAAAAATTCTGAAACTTGATGACAATACAGAACATTTAATACACAAAGAAAAAATATTATCAGCACGACTATACCTAGAGGATTAGAGGATTGGATGTTTTAGTTTTAAACAACAACCTGCTAACCTAAAACCATAAGGAGAAAAAAATGATAAAAATCGGAACAGCGCTTTTTGAAGCATGTGAACAATTAGAAAGAGAAAGAGGAATTTCAAAAGACGTTTTAATTGACTCACTTTGTGATGCAATGGTTGCAGCATACAAAAAGCACATGCACATAAAAGAAGCTACAAATATTGAAGCAATTTTAGACGAACAATCAGGAGAAATCGGCGTTTTCAGAACAAAAGTTGTTGTAGAAGAAGTCGAAGACGAAAATGAACAAATTTCACTAAAAGACGCAAAAGAAATCGACGAAGACGTTGAAATTGATGACGAAGTAAAAATCGAAGTTACTCCTGATCATTTCGGCAGAATCGCTGCTCAATCAGCTAAACAAGTTATCACTCAAAGAATAAGAGAGGCTGAAAGAAACCTTGTTCTTGCTGAATTTATGGATAAAAAAGGAACTCTTACAACAGGTATTATTCAAAGAGTTGAAAACAGAAATGTAATAGTAAATATCGGAAAAACAGACGCAATTATGCCTCAAAAAGAACAAATTCCGGGCGAATATTACAAATCTGGAAACAGAATCAGAGTTTTTGTGCTTAACGTAAAAGAAACAACAAGATTACCTCAAGTAATAGTTTCACACGCACACGCAGAAATTGTAAGAGAATTATTTGAGCTTGAAGTTCCTGAAATTGAAGACGGAATCGTTGAAATCAAGTCTATTTCAAGAGAAGCAGGATTTAGAACTAAAATTGCAGTCTGGTCAAATGACCCTGAAGTTGATTCAGTTGGAGCTTGTATCGGACCTAGAGGAAGCAGAATTCAGACTATTGTTGGCGAGTTGAAAAATGAAAAAATCGACATCGTTAGATACTCGGAAGATCCTGTTGAATACATTGTAAATGCACTTTCACCGGCAAGAATTGTTTCTGTTGACATTTTAGCAGATGACGATTATTCAAGAGAAGCGCTTGTTGTTGTTCCAGACGATCAACTTAGCCTTGCAATCGGTAGAGAAGGGCAAAACGTAAGACTTGCTCACAAATTAACCGGCTGGAAAATTGACATTAAAAGTGCAACTCAAATGCAAAACGCAGAAGCTCAAAAAGTTTACGAAGAAAGACCTATTGAAGAAGTCGAAGACAGCTTTGAAAAAGAAGCTGAAGATGACGAACTTCAACAAGAAATTCAAGAAGAATTGAGCGAACAAGTTTTTGAAGAAGAAGAAATTGCAGCGGTTGAAGAAGCTGTTGAAGAAGATTCTTCTGAAGAAGGCGAAGAATAAACGGAATTTGTTTAGTGAAAATTAAATAAATCAACCGTGTTCATATTCACGTTAATTATTGACAATGAATATTGAGCGTATAAAATAGGAATGTAACTTAAAAATTAATTAAGTGATAGGTAGTATAATTAAAAAGGAGATTAATCTCATGGCACGCGAAAAGTTTGAAAGAAACAAACCGCACGTCAACGTTGGTACAGTAGGCCACGTCGACCACGGTAAAACAACATTAACAGCAGCAATCACTGGCGTAGTAGCAGCAGCTGGTGGAGCACAAGCAAAAAAATTCGATGAAATCGATGCAGCTCCAGAAGAAAAAGCAAGAGGTATAACCATCTCTACAGCTCACGTTGAATACGAAACAGAAGCAAGACACTATGCTCACGTTGACTGCCCAGGCCACGCAGACTATGTTAAAAACATGATTACTGGTGCGGCACAAATGGACGGAGCTATCCTTGTTGTAGCTGCGACTGACGGTGCAATGCCTCAAACTCGTGAACACATTTTGCTTGCAAGACAAGTTGGTGTTCCTAAATTGGTTGTATTCTTGAACAAATGCGACATGGTAGATGATCCTGAATTGTTAGAATTGGTTGAAATGGAAGTTAGAGAATTGTTGACTTCTTATGAATTCGACGGTGACAACACTCCATTCATTCACGGTTCTGCTTTGAAAGCTTTAGAAGCTGTTATCGCTAACCCTAAAATCGCTAGAGGCGAAGACAAATGGGTTGACAAAATCTGGGAATTGATGGACGCAGTTGATAGCTACATCCCAACTCCAGAACGTGATTTGGACAAACCATTCTTGATGCCTGTTGAGGACGTTTTCTCAATCACAGGTCGTGGTACAGTTGCTACAGGTAGAATCGAAAGAGGACGCGTTAAGGTTCAACAAGAAGTTGAATTGGTTGGCTTCGGCGATACTAGAAAAACAACTGTAACAGGTGTTGAAATGTTCAGAAAACTTCTTGATGAAGGTCTTGCTGGTGACAACGTTGGTTTGTTGCTTCGTGGCGTTGACAAAGCTGAAATCCAAAGAGGACAAGTTCTTGCTCTTGCTGGTTCAATCAAACCTCACACAAAATTCACAGCTAACGTTTATGTATTGACAAAAGACGAAGGTGGACGTCACACTCCATTCTTCCCTGGATACAGACCTCAGTTCTACATCAGAACAACTGACGTTACTGGTTCAATCAAATTCGAAGGCGAAATGGTAATGCCTGGTGATAACGTAGTTATGGAAGTTGAACTTATCGCTCCAGTAGCTATCGAAGCTGGTATGAGATTCGCAATCAGAGAAGGCGGAAGAACTGTTGGATCTGGTGTTGTTGACAAAATTATCGAATAAGCTTTATCAACAGCGAAAAACTTTAAAATGGACACTTTGCAAAAGGTGTCCATTTTTTTTACATATTTATAATTTGAGGCAATTTTTTTAAGAAAAAAAACTTTATAATAATATCACACATGAGGAGTTTTCATGGGCGAACCTATAAAGATAAGTTCGAATAAGATTAACACTAATTGGGTTAACAAAGACAGTATGCCTTCGCTTCGACTCAAGCAGCTTGCTGTTGAAGAAGATATTTGTCCGCTTAGAGGCACTAGCATCATGATTAACCCAGGGCATGGCGCATCAGGAAGAGGCGAAAGACCTTTCGGCGCAACAGCTTGGCTGAATAAGAAAAAATATTACGAAAAAGATTTAAACGATTCTGTTGCAACAAAACTTGCTAAAAATTTAAAACAAATGGGCGCAGACGTGATATATGTTGACAACACTCCGCTTGGAGAAATTCAACAGCTCCAAAACAAACTGAAGCCGGATTTATTTGTTTCAATTCACCATGACGCGCAAGCAAATTATGGTAAAACTTTACGCGGTGAAACGGTTTACTCATATGCGCCTTCGTCTGAAAAAAGAAAAAACAATAAAAATTCATATGAAAAATCAAAAAAAGCAGCTGAATTTATAAATGAAGAACTAAAACAAGATTCGACAGTGCCTAACCACAAGCCAAGGCAAAATAGCTATAAAGTTTTAAATGTAGATAAAAAAATTCCGTCGATTTTGGTTGAAGTCGGATATATGTCTAATCCGACAGAATTAAACATTCTAACAACACCCGAATATCAAAGTACCGCTGCTAAAAACATTGCAAACGGATGCAGAAAATTTTTACTGTCAGAAAAACCTTCTCCATTAAAATAATTTAAGTTTTAAACAGTTTTTTTTTGTTGTAAAATTAGGGAATGATTAAGGGACCTTTTTTAGACAGAAATTGGATGGGGCAAAACGAAGATTATAATTCAAGTGATATAATCATGCTCGGTTTACCTTTTGACGGCACTGCCTCTTATCGAAGCGGTGCAAGATTTGCGCCTGAACTATTAAGAATTTCAAGTTGGGCGATAGAAGAATTTTCACCAATTTTTTCAAAAACCCTAAAAGAAGCCAACTTCAATGACGCAGGAGATTTAGAACTTCCAGTCGGCAACACAAAAAAATCACTCGATATAATACAAGAAAATATCGAACAAATTTATGCTGACAAAAAAAAGTTTCTTGGCGTCGGGGGCGAACACCTTGTAACTTATCCCGCGATAAAAGCTATAAATAAATTTTTCAACGAAATTACAGTTCTGCACTTTGATGCGCACGCTGATTTGAGAAAAAACTATATAGAAGAAAAGTTATCTCATGCATCGACAATGTGCAGAATCGGAGAAATTATTGGATTTGAAAGCATCAAGCAGGTTGGGATTCGCTCAGGAACACAAGACGAATTTGAAATAATGAAAAAATATGAGACAAAACTAAACAACCCAAAAGAGCTTTGCCAATTAAAAAATAAAAATATTTTCGTGAGCATAGATTTAGACGTTCTAGACCCATCTATAATGCCAGGAACAGGCACTCCAGAGCCCGGAGGATTTTCTTATACTGAGCTGGAAGACTGGATAAAGGGGCTAAAAGACCTAAATATTATCGGAGCTGATGTTGTGGAACTCTCTCCTCACTACGATGCAAGCGGAGTTTCAACAATTACCGCGGCAAAAATTATCAGAGAATTACTTATGTGCCTATAGGATATTAACGAGGAATTAAATGAATATTGAAGATAGAATAGATTTTTTAAAAAAAGAAATAAACAGACACAACCACTTGTACTATGTAGAGGAAAACCCATCACTAAGTGACTTTGAATATGATGAGATGTTTAGAGAATTAAAAAAGCTTGAAGATGAAAATCCAAATTTAATAACCCAAGACAGCCCGACACAAAGAATCGGCTCAGTTGGAAGCAAATTTGAATCTTACAAACATAAAACCAGATTATATAGCCTCGACAACTCAAACAACTTTGAAGAACTGGAAAAATGGTACGAAAGAGTAGTCAAAGAAGCTGGCGAAAACATTGAACTTGTTTGTGAGCTTAAAATAGATGGACTCGCTATTTCACTTACATACCAAAACGGAATTTTTGAAACAGGGGCAACAAGAGGCGATGGCTCCGTAGGCGAAAACATCACAAACAACCTAAAAACAATTAAAGCTATTCCTTTAAAAATTGAAAAAGGCCTAAACGTTGATGTTCGAGGCGAAATTTATATGCCAAAAACTTCGTTTGAAAAATTAAACGAAGAAAACCTTAAAACAAATGAAAAAATATTTGCAAACCCAAGAAACGCCGCAAGCGGTTCTTTAAGACAACTTGACAGCTCAATCACTGCAAAACGTGATTTGTCTATGTTTTGTTATGGTGCGATTTTTGCAGACGCAAAAATCGCACCCAAAACCCATTACGATACAATAATGGAGTTAAAAAACCTCGGATTTAAAGTCAATCCTAACATTAAAAAAGTCAAAAACATTCAAGAAGCGATTGAATATTGCCAAGAATGGGAATTTAAAAGATTTGAGCTAAACTATGCAACAGACGGCGTTGTAATAAAAGTCAATAACCTTGCATTGCAAGAAGAACTTGGATTTACGGCTCGCGCGCCAAAATGGGCAACTGCGTTTAAATTTCCGCCTGAAGAAGTTAACACAAAGCTTTTGAATATCGAAATCAATGTCGGAAAAACAGGAGCAGTCACACCTGTTGCAATATTAGAACCTGTTCAGCTTGCAGGAAGTACCGTTTCCAGAGCAAGTCTGCATAATTTTGATGAAATAAAAAGACTGGATATCAGAATTAATGATACTGTCTTGATAAAAAAGGCGGCAGAAATTATCCCGAAAGTAATAAAGGTTAATGAGGAAGCAAGAGGAGAGGATGCAAAGGAATTTATCATTCCAAGCAATTGTCCAGACTGCGGTACTCCGCTTGAAACGCGCGAAGGAGAAGTAAATCTTTACTGCCCGAATACATTTTTGTGCCCATCTCAGATAAAAGCAAAGATTGAATATTGGGTTTCAAAAGAGGCAATGGATATAGATTTTGTGGGACCTTCCATTATTGAGCAATTGTTTAACAAAAATATGATTAAAACGCCGGCTGATTTATACACATTGTCCCAACAGGATTTTATGCAACTTGATTTGATTCAGGAAAAATCTGCGTTTAATATTTATAACTCGATTCAAAAAAGCAAAAACAAACCGCTTGCAAGATTTTTGACTGCTCTTTCTATAAAACACGTTGGTAAAGAAACAGCACAAATCCTTGCTTCTCATTTTAAATCTTTAGACCATATTAAAGAAGCACAAATTGAAGAATTATCAAAAATTGAAGGAATCGGAGATAAAATTGCAAACAGTGTTTACGAATTTTTCCACAGCGAAAACTCGCTCAAGCTCTTGGCTGATTTAAAATACGCCGGTGTTTGTCCTGCGGATGAAGTTAGCGAATTGAAATCAAACATTTTTGATGGAAAAACCTTTGTACTTACTGGAACTTTGCAAACACTAAAAAGAGATGAAGCAAGCGAGTTAATAAAAAGACACGGAGGTAAAACAGCCTCTTCCGTAAGCAAAAACACCTCTTTTGTTGTCGCAGGCGAAGCCGCTGGTTCAAAATTAGTTAAAGCTCAAAATTTAGGTGTTATAATATTATCAGAAGAAGATTTTGTAAAAATGATTGAGGATGGAACTGTATGAAAAAAAATGTTAGAATAGTACAAATTAATGGATTTCGCGGACTTTTTATAACTTTATTTATAATAGCATGTCTTGCTGCCGGATTTGTTGCATTTCCAGCTTTTTTGTCTATGCATGTATGGAATTATCTGGCGACAAAAACTCTTTCATTCCCAACTATCGGTTTTGCAGAAGGGCTTTTGCTCTGGGGTATAATCCTTATGAGCATCTTCATATTTAATAAAAGAAAATTTATTGTGTCTTTTAATTCTCAACAAGAATTGAGCGATGAAGAAATTAAATCAGTAATCACTAAAATCAAAGAACGCGCGGTTAATCACAAAATCATAATGCCCGAAAATATAACTCCTTCAAATATTGAAAAAAATGACCTTAAACAAGATAATAATGAAATAAAAACTCATCAAGATTAACTCAAGGAGACATTTTTTATGAAAAAAATTATACTCGCAACTGCAATGATTACGGCGGTGGTTCTTGGAACTACATTTCATCTTGCAAAAGCTGAAACTCCTGAAACAGGAAGTATCTCTGTCAATTTTTCTCAATCAAAAGAAATTATGCCTGATACGGTTGAACTTACAATCGGTATCAATTCAACGAATAAAGATTTAAAAACTGCCACAAACGAAAACAAAATAAATGCAAATAAAGTTTATTCACAAGTAAAAAAACTTTTGGCAACCGAGGGCGAAATAAAAACTAATCAATATAGCGTAAGAGAAAATTACACATTCAAAGACAATAAAAAAGCTCTCGAATCCTATACAGTTTCAAATTCAATCCGAATAAAAACAAAAAAGATAACGTTGATTCCGACTGTTATAGACTTATCTTTAAAAAATGGGGCAACAAACATAAATAATCTTGATTTTTCATCCTCAAATTATGATTCAACTTGTAACGATATGCTCGTTGAGTTGAGTAAAAAAGCATCCGCTAGAGCTAACACAATAGCTTCAGCACTTAATTCAAAAACGTCAGGGCTAAAATCAATTAACGCATCTTGCTCACAAGGAAACAACTACCGCGAATTTGTTTTTGCTGCAAAAGGGTCTTTTGACTCCTCTGGTAATACCGCAACACCAATAGAAGCAGGGAAAATAAACATTTACGCCAACCTTGATGCAACATTTTTTGTTAAATAAAATAAGGGCGAACCTTTCAGGTTCGCCCTATAAATTATCACACACTTGATACTATTTACACACTTTATATTTTACTTTATGCATTTCTAGCTGCATTTTGCTGAAGAGAGGTGATTACACCATTGATAGCTTCTTGTTTTTCTGCAG
>JAEWYI010000103.1 GCA_023395735.1 Cyanobacteria bacterium OH_SFB_17
AAGTTTTGTTTCCACTTCTTCTTTTGTTGCTTTCAAAATATCTTTGCCAAGAATTTTATCAGCATTTTCTTTTGTAACTTTGTTAGAAGCTAGAATTTTTCTTATGTCGCCACCTTGTCCGTCAACAAATTTGAAGAAACCTTTTATTCCTTCGTTGTAATTTTTCAAGTTGGAATATTTCAATTTTAATTCTTGGCTGTTCAATACGTCGATACCGCCTGATGGATTAAGATAATTTTTAACTCTATTCAACAAGTTTTTTCCGTGATCAAGCGGGGTGTTGTTCAAAACAAAACCTGATTTTTTTGCGAAATATCTTGAAAATCCTTTGTTAAGAGCTTTTGCAAGGAACAAAATCGCTGTGATACTTGTTACGTCTCTTGTTAAGATTTCACGTCTGTCATGTTTGTCAGTTGCTTGGCAATATCTTGGAACGATTGTTGCACCGTATAAAATCCCCATCATCGCAGGTATGGACATAGAAAATTTGTCGTATTCCATCGCGTCGGAGAATTTTTTAAGAGTCGGGTTTGAAAAAATTCTTTTACCCAAGCTTGCAGTTGAACCAAAAGAAGGTTGGTTTTGAATATTTGATTTAACGATTTGATTGTTTACATTATTAATCATCTATTTGCCCTCCTTTCCATTTGCCTTAGGAGGTTCTTCCAAGCCTGCAAGTGCAGGGTTTTTCCCGTCTTTTGGATTATATAATTTTGGAATTACTGTAAAGAACATTGCTACAGCAGTTGTCATCGCCATATTGAGCAAGAATCTTGAGCCCGCGCGTTTGTGAGCAAAGTTTTCAACAAATTCCGCAATTCCTTTTTTAGTTGGGTCAAATTTTTTCACAACTGATTTAGAAACATCATTTGTGAAATCCATCAAGTGTTCTACAAACTTGTCAACTTTGGTATTCAATGTTTTTTTAGTGCCTGTAGCATCAGGTTTCAAGTCATACCAAACTTTTTCGATTTTGTTTGCAGGATTTGTTGAATATTTTTTACGAATTTCAACAAATTCTTCTACAAATTCGCCTTTTAAAGTCTTTTTGTATTCTATCAATTTGCCTTCAGCATCTTTTTTAGGGCTCCACAAGTATTTTTTCGGAGCACTTTCTATTTTTACAAGAATATCTGTAAGTTTGTCTACTTTTTCTTCTAAAGCTTTGCCTGAAAGTACATTTTCGGTTGATGATTCAAGCAGGTTCTTGACAGAAGATCTATAAAATCCTTTTTTAATAGCGTTTGCATCTTTTAAGTCGGTAGAATTTTGGGAAGCAAAATCAGAAAAATGTTCACTGAATCCTTTGATAAATGAAGTTGGAACATCGTTAGAAGCCCCAAATTGTTTTTTTGTCGCCCACAACATAGCTGCAGGGATTAAGAAAGAACTCGGTCCGCTTAATACTTCTCTAATGGCGACTAATCTAGCATAAGCCGTATTCTTTTCTCCAGTATCGCTGCTGTTTCTAGTCAATCCTGTAACTGTACGTGGAATTGCCATTCCAAGCATATCTTGAGTTACAAAAGATGCGGCGAAACCTCCTTTATGGATTCCGTCCATTACTGCGATAACAGGATTGCCTGCGTTTCCAAAATGTACATTTCGGCTGCTGTTTTTCGGGTCAACATTTACACTTATTGGGTTCAATGCCATATTTAAAATAATTACCTTCCCACTGTCTGCTACTATTTTTTTCGTATCTTCAAACCCGATTCACAGGTTTATCTAAGCCACACATGTTAATAAAGTTTTAGATGAAGCTTTTATTGCTTATTTAAAAAATTTTGTTAAATATTTTTTACATTTGTAGTAAAAAGAACAAGTGTACTTAGTATACTTATTATTTATTCATTAATCAAGCTGTATTATATACTTTTTAAACAATTATTTACATTTATTACTACCTTTTGTTGGTAATTAATATAGAATTTTGGTAAATTTATAACATTTTTCTTTATAAGCTGTATTTTTAATAAAATAATCACATATTTATATTTGCCGTATTCTTTTTTTTTATATTCTGGTATAATACCCATATAATCGCGAGGTTATATGTTTACAAACAAAAAATTAATCCTTATCGGATAAGGAGGATAAATGCCTTTTCAAAAATATTTAACAGCAAAAAATATAGCCTTTATTTTATTAATAATGGTATTTTTGTTTTTTCTTGCTCAAATAAAGGTAATAGCGATGATGTTTTTCGCTTCTTTTGTAATCGCGTGTTCCCTGAATCCGCTTGTGGATAAGCTTGAAAAAAAAATGAAACGCTCTGCGGCTGTTACGATTGTGTTAACAAGTTCTATATTTTCTTTGTTTATTTTCTTTGTTCCGATAGTTTTTATCGCTGCAAAACAGGTTCAGGGTTTATTGGAAATCTTGCCTGAAAAGATTGACTCGATACAGAACTTTCTTTATCACTACAGTTTTTACGGACATAAAATACCAGAGATAATAAATTTAGATTCGGTGATTAATTCATCTTCGCCTGTTGCGACGGGAATTTTGAATCAATCAATAAATTTTACGATTGCTTTTGCCCAAAGCGTTGTAGTGTTCCTTGCGATTTGTATGATTGTGTTTTATTTTCTTGACGATAAAGGCTATATAAAAGAATCTTTAATAAAAATATTTCCGATAAATATGAAAGAAAAGGCTGGAAGCGTTTATGACAATATCTCTCACAAGGTTGGCGGATATGTTATAGCACAAATTTTAAACATGGTTGCAATAGGAATAATAACAACAATAGGGCTTCTGCTTATAAAAGTTGATTATGCCCTAGTTTTGGGAATAATAACAGGGGTTTTGGATATTATTCCGATAATCGGCCCTACTTTGGCTTTGATTTTATGCCTTTTGATGGTTTATCAAAAAGGATGGTTTGCAATTGCATTGGTAATAGTTATTTTCCTTACAGCGCAATGGATATCAAACAATCTTGTAAGACCTATAATTTTTGGTAAATTTTTGGATTTGCACCCTTTGATAATAATATTTGCCTTGTTAGTTTCAGCACAATTTTTAGGAGTTTGGGGTGTAATTCTCGCTCCTGCAATCGCATCTTTGGTATGTGTGCTGTTCGACGAAATATATTTAAAGACGATTAATAAGAGTGAGTAATGACAGAAGAAAAATATTTATACGACAAGATAACAGATAAAAATTCAGATTTTAATATTTGGATGGCATTTCCTGGAATTTATTCTTTTGCACTTTCTTCTTTGGGATATCTTTGGCTGTGCAAAACTATTGATATGCTTGAGGATGTGAATTTAGAGAAAATTTCAACTGATTCTGAAAAAACAAAATACATGATAAAAGATATTAATCTTATAGGATTTTCATTTTCTTTTGATTTGGATTTTATAAATATATTTAAAATTATGGAAAAATATAAAATCCCTTTGAAGTCTGAAGAAAGAGGGGATGAGCATCCGCTTATATTTGGGGGCGGGCCTGTTTTGAGCATAAATCCGGAACCGTTTTCAGCCTTTTTTGATTTTATAATTGTAGGTGATGGGGAGCTTACAAATATTGAGGCCATAAAAATATGCAAAGAAAATAAGGATAAGCCTAAAAATGAAGTTTTAAAAGAACTTTCAAAGATAGACGGGATTTATGTTCCTTCATTAGGCAAAAAAGAAGTTAAAAAGATAAGCTGTTCGCTTCCTGATTGCGTGTCTTCTCCTGTTTTGTCTGAAAAAAGTTTTTTCAAAAATACTTTTATAATGGAGATAGCAAGAGGTTGCTCAAACAGATGCGGTTTTTGTGTCGCTTCTTATCTAAATCTGCCTCAAAGGTATGTGGATTATGAAAAAATCACGGCAAGCATAGATGAGGGACTAAAGCACACAGACAAAATTGCGCTTTTGGGAGCTTTAATAAGTGCGCATCCAAGATTTGACGATATATGTAATTATATTCATGCAAAATTGCAGACTCGTCCGAACATTGAGATGAGCGTTTCTTCGCTCAGAGCTGATTCGATTTCTCCAAATGTTGTCAAAACTCTTGTTGCTTGCGGTCAAAAGCACGCTACTATAGCAATTGAAGCAGGAAGTGACAGACTTAGAAAAGTAATTAATAAAAATTTAGTTGAAGAGCAAATTCTGCAAACTGCAAGAACTGCAAGAGAATATGGACTAAAAGGCTTGAAAATTTATGCTATGATAGGGCTTCCTACAGAAAGTCAAGATGATTTGAAATCAATGTTAGAGCTTGCCAAAAAATTGAAAACTGAAAATAAAGGTTTTGATCTCACTTTCAGCTTTTCTTCTTTTGTTCCAAAGCCACATACTCCTTTTCAGTGGTGTGCTAGAGAGGAGACTAAATCTCTTGAAGCAAAAAGAGATTTCCTCAAAAAAGAATTTCATAAAATGGGAGTTAAGGCGACTTTTTCGAGCGCAAAATGGGATTATTACCAGACTCTTTTGTCAAGAGGCGGGAGTGAATTGTGCGATTATGTCCTAAAGGTTTATGAGCTCGGTGCTAATTTAGGAGCGTTTAAAGCGGCTTATAAAGAAATTGCAGAGGCTAAAAATTTAAATGACAGTGATTATTACGTGACAAGAGAATTTGGATTGGATGAAGAGTTGCCTTGGGATTTTATTAAGATTCAACCGGGCAAAGATTTTCTTAAAGCGGAATATAAAAGGCTTTTAAAATAATTTTATATATACAAATTCAATACTTTGTAGTGATTGAGCCTTTTAGATAGTCACTTTTGGTTCTTTACTTAACAATTTTTTACAAATATTTTCATGCAAATTTTTGGTGGTAATTAAATTTTTCGAGTAAAATTTTCTCGTTTTTTAATCAAAAAACTGCAAAAAACGTTTTAAAATGTGCTATTTTTAGAAAATTATTCAAAAAACGTTCTTTACATAAACTTTACAATAAGTGTTTACATGGCAATTTTTGAAATTCATAGCTTTTAAAATACATGTCTAACTGGTATGATAGAGTGTGTTAGAAAGAATTTATGATAAAACAAGTTAGTGTAAACAATTTAAATGTAGTGAATACCCAAAAGCCTTCAAAGAACCAACCCCAGTTCAAGGGCGGTATTGTTGACGTGATGACAGCTGGGATTCAGGCTTGTGAGCAATACCCTATGGTGAACGTGGCGGTGTTGGATTTGTCAACGGCTATTATTCCAAGAACCTATGTGGAAGGTAAAACTAACCCTTACGCTGGTGCTGAGGCTTTTAGACGTGAATCTTCAGGTTTGATTGTAAACTGCATGATTCCAAGTTTGATTGTTTTGGGTATTGCAAAAGCTCTTGAAAAACCAATGATGGGCGGCGCTTCCAGAATGGCAGGATGTTGGGCAAACGGTGATACTATTGACTTAGTTGCAGACCAGTGGCAAAATCTTAAAAACGTTGAACCTGTTATGGAAAACGGAAAAGTTTTGTATACAGGCGACAAGGCAAAAGTTTATAGAACAATCGAAAATATTTTAAAAGAAACAAAAGGTATTGACGGAAAAGAAGTAGTTGATTTTGCAGAAAAAGATTTCCACCAACAAATAAAATCTTTAACTGAAAACACTTTTGCACAAAAAATTAACCAAAAAGAAGTAAAATCTGTATATAAATCAATTGCAGAAGCAACGCATGCAACGGAAAATATTAAAATAGGAAAAACCGGTAAATTTTCAAGCCAAAACCTTGAATCAATAATAAGTTCCACTCCAAAACTTTTAAGAGAGCTTGTTGGCGGTAAAGATGTTGCTACTTTTGCTTCAAAAGCTAAAAAACTTGTTAACTATAAGAGTTTAGGCGGACTTGCTTTGATTCTTCCGCTTGCTATTTCAATGCAGCCTATAAACAGATGGTTGACCGCTAAATCTTCAGGTAAAAAAGGTGCACCGATTTATAAGGATTTTGGCGATACAAAAGAACATGAACTTTCTCCAAAAGAAAAATCAGCACTTTTAAAACAAAAGTTTATTTCAATCGGCTCTATGGTCGGTGTAGCGTTACTTTCAATGTCAATGGGTGGAAAATTCAAAGACTTCTTTAGCCTCCAAGGAGGAGCTAAGATCTTGCAATTTAAAGGACTTTTCCCTACAATGGATCAGGCGAGAATCATTTCAACAGCAACATTTGCAAGCAGAATGGGTGCGTCTGAAGATAAAAATGACCTTAGAGAAGCTACATTTAGGGATATTGCAACTTTCTCATCATTCTATTTCTTGGGTGATTATGTTGCAAAAGGTATCGCAACAGGTATACAAAAAATGAAGCCACACATCAAGCTTATCAACGATTTGAACCCACTTGATAAGGATGCAGGATTCTTTAAACGAATTAAGCATTGGACAAAAGATACGGCATTAAAATCGTCTGATGAAGTTGTCGGAAAAACTGCGAAAAATATGCGCACATTCTGTCAACTTGGAAATATAGTCTTCTCACTGATTGCATTAGGTATTGTTATTCCTAAAATGTATAGAGGACAAACAAACAAAAAACGTGAAGAAGAATTAAAAGCAATGGGTGTTGACCAAAAAACAATCGATAAATATTATCATCATTTAGTAAAAAACAACCCAAACTTTGCGTCAAACCGAGCGACATATCAGGCTCTTCAAAAATAAAAGGCTACTAGACAATTATCGGGAAAATAAAGTGAAAATACAAAATACTCCAATAAAATTGAATAATCAGAACAACCAACCCCAAGAAAATCTCAAAGGGAAAAGTCCGAGCTTCAAAGGAATGGAAGCAATGGATGTTTTTCTAAGATTTTTAGATACAAACCAAGCTTGGGGAGCAACTGCAGTTGACGCAGGATGTATG
Organism: Cyanobacteria bacterium OH_SFB_17; assembly: GCA_023395735.1. Taxonomy (GTDB): domain Bacteria; phylum Cyanobacteriota; class Vampirovibrionia; order Gastranaerophilales; family Gastranaerophilaceae; genus JAEWYI01. The sequence continues at coordinate 6,813 of JAEWYI010000103.1, forward strand.
GTTACTCCAAGAACGGCGGTTGATTTTACCAGAGGGCCTGAAGCAGGATTTGAAACTTTAAGGCGTGAAGCAACAAGCACAGTGAATGATGCTATCATTGGCTGGTACGGTTTTGCTGCTGCATTACTTCTTGCTCAAGGATTGAATAAAGAGTATGGAATTAAGGCTCATAAATTATTTATCAGCGATGAAATGCTTGATATTTCAGGTGATATTTATAACAAAAATGCAAAATCTAATAACAAAATAAACGCTCTTTTCACAGAAGCTTTTGACGGGATGAGAGGTTACAATCCAAACCATGCAAATGCAGATGATTTTGGTTATGTAGCACTTGACAAAGAAACCAAAAAAGAAATTATAGACAAAGCCGTACAAGAATTTGGTGAAAACGGAGCACAAGGCAGCAAAGAAAGCAAAAAATTCATAGAAGCAAAAATTGCTGAATCTTGCGGTTCTAGAAACAGAATAAAGTTAGAAAGAACGATTGAAGGGAAAAAAGTCAAAGCGGTTTCTTCAGCTGAAGCAATGGTAGAAAACCTGTTTACTGCTGCAAAAACTTTCACGACAGACAGTGTTTCAAAAACTTTTGACGGAAAAAATCTTTATGACAATAAATTTATAAATTCGCTTAAAAAATTAAACAGTAAAACCTCAATTTTAGGCTTGACAGCTGTACTTGCTGTTGCAATGTCTGTTCAGCCGATTAACATGTACTTGACTAAAAAGAAAACAGGAAAAGAAGGTTTTGTTGGTGGCGGCGAAGTTGATAAAACAAACGGATTTAAACTTAGAAAATTATTGGTAGGCGGATTGGCTGCTGTTGGAACATTGGCTTCAATCGCTCCTATCACAAAACCAAAGCAGGTTTTGAAAGAAATAAGATTCAAGAGCCTTGCACCGACTATTCCTCAGTTCAAGCTGATTTACGGGCTTACAATTATGTCAAGGCTGTTTTCTGCTAGAAACAACAATGAGCTTAGAGAATCAAGCATTAAAGATTCTTTAGGATTTGCAAACTGGCTTATTTTAGGCGGATTTGTTTCTAAATTGACAGCTGGTGCTTATGATAAATACAGCAAATTTGCTCAAAAAGGTGCAGAAAGCTTTGTAAGATATAACGAAAAAGAAAATGGAAAAAGTTTCTTCAGCTGGCTTACAAAATCAGATATCGTAACAAGAGACGAAGTTTTGACAAATGCGCTTACAAAAGCAGGCATTGATGTCACAAAAGGCGGCAAAAAAGGTGCTATGACATTTAAAGAAATGTTGATAAAAGCAAAAGAAGTTGCTCCTGTTGCAGCAAAACAGGTTAAGGCGTTGAATAAGATTCAGCTTGCTGGATATTTGTGGTCAGGACTTGTGCTTGGCGTTGGGGTTCCAAAACTCAACATCGCCATTACAAAAGCTGCTGAAAAGAAAAAACAAGCTCAATTAAAGAAAACAGAATCTCAAGTTCAAAGATAATAAGGCTGACTTTTTAGTACGTATTATTTAATTATATAAATTTTGGGCTTTTTGCAGGCCTTCTTTTAGGTAGGTTTCGATTATCGGCTCTTTGAGCGTGGCTTTTAGTGTTTGAAGTTCTTCTTTTGAAAAATTCTGCAAAACAAAAGCTTCGGATGGAATATTAGGCTGCGGGCCGATTCCTATTTTTAATCTGTCAAAATTTTTGGTGCCTAAATGTTGAATTACAGATTTTATTCCGTTGTGACCGCCATCTGAGCCGGAGTTTCTGAATCGTACTTTTCCCAAGTCAAGCGCAATGTCGTCGTATACCACAAAGACATCTTTTTTATCGATTTTGTAGAAATTAATTATCAAAGAAAGCGCCTCTCCTGATAAATTCATGTAGGTTGTCGGTTTTGCCAAAATGATTTCTTCACCGTTAAAATTGAATTTTGTTAGGTACGATTTTAATTTTTTTTCTAGTTTAAAGCTTTGATTGTTAGCTTCTGCAAAAAAATCCAGCGCCATAAAACCCGCATTGTGACGAGTAAAAAGGTATTTTTCTTCAAAGTTGCCTAGCCCGATTATTAGTTTCATGTTTTCTGTTGTCCTTTTAGATACATTATATTTATAATTTTAACCCAAATAAAGATTACCATGCCGATTTATCTAACTTGTGCATAAAAAAAAGTTAAAAAAAGTTTATGAATATAATGGTACTGATACGCAATCGGAAAAAAATTTGGTTTCTATCGGGCACAAGCTTGACACACAACGAGGGGGATAAATAAATGAACACGAAAAACAAGCCGATTATACAGACGAAAAGTTCACAAAAAGTTGCAAAATTTCT
>JAEWYI010000110.1 GCA_023395735.1 Cyanobacteria bacterium OH_SFB_17
TTAATATCCTCGTGTTTATTTAATTGTTTGCTCCATCCGAGCAAACTTTTTTTTGTTTAATCAGCACACTAGAAGGTTTTGTTGTCGCCTGTACTAACTTTTTCGAATTTCTACTAGCTTTTTCGAATTGTCGGCTTATCCGATTCATGCGCTCGGGGGTTTTTACGCTGTCTCTCTTTTAATGTCTCTTACCCCTCGCACCTCTTTTTTAATCAGCACACTAATTGGTCTTAAAAGCGCCTTTACAAGTTTATAAAGAGATTACCAGTCTTTTCGAAATATCGGCTTACCAGATTTATGCACGAGGGCATTTTTACGCTGTCTCTCTTTTAATGTCTCTTACCCCTCGCATCTCTTTTTTTTTAACCCTTACACTAGACGGATTAATAGAAGCTTAGAGGCTTGGTAATTTAGCCAATTAGTAAATTAATAGCCAATTTTATTTTTGTGTGGTTAAATACACAAGCCAAATTTATTAACAATTGGGGTTTCAGGGGGCAGAACTTGACAATTAATCCCCCCTAACGCTTTTACATTTTGTTCGCGTGTTTTTTCTTTTCTTTCGGTTCGGTTTCTTTTCTTTTTTTCTATCGCAATAAAAAAAGAAAAGAAATGGAACAAGCATCTGTAATTAAATTACAACTCTAATTTCAATCAAAGTGTCGGCGTACTCAATTTATGCGCTGACTACGCTGCGGCTTTGCTAACAAGCTCACAAGGCTCCTCCCTCGCCTGTTCGCTTTGTTTCGGGGCTCTTTGCGCTGTATCTCTTTTTTCTGTGTCTTACCCCTCGCACCTCTTGTTTTCAAACCTTACACTAGATGGATTAATAGAAGCTTAGAGGTTTAGCAGCTCGGAGGCTTGGTAGATTAGAAACGTAGAAACGTAGAAGCTTGGTAACTAAGGAGAATTTGACGTCATCTGGCTGCAAGTTTTACCGCCAGGTTCTACAGTATTAGTGTCACAAATAATTTTCGTTGCTCCGTAAACATTACCTTTTATTCTAAACAAAAATATATCGTATCCCCATTTATTTGGTTTTTTTTGACCGTTTATATCCAAAACAAATACAGGGCAAAGAAATGAAGTTCCGTATAAAATCATATAAGTTCCGTCTTTAAATACGTATGAAGTATTAGCATTTAAAAGACTTGATTTTCTAAATCCAGAACCATCCACTGTTGCAGCTATTGCCTCTGCCTCAGTCATTCCAGAGTCAATTTTTAGCGTATCATTTCCCTTAATATCCGGAATACAGCCGTTTGCATAAGAATTGTTTGTGCATTTTTTTATAATATTCATAGAGCTTTCAAACCAAGATTTTAAATCAGAACATTCTGTTCTTCTTCCCATATAATCGCTAGGTAGGGGCTCATTTGTGCCTTGCATAAGATATTTGGCGCACGTTGAACCATCAGCAGAATATTCTGCACAATAAGCTGGACCATAAGGGCCTTTTTCCCAATAAAAACACTCAACAGATCCCATATCAGCTTTAGCTTTTGAGAACATACTAGACAATGAAGAATAAGCTTTTTGAAACTGGGATTTTAAAACGGCTTCTTGAACATCATGGACCAACTGCGGAATTGTAACCTCCGCTATAATTCCAATTATTCCTAACACGATGACAACTTCTGCCAGAGTAAAAGCTTTATATCGCTTAAATTTGCCCAAATGCTTAGTATGAATCACTTTATATTTTCCTGATTTATTTAATTATTTTATTCCATTTTACCATATTTTATTAATTAGTGCAAATTGTTATCACATTGTGCTTTACTAATACTAACCAAATCAACAATATTCTATTACTTAGAATTTAACATCATTTGCTCACAGGTTTTACCGCCAGGCTCCCTCGTCGCAGAACTACTTTCGCAAACAACTTTCGTCACACCGTTAAAATTTCCTCTTATGTAAAATTGGAATATATCATATCCCCATTTGTTTGGTTTTTTTTGTCCGTTTATATCTAAAACAAATACAGGCCTAGAAAGTGTGCTTCCGGGTAAAATCATATAAGTTCCGTCTTTAAACACGTATGATGCATCAACATTTATAATACTAGACTTCCTCCAAGAAGGGCTATACACTGTGGCTGTTAAAGCCTCTGCTTCAGTCATTCCAGAGTCTATTTTTAATGTATCTTGTCCCTTTATATCAGGAATACAGCCATTGGCATAAGAATTATTTGTGCATTTTTTTATAATACTCATAGAGCGCTCAAACCACGATGTAAAATCTGCACAGTCAGTAAATCTACCATTGTAGTCGCTAGCTAGTGGTTCATTTGTGCCTTGCATAAGATACTTGGTGCATGTTGAACCGTCAGCTGAATATTCTGCACAATAGGCCGAACCGTAAGGATTTTTTTCCCAATAATAACAATCATAAGGCCCCATATCAGCTTTGGCTCTTGATATCATATTAGATAAGGAAGAATAAGCTTTTTGGAACTGTGATTTTAAAACGGCTTCTTGAACATCATGGACCAACTGCGGAATTGTAACCTCCGCTATAATTCCAATTATTCCTAACACGATGACAACTTCTGCCAAAGTGAAAGCTTTATATCGCTTAAATTTACCCAAATGCTTAATATGAATCATTTTATGTTTTCCTGATTTTTTAATTATTTTATTCCATTTTACCATCTTTCATTACTTAGAGCAAATTGTTATTAAATTTTGTACTAATAATTCTAACCAATTAAAATATTAAACAAAAAAGTTTGATTTAAAATTAATAATTTTTTCGGCTGAAAGTCTTATATTGAAAGCAAGCTCTTCATCTTCAAGAGCCAATTCTGCAATTTTTTCTATTATCTCAATTGTACTATCATCTGAATCTCGATAAAGAAGAATATTAATCCCCGCTTTTATTGCCAAAATACAAGCATCTACAGGATTATGTCCCAAGACCCCGCCCATTACCATATCGTCTGTGATTAAAATCGGGTTATAATCCAAGTTCTCTTTAAGATAGCCGACAACATTTTTGCTCAATGAAGAAGGAATTTTTATCTCATCAAAAGCCTTTACATGAAGGTGCGCAACCATGACCATAGGCGAAAGCACTTTCTTAAAAGGACTTATATGATTGACCTCAAGCTCCTCTTTGCTCATCTCAATAACAGGAAGACAAAGGTGGCTGTCAACGCTCGCATCACCATGACCCGGGAAATGCTTTGTACAAGGAATGATTCCCTCTTCCAAGTAAGTTTTAACAACAATATTGCCAAATTTAGCTACATCTTCTGCATTGTTAGAAAATGCTCTTTCGCCAATAATTGGATTGTTCGGGTTAGTATTTACATCAATACAGGGAGCAAAGTTCAAGTTCATCCCCATCATTTTTAAATCAAGCGAAATTTGCTTTGTCTGTTCTTTCAAAAAACTTTCGCCTTTTTGTGCTGCAAATTTCGCGCTTAAATATTTTTTGCCGCCAAAGATATTTTCACTTCTCTCGACTCTTCCTCCTTCTTGATCGATAGCCAAAAATGTAGGATATTTAGCGCAATTTTTTATATCATCTGTCAATTTTTTTATCTGCTCAAAAGATTGTATATTTTTAGTGAAAAATATGACCCCACCGAGTCCTTTTTTCAATGCGTTTTGAAGATTGACATTTTCATCTAAAGTGGTCGAATCAAGCCCAAGAATAAACATCTGATAAAGCATATTTTTTATTTTTAAAGAATTTATATCCACGTATCTTCCTGCCAAATTATTTCTTTAAAAATCATACATTTAATTGAGGTCAAAAAGCAATAGTTTATGTAATATATTAATGTGTATTAAGGGGATATTATGATAAAGAAATTAGTTATATTCATATTGTTAGGGGCTTTGATAGGTTTAATTTTTGGACTTGAAACTGTTGAAGCAAAAAAATCTAAAAAAGGCGGTGTCAGTCAAGAAGAAATGGATGCAATGTCTGTTACTGTTGAAAACCTGACAAAAAAGATGTATGCAAAAGGTCTTTTTTCACCTCAAGACAACGCGAATCTTATTGATATAAAAATTAAACTTGATAACCAAATGCTTGTGTCTCCTGATGTTACACTCGCACCGCTATATTACAAAACAGGTATATTATATAAATCCAGAGAAATGAAAGACGAAGCAGTAGATTGCTTCCAAACTATTTTAGAGAACTTTGCTGATACCGCGCTTGCGCCTAAAGCTGCAGCCCAACTAAAATTGATGGGCATAGAAGTCAAGCTTACGCCTAAAGAAGGTGCGGGAGAAGGCGGAGAATAATAAAATAGTTTTTAACATCCCAAAAGCAAAGGGGTTGGAGAATACACATTGTTTTCCATCCAAGTTTGAACAATGCTTTGCCTTTGATGTTTTACCACTTTCTTTATCACAACCGCATAATTTATATTTACAACATCAATTTCTTCCAGTTCACTTACTGCAAACTCACTGCACCCGCAATTGGGACAAAACTTGGAAATTGATTTGATTTTTCCTGCGACCACGACACTTTTCATTTTCATACCGCAACAGGAACATCTGGTTAAAAACCAATGATTTTGTACATGTTCACCACACTCGGGACAATACCCCGCACTCAGGTACGGGGTAATTTTGTCGTGTCTGCAGGTCTTTTTAAAAAAAATTTCCAACATAAAAACTCCAAAAATTAGGGAATAAAACTCACACAATCTTTTTAATGAAATAAAAGATAAAGTCAATATTTTTAATTTGATTCATTAATTTGTTCAAGCAGTGCCTTTCTGAGAAAAAAGTGACCTCATAAAATCATTAAACAAAGCCTATATTATAGAAATTATAAAAAGGCAAAGAATTTTTATTCCTTACCTTTTTTATAAATATGAATATAAATATTTTAAAAAATAAATTAATATCTTTCCAAATATCTATCGATTTCCCAACCTGAAACGTACGTTCTGAAAGAATCCCATTCTTTTTTCTTTGCACTGACAAATTCAGAGAAAATATGATCGCCAAGAGCAGCTCTTGCAACCAAAGATTTATCAAGTTGTTCCAAAGCATCCGCCAAGCTTCCAGGAAGCGAATCTATTCTTTGTTTTTTACGTTCTTTTGTTGTCAAGTGATAGATATTGCTTTCAACTGCAGCAGGTGGATCAATTTTGTTTCTTATACCGTCAAGAGCCGCTTCTAAAATCGCAGCAAATGCCAAGTATGGGTTGCAGCTTGGATCTGGAGAACGAAGCTCAACTCTTGTTGCGTTTCCGCGTTTTGCAGGAACTCTCAACAAAGCACTTCTGTTTGCCAATGACCAAGCAAGATAAACAGGAGCTTCATAACCTGGAACAAGTCTTTTGTAGCTGTTTACTGTTGGGTTCGTAATCGCAGTAATGCTTTTGATATGTTTCAAAACGCCGCCTATAGAATAAAGCGCAACGTCAGAAAGTTGATATTCTTTCTTTTCATCTAAAAATGCATTTTTTCCATCCTTAAACAATGACATATTGCAGTGCATGCCTGAACCGTTAATTCCAAAAATCGGTTTCGGCATAAATGTTGCATGCAAACCGTGCTGTGCAGCAACAGCTTTTACTGCTATTTTAAAAGTAACAACGTTGTCTGCAGTTGTCAAAATATCAGCGTATTTGAAATCAATCTCGTGCTGTCCGTCTGCAACTTCGTGGTGAGATGCTTCGATTTCAAATCCCATTTCTTTAAGTGCGCATACGATATCTGCACGAACGTTTTCACCCAAATCATCAGGACCTACATCATAATATCCTGCAGTATCTTGTGTTTCAGTCGTAACTTTTCCGTCTTTTTTCTCAAAAAGGAAAAATTCTGCTTCCGGACCGATATTCATAGAGAAACCGAGTTTTTCAGCTTCTTTCATAATTCTTTTTAAATTGCATCTTGGGCAGCCTTCAAAAGGAGTGCCATCCGGATTGTAAATATCACAAATCAATCTTGCACTTTTTGCATTACCTGAAGTCCAAGGTAGAATTTTAAAAGTGTTTTTGTCAGGATAAAAATACATATCCGAAGTTTCAATACTTCTAAACCCTTTAATAGATGAGCCGTCAAGCATGATTTCATTATTTAAAATTTTGTCAATTTGCTCTGGCGGAAGCGCCATATTCTTAACTTGTCCGTTTATGTCGACAAACTGAAGTTGTATAAGCTTAATTTCATTTTCTTTAATAAGCTTTTTAATGTCTTCATCTGAAAAAGAAGGTCCGATTGCCGGCATGTCTTTTGTTTTGCTCATAGATTTTCCTCTCATAACTTCTGGCTACCACTATAATCAATTATATTATTAGAATACGTTTTTGAAAAAAGGTCAAGTAATTTCTTGTTAAGATTTTATAAACCTGATTTTTTTAAAAAAATGTTTTTTTTTGAAATTTGTTTTTTTGAAATAAAAATCGTGAAATTTAACAACAATTTACCAAAATATCGCAAAATTGAAACAAAAAAAATGTATTTTTGAAGTTAAAATATTCAAAAAACGATTTTTTCAATAAATGGACAAAAAGATACGTTTGTTAACATTCTATATATAATTATATGAATGTATCTAAACTCAAAAATATAATTGTTTTTCAATTTTTATTATGTATCATTACACTATGGATAAAGATTTTATAATTGCATTACATGGTAACAGAGATTTAATCGGCGGACATTATAATGTTTTATCAAGTTTTTCGATTGGACTCTTAAGAAGTTTTGAAAAACTCGGAGTAAAAGCTTATACGGCAGAAGAATGTTTCATAAAAAAAATCGTACCAAACTTGACAATTAGCTTTAACGTTACAGGCTATCCTGCGTGGAGTGAATATCTTAAAAATAATGTCGTACATATTATGTGGAATGTTGATTCTATTTTTTACCAAAACATTGAAGCTATTGAGCAGTTCTATCAAAACCCGAATTTTATCTTATTCAACGTTTCACCGAGTGATGCCTTTGCGATAAATGAATTTTTTCCTTCCCTCAAACACGCCTACTTCCCACATGCTGTGGATTTAGAGTTATGGAAAAACCAAAATGCAGAAAAAGAATATGACATCGTTTTTTTGTCCTCAATCTTGGATTACGAAGCTCAAATACAAAATTTAAAACAAACCTTAGATAAAGGTTCTTTTGATCTCCTTATGGCAATTTACGACGTTTGGCTTAACGCACCGCATCTATCTTTTTGGGAAATATATCAAATATTCAGAAAAGAAGCCGGATTAAATTTCAACAAAGAACAATACAGATTTGCTTTTAAAAACCTTTGTTATCTGACAACTTTTACACAAAGAGCCAAAATGATTGAAAGTTTAAAAGATTATAATGTAAAGGTTTTTGGAAGCGGGCCTTGGGAAAAATATGCAAAAGGAAAAGTTCAATATATGGGAGAATGTGATTTAACCGAAAGCATAAAAATTATAAACAAATCAAAAATCTCACTGCACTGCCAACCTTTTCAACTATCAGAAGGTCTGCATGAAAGAATTTTAAACGCGAGCGCTGCTGGAGTGTTTGTGCTATCCACATACAACAAATCTATAGAATCATCCTTTGGCGATACTGTTGGATATTTTAACCTTAATAATTCCGCAGAAAAAATAGAATATTATATAAAAAATGTTGACGAGCGAGAACAAAAAGCACTCAGTGCAAGAGACATAACCATAAAAAATCATACTTGGGATGAAAGAGCAAAACAAATTATAAATTTAATAAATAAATTGGCCTCAAACAGAACAAAAACAATGCAATAAAAAAGGGACTTAATGTCCCCTTCCCTTGAATATGGAGTTTGTGAGTGAAATCCTCTAATATTTCTCTTCTGTTAATTCTATGAACCAACCAACTTGAGCGCCTCTTCAAGAAGTTGTTTGTTTGTTGAAATCAATTTATTTGTCAATTCCATCTGAACTTTTGCTTGTTGGAAAAATGAGATATTATCCTTGAATCCCACGTTTGAAAGCTCCAACAAACCTGAGCGAATTTCTCCGCTGCCTGCAACAGGAGTTCCTGATTCTTCGGTCTGGATAAATTGACCTTGTTTAATTTCATAGAGTCCTGCTGGATTATGGAAACTCATATTGGCAACCTTATACAAAGGAACCACCTTTGCGCCTTTATCAGCTTTTCCGTACAAAACCCCGTCACCTTTAATTTCGTAGTCATCATATTTTCCAAGATATTTTCCGTTATTAGGATCTATCCAAAGTTTTATATTTGTGGTCGGAATATTCATCGCACCGCCCGAAGCAGAAGATTTTTCATACGCATCTGCGCCAATCTTGCTTGTGCCTTGCATTATTTCGCCTTTATCGTTTAGGATATAACCTTGCACGGTAAATCCGTCTTTGTTTTTATAAACACCTTCCTTGTCAAAAGTAAAATCACCCAATCTTGTGTAAACACTTCTTCCTTCGTTGTTTTTAACCACAAAATAGCCTTTTCCTTCTAAAAAAAGGTTTGAATTTGAAGTTCCTGGAGTTGATTTTCCTTGACCTAAATTTTTGTTAGGGTTATCAAGAATTGCACCGCCCATAAAGGTCTGGAAGTTAACTTTGTTTTCTTTAAACCCCGGAGTATAAACGTTTGCAAGGTTTTCAGAGAGCACATCCATCCAGTTGATTGTAGCTTTTTGAGTATTTAAAGCCGTTATAAAAGAATCATTCATCTTTATTCTCCTTGTTTTTATTATTATTTTGTTGTTGCTCTCTGTTTTGCTGTCTGCTGTAAGAAAGCTCGTTATATGGTAAATTTTGTTGTTCGAAACTTTGTTTAAGTCCTTGTATGTTATTTCTCAAATAATTTTCAACGGCAGCATCTCCCGGAATAAAATTCGCGCTTAGTACACCGTTTTTATCAACCTTCATAACCACGGCCACATTATTATCAAAATCTATTCTGAAAGATTTGTTTGTCTCCATTGATTTTTGCAATGCATCCAAAAGAGTCGAAGAAACCTGCGAAGTCTGCTGGGTTGCTTGAGTTTTTGCATCATTAAAGTTTATCGAATTTGATTTTGCATTCAAATCTGTTCCTATTTGTACTTGTGCCTGCTGATTTTCAACAAGGTTCAAGAAAAAAGAGGCATCTGCTTTATCCATTTTTATCGACTGAAGAGAATCATCTGAGGTTTTAACTTCTTTGACAGAAGAAAGCAAAGAAGAATCTTTGCCCCCCTTTAAGGATTTTACAGCTTCAATCTTAGATTGAAGCGCGTTTATCGGATCCGTAACTTTTTCTGACTCTTCAGAAAGTCCAAATAAATTTGATTTTTTATCCTCTGCTTGTGCAAGGTTTTTTTTGTCAACTTGGCTGGAAGCGTTTTGGGCTGAATTTTTTGTATTTTCAGTTTGATTTGCTGACTCATTTTCGCTTACTTTGGTATTTTCATCTTGCGTTTTTTTAGCTTCAGTAGTCGCAGCAGAATTCTCCTGTTTTTTTACAGAATCTAATTCTTCCTTAAAAGACTTGCTGTCTTGTGCTTTGGAAGATGAAGAAGATGACGAAGCCGTTGTTGAGCTTGTCGTTTCTGCTGTTTTTACTGTTGATGTTGATTCTATATTCACATTTCACCTTCCATAAGTTCTATTTGTCTTAAAATTTCTTTTTCTTCTTTTTCTTCGTCTTCGGACAACTCCCTTTTGTGTTGAAAATGTCTTTGGACTCCTATTTCTGAAAGATTTTTTAATTCCATTTTCTTTTCTTCTTCAAGATAAGCATCTTTGGTCTTTTCTTTATGTTTCTCAAGAACTTTGACCGCCTGCTCAAGAACAACGAGCTTTTGAACTTCTTCTTGAAGTATTCTTTCTTTTTCAAGCCTTATTGCTTCAAGTGCTTTTGCCTTTTCCCACAAGTGATGAAGATACTTGTCATAATATTCCATCATCAGTGCTTCGGCTGTTCTTTGGTTTTGTTTTGTCAGCTGAATCTCAGCTTCGTTCGCCTGAATGTTTTGTTCTGCTATTGACAATTCCTTCTGAGCCAACTGTACCGCGAGAAGTTGTTCCTCTTTTTTGCGGATTCTAAAATCTAATATTTTTTGTAGTCGGTAAACAAAAGGCATGTCAATATACTCTCACACACTAATTATGTACGATGTCTTCGCCTTTGCATACATCTATTTGTATGATTACATAACTTGTTTAATGTTTTTTTTCTTTTTGTCAAATATTTCTTTCACGATTAAATTTTTACTTGATTTTGGCTGTTTATAATAAACTTGTTAGAATAAATGTTGACATGAAGCGTAGAATGTGGCATATTAAACTTGAAGAAAATTTTACATCCAATTTAAAATCTTAGGAATTTTGTGAATGAAAGAGAGACATCCTTCCCATAAGGGATTTACGCTTGCAGAAATTGCAATCGTTTTTACAATAATCGGCTTTATTGCAGCCACCACTATCGGAATCCATAAATTCAAACAAAATGAAATTAAAAAACACATGACCTTTGCTGCTTTTCAAGCTTTAAAGGAATTTTCCGGTAACAACATTGCAGATGGAAATGAACTTATAACCCCTGGAACGCCAGGAACTGCGGCATATGATGAAAC
>JAEWYI010000021.1 GCA_023395735.1 Cyanobacteria bacterium OH_SFB_17
GAATCATTTGGATAATTTGGGTTTTTGTTTAACAAAGCCCAATAGGCGCATCCGTAACTATCTCTGGGCATATCAGTTATAGTAGATTTACAGGTGTCAATAAATGCATTGTTGAACCAGTTTGTAGTATTAGTTGTGTTTTGTGGATGAGGTTGTCCCATCGGAATAACGGAGCCATCGACAGTAAACACGAAAAGAAAATAATCCCAGCCAATTCTATTTGGGGTTTTCTTTCCATTGATGTCGACACATACCGTCGGACCATTTGTTCCAAGGCTAGTTGGATCATTAAATGTATAAATTTTCCCTGCCAATTCCGTATGATAACCAGAATTATCGCAAATTCCATTTTCAAAGTAACTTTTTCCATCAAATGATTTTATTTTGTAAGGAGCATCAATACTACCTCCAGCAATTGCTTCGCTGATTTTTTCGTGTGCCTTAAAATATTTCCAAAATATATCTTGTATAAATGTGTTGCATCCGCTAGAAGTGCTGCATTGCTCTGGGATTGTTATTCCATTATCTTGTTTAAATTGCAAGGCAATTTGATTAAGTTCAGAATATGTTTTTTGAAATAGAGTTTGAAGCTCTTTTTGTTGAATGTTTTGAACAAGTGTCGGAATTGTTATCTGTGCAATTATGCCGATTATTCCGATAACAATTATTATTTCTACAAGGGTAAATGCGTAAAATTTATAACAATCCTTTATTTTTAAAAATAAGCTCATAACGTTATAATAACCTCAAAAATTTATCTTGCAAATCTAGTATAGGTTTTAAAAGCCAATTTGTCAATTGAATATTTATTTATAAGATACTTCATATCTTTTGTGAATAAGATAAAGTATATTTATGGAGGTTCTGTGAGCTATATCAAGAAGAAATTAGGACAGCGAAAACAAGAAGTTCGAAAATCTAGAAAACTTACACAAGATAAAATGGTCGAACTTATTGGTATTGAGCCTACAAATTTTAGTAAAATCGAAACAGGAAAAAATTATTCCACTTCGGAAAATCTCCAAAAAATTGCAGATGCACTTTGTGTTGAAGTGCATGAGTTATTTGAGTTTGACGAAGATAAAAACAGTATTTTATTAGACAAAATTTATAAAAGAATTGAAGTGCATAAAAATAACAAGCAAAAACTTGTGGAACTGTATAAACTGTATAAAATTTTACAAGCTTTTGACTGAAGCTGCGAGGCTCACATCAAGATAAGATTGTGCATAGGCATAATCTTCTTTGAATCCGACGTGTCTGTACATTTTTAGTGCCTGATAATTATCTGTTTCTGTTGTTGTATTTATTTCACTAAGCTCTTTTTTCCCTGTTTTTGTCCAATCCAAAAGAGTCGTAAGAGATTTTTTCAACAAATGTTTTGAAAAACCTTTACCTTGATATTCCGGATCTATTGCAAAAATAGGTATATTGGCAATTTTTCCTGCCGTAATGTTCACAAAGCAGAATCCGCAAGGTTTTCCGCTGTGCATCAATACACTAACTGCGTTAGGCAAAAATTCGCCGTATGTGTTGTCGATAATTTTTCCTAATATATCTCTAACCCCTTCTTCGGTTTTGAATCTTGGGTCAAATACAGCATCAGATGTGTTTTCGAATGCTTTATGTACTATTTTGATTGCATCTTCAAAATAATCGTCACTCCAGTCAACAATTTGATAGCATGAATCTTTATCTGATAAAATTGAGCTTTTCAAAATGTTTTCGCAATTGCTGTCTTTAAAAAGAAATCTTAAAACAGCAAGTCCGATAAATTTAAATCCGTATCTTGTTATGTCTGTTACAAATTCGCCTTGAGGGCCCATCATAGGGTAGCAGACAATCTTTTCTTTTCTAAGTTCTTGTGTTTCTTCCATAAATTTTTCGAGTAAAATTCTTCTTTTTTCAGCTAAATCTTCATCGCCTAAGCAGTGAATTATATTTAATTCTATTGCTTCTGAAATTACTGTTGTATAAGCCAAAAATGCTGTAGGAATATTGTTTTCCAAAAGAACAATACATTCTATAAGACCTTTTTCCATAGCGCTGATGAATTCTTCATAGCTTAGAGGGTCCAATTCAAATTTATATTTGTCTGCCGCAGATGCACGAAAATCACTGTAAACCCCTGCAAAAATTTTGTATTGAGGTTCAGAAAGTTTCTGTGCTTGGTAAATTGTATTTAATGTCATTTTAGTCTCCATACACTATGTCGGATAAAAAACTTTGGACTTGAAAAAAAACTATGCTATATCATTTATACATATGATGCATTTTTTCTCGCTTGGTTTCCATGTATTTTTTATTGTAGCAGTTAACGTCAGCTTCTAAATTAACTATATCATGAATTTTTAATCCGTAACCCTCCAGACCGATTATTTTTTTCGGGTTGTTTGTTATCAGATTAAAATTATTAAATCCTAAATCCAGAATAATCTGCGCGCCAACGCCATAATCTCTTAAATCAGGCTGAAATCCTAATGAGATATTTGCTTCAATTGTGTCTTGTCCTTTTTCTTGCAAAGAATAGGCTTTTATTTTGTTAATCAATCCAATGCCTCTGCCTTCGTGGTCTCTAAGGTAAATGACCGCACCTTTTCCCCATTCGTCAACCAATTTTAGGGCTCTATGAAGTTGGGAGTTGCAGTCGCATTTCAAGCTATGGAAAACATCCCCTGTTAAACATTCGCTATGAACGCGGATTAGAGGGATTTTGTCTGAGCCGTCATCTTTTACAATTGCAACGTGTTCTTGTTGGTTTAGGTTGTTCAAATATCCGTAAACTTTGAAATCGCCGAATTGAGTTGGCAAAGTCGCTTGTGCTTCTCTGGTAACAAATCTTTCATTTCTTAGTCTATAGGCAATAAGCTGTGCTACAGTTATAAATTTAACATCATGTTTTGTTGCAAATTCTTTAAGCTCATCTCTTCTTGCCATTGTGCCGTCGTTTTTCATTATTTCACACATTACACCGGCAGGGAAGTGTCCCGCAAGTTTTGCCAAGTCCACGCTTGCTTCTGTGTGTCCTGTTCTTTGTAAAACTCCACCTGATTTTGCAACACAAGGAAAAACGTGTCCCGGTCTTCTTAAATCGTTTGGTCTGGAATTTTTGTCAATGACAATTTGAACTGTTTTTGCTCTGTCAAAAGCCGATATACCTGTTGTTACACCGAACTTTGCAGCTCCGTCAATACTTTGTGTGAAAGCTGTTTGTGCGCTTTCAGTGTTTTTTTCTACCATCTGTGAAAGCTCAAGTCTTTGTGCTGTTTGTTGGTCAATTGCAAGGCAAACAAGTCCGCGGCATTCTGCGGCCATAAAGTTAATTATTTCAGGAGTTACCATTTGCGCCGAGCAAATTAAATCACCTTCATTTTCTCTGTTTTCATCATCTGCTATTAAGACAAGTTTACCGGCTTTAAAGCTTTCTATAGCTTCTTCTACCGTATTAAAAAAATTTTCTTCAAGTTCAGCTTTGCTCATAATATAAACCCATTCTCTTTCAAAAAGTCTTCGTCCAATGTTTTATTATTGTTCGTTGATAAAAAATTTTCAACATATTTTGCGAAAATATCAACTTCTATGTTCACATAATCTCCGTTTTTCAAGTCAGCTAAATTCGTGTTTTCAAAGGTATGAGGGATTATCGCGAGTTCTATCATATCTGATAAAGATTTTGCAATAGTTAAACTTATGCCGTTGATCGCAATCGAACCCTTTTGTACTGTGTATTTTTTTAGTTCTTTGTCCAATTGGATGGAAATGTTGTAAAAATTGTTGGATTGTTTTATGCCTAAAACTTTTGCAATTCCATCTATGTGCCCGTTTACGATATGTCCGCCGAATCTTTTGTCGATGCACATTGCGCGTTCAAGATTGACTCTGTCGGAACTTTTAGCTTGTGAAAAATTGGTTACAGAAAGTGTTTCAAAAGAAAGCTCTGTGTCGAAAGAATTTTTGCCTAATCTTACAATGGTCTGGCATATTCCGTTTACGGCAATGCTGTCGCCGATTTTTGCATCTTCAAGAATGTCTTTGCATCTGATAGTGACTGAAGCGTTTTTGTCGCTTCTGGCTATTCTTTCAATATATCCGACTTCTTCGATTAAACCTGTAAACATAACAATATTTTAACAGCTAAAAACTTAAATGTAAATTAAAAAAACGCTCAATTTTATATGTGTTTATCGTTCAAGTAATTATAAGGGGAATATTTTATTACTTTTTGTAAATGTATTTAATTTTTCCCTAAAGAAATCAACAAAAATGACGACATATATTTTGTATATACAATTAGGGATTTTTGTCATGACTGTTGGTGCTGTAAGTTCTATTAATTATGCATCAATGTATTCTACTAGCGTTGAATACAATTATTTTGGCGCGACAATTTCTTCATCAAAGCTTCAGGCATTAATGCAGCAATATGGAATCAAGCAGACGGGGGATTCCGAAACCGATTTAAGAGCCTTGTACAATGCTATGTATGCAGATGCTCAAGTTCAAGCTACGGCTCAGGCATCTTCTGCAAGTTCAAGTTCTACCCAGCAATCTCAGGCGCAATCAAGTGTTCCTTGGGCAAACATTATGGCGCAAGTTGGCTTGAGTGCTACAGGAGAGCTCGGTACTGACTTGGAAGCTTTTAATCAAAAGATAAATGAAATGCAGGTTTCTTTTGCGGCAGTTCAATCACAAGAAGGAATGGCTTTTGTTAATCAATTGAGTGCAGAGGCAGCTGTGGTGTTTGTTCAACAAACACAATCGGCAAATGTTTCTACATCGCAGCCAGCACAAGCGTCCGGTTCGGACATAACAGCGCTTTTGAATAAGATGTTCGTGTCATATTCCTAATTTCATCAATCAGAAAAGAGCACCCCGCAAGCGAAGCTTGCGGGGTGCTCTTTGATAAACTTAAAATAAGTCGAAAAAGGTAACGTATTGTAAAAATCTTCTGTAAATAGCAAAAAAAAGTTTGTTTAAGTTTTATTATGATGAAAATCGAAGGAGGTTGTATGTTTATAAATCCTGTATCATCAATGAATATAAAATCTAATAGGCAGTCTTTCACTGGCACAAAAGAAGAGCTTGCAAAAGACGGTGGAAAGATAATTAAAAACGGCGTAGAAAAAGTAATAGAAAGGTCCAAGGACATTATTCCAGAGCCGCCAAAGAAAAAAGGTTTTTGGGCAAGATTTTTTGAAGGGGTCGGCAATTCTGTTAAAGATGCAGACGATTATGGTCCTGGTGGCCCTTTTGATGTTAGTAGCGGTTTTTGGTAGAGTTATTTAAACTTCTTAATCTTTTTGACATATCCGCTATTTTGTTGTCTAATAGTAATGTCTAGACTTGTGATTCAATTAAATTTGAGTTGCAACAACATTTTAGCGGGATAGAGATGTATATAAAACAACTGGAAGTTGACAACTTTAAATCTTTTGCCAACAAAGTTGAAATCCCTTTATTAAAAGGATTTACGACAATTTCGGGGCCGAATGGTTCGGGCAAGAGTAATATCATAGACAGTATTTTGTTTGCTCTTGGGCTTTCTACGTCAAGAACGCTCAGGGCTGAAAAACTTTTTCATCTTATTTCCACTCATACAAAGAGAAATGATGCTATTGTAAAAGTTACTTTTTCTGAAACTGAAGATGGTCAAGACTTTACTATTGCAAGAAAAATTAAAAAATCTTCGCAAGGTTACAATAGTATTTATTATCTAAATGACAAAGTTGCAACTTTAACCGAAATTCACACCCTGCTTGAAAAATATAATATTACTCCAAACAGCTATAACGTTATGATGCAAGGGGATGTTACAAGTATTACAAATTGTTCATCGACCGAGAGAAGAAAAATTATTGACGAAATTGCAGGTATTGCTGATTTTGACAGAAGAATTGATCAAGCAACAAACGAGCTTACGACAGTGGAGCAGAGAGTTGAAAAATCTTCGCTAATTTTGAGCGAGGTAGAAATTCGTCTTGAACAGCTCAAAGAAGAGCGCGAAGTCGCGTTAAAATATCAAAAACTAAAAGATGAAAAGACTTCGCTGGAAAGCCAAATCAGCACAGTCAAGTTTTTTGACTTAAAACGAAATCTTGAGCAGGCACACCAAAATATACTTGATTTTACAAAAAAGAAAAAACAGGAAGAGTCAAAGCACAAAGATTTAGAAGAACGATTAAATTTAATTAAGGCGAAATATACAGAAATTTCTGAGCTGGTAAAAGAAAAAGGTGAAGCTCAGCAGATTGAAATAAAAAAACAAGCGGAGGAAACAAAGGGTTCTATTGAAAGAAAACAATCCGCAATGAATTATGCTGACAAGCAGATTCAAGATGGTCTAAAATCAATAGAAAATTCTAAAAACGGGATTGAAGTACAAAAACAAAAGATTAAAGATACAGAGTTAAAAATTCAGCTTAAAAAAGAGGAAATTCAAGGAATTGAGCTTAAAATTGCAGAAGAAAAGGCTAATCTCAAAAAAATTCTCGAAGAGATGACTGGGCTGAATCAAACAGCTGATCAGCATATTGAAAAGAGAAATCTTTTAAGAAAAGAGCTTGAAGCGCTTCAGGACAAAGAAAATAATCTTATAAAAGAAAAATTGCCAATGGAGCTTGAAGTTTCAAGTTTGCAAAAAGAAGTCTCAGATGCAAAAGAGCAGATAGAAAAATTAACAGATTTTAAAAAGAACTTTGGTTCTAACAAAGATTTATTGAACACCCAAGTTGTTGAGTTGAAGCGTGAGATGGATGATTTGAAAATTGTTCAGCAGAACGCAATGCACGATTTGGATACAACTAAAAATGAGCTTTCAGATGTAAATTATAACATTCAGATGGCTTACAGAAAAGTTTCTTCGATGGAAGCGATGAAAAGCGCTGCTGAGGAAGCAAATTTCGGACGCGCAATTGATACGGTTATGAATGCAAAACTTAAAGGGGTTCATGCTCCTTTGGTTAAGCTTGGAAAAGTTGATAAAGAATATTCTACAGCTTTAGAAATTGCTATTGGCGGAAGAATGACTCATGTTGTCGTTGATGATGAGCATGTTGGCTCTGTTGCGATTGAGCTTTTGAAATCTTCAAATGCAGGCCGTGCAACTTTTATCCCGTTAAACAAAATCCAAAAAGCTCCTTCCAAGCTTTCTTTGCCGAAAGAAAAGGGGGTTGTGGATTATGCAATAAACCTTATAGATTTTGATGATAAATACCTCAACGCTTTTTATTATGCAGTCGGTGACACTCTTGTTGTAGAGGATTTGGCTTGTGCAAAAAAACTCATGGGCAGATACAGAGTTGTGACTTTAAACGGTGAAATAATCGAAAAATCAGGATCGATGACTGGGGGTTCAGTTAGAAAGACCGGCTTGAAATTCAGTCAAAACGAAGACGAAGAGCTTGATAAATTTAAAATTAAACTTAAAGAAATGGAGCAGCAGTCAAGAGAACTTGAAAGCAAGAGAATTTCTTTGGAGAAAAAGCTTGAAGATGTCAGGGTGAATTATTCAAACACAATGACTGAATACAACAAAGCTAATATGGAACTTTCTAATTTGATGAAAAATTCTGAAGATAATGAAAAACTTATCGCTGAAAAAGAAGATTTCATAAAAATTACGGAACCAAAAATCGATTCCATATCCAAAAAACTTGATAAAATGGAAGAGACTCACATTGAATTGACCGAAAAAATTCAAGCTTCGCAAGAAGAAATCCAAAAAGTCGAAGCGTTGATTAATGACGAAGACTTAAAAGACTTGAAAGAAAAAACAGAAAGCGTCGAGTTTGAGATTAAAAGATTGAATACAAATCTTACAAATGCAAACAATGATTTGTCTGAATTCGGAAGAGAAATAGCTTTCTTTAACAACCTTATAGAAACTAAAGAAGAAGAAATTGTCAATATCAAGAAAAATAATGAGACTCTTGAAAAAGACAAAGTAGTTTATGCTAAAGAAGTTGAAGAGTTGAAAATTCAGCTGGAAAAATTGGAAGAACAGATTGCCGAAATTACAGAAAAATTAGGCGAGCTTTTGAAACAGCGTGACGATATCAATAATGAGTTGATGGAGTTAGAAAAACAAAAACACCTTCATTCTTCAGACATCGAAAGAATTTCAGAGCAGATAGAATCTTTTAAATCCCGTCGTAGAGAGCTTGAACCTCAACTTGAAACAGCAAAAACAGAGTTGGAAGAAACAGGTATAGAGATTGCAAAATTAGAACCAGTTACTATCTCAATTGAAGAAATTACTGCTAAAATCAGCCGTTTGGAAAAAAGGATGGAAGATTTAGGTCTTGTTAACATGCGAGCTTTGACAGCGTATGATGAAGTTTTGGCTCGTCAGCAGGAATTGAAGACACAAATCGAAACGCTTTCTTCAGAGAGAAAACAGATTTTGGAAAGAATGCAGGGCTACGAACAGCTTAAAAAAGAAACGTTTATGAAAACATACAATAATATAAACGAAAACTTTAAAGATGTTTTCCATAGGCTTTCAGACGGGGAAGGAACGCTTGTTCTTGAAAATGAAGAAGACCCATTGTCTGGAGGGCTTACGATTGAGGCACAGCCTCGTGATAAGAAAAAACAAAGACTCGAAGGTATGTCAGGTGGCGAAAAATCTTTGACAGCGCTTGCTTTTGTCTTTTCAATCCAAAGATATATGCCTGCTCCATTTTACGCATTTGACGAGGTGGATATGCACCTTGACGGGATTAATGTGGAAAAACTTGCAGAAATGGTTAAATATCAGGCTCAAGATACGCAATTCATTGTTGTATCTTTGCGTAAACCGATGATTGAATCAGCAAACCGAACAATCGGAGTTACGCAAAAAGAAAAAGGAATTACACGAGTTACAGGAGTAAAACTCAGAGATTAGGGTTTATAATAATATAATAAAAAGGAAAAATTAAGTTGATGGTAGAGACACCAATAGAGCTAATCGAAAATAAAATTTATATTATCCGCGGGCAGAAAGTTATGCTGGATAAGGATTTGGCTTGGCTTTATGAAGTGGAAACGAAAAATTTAAATCAAGCGGTTAAGCGGAATATAGAAAGATTTCCCGAAGATTTTATGTTTCAATTGACCAAAGAAGAATGGGAAGGTTTGAAATCACAATTTGTGACTTCAAAAAAAGAAAAGACAAGAGGCGGCCAAAGATATATGCCTTATGCTTGTAAATTATGCAAAAGAGAATAATTTGGAATTGGAAGAAATATACAAACAATTGGATTATTTAAAAGATGTAACCAAACCTAAAAAAACAGGATTTAAAATATAAAAATAATATAGCAAAAAATAATATTTACGGGATTTACAATAACTAAGGGATAGTTGAAGGAAAAAAGAGTGTCAGAAGCAATTGATTACAGTTTAATAGAGACATCACAGCAAAAGGCTGAAGGAAGCGAGTTTAATTTTGTTTCCGTGAATCCTCTTACACAAGAGATGGACGGGATTGAAATACTTGTTTCTATGGCGAAAACTGGCAAGCTGAATCCGTGGAATATTGACATTGTCGATGTTACGGATAAATATCTTGCGCATCTATTTCAGATGAAAGCCCAAAACCTCAGACTTACAGGCAGAACTCTTTTGTTCGCAGCAATTCTTTTAAAATTAAAATCGAATGTTTTAGAAAATATTGATTTAACAGAATTTGATCAAAACAAAGATGAGTTTGATGAGTATGAATTAAATGATGATTTTAACGCTGATTACGAAGAAGATTATCCGACTAACAATGTTGTTTCTATCGACGAAGTTTTACAAAGAAGAACAAGCGTAAGGCTAAACAGAAACCGCGTTGTTACATTGAAAGACTTGATTCGTCAGTTAGAATTTTATGAAATGATTGACAAAAAGCAGTCTTTAAAAAATGCTCACGAGCGTGCAAAAAGAAGGGTTCGCTCATACGCCAACTTGAGCGCGGATGACATTGTAAACCTTGCTCACGATGAGTATATTGAGGATGGGGTTCAAAGATTAAAAGAAAATTTAGAGCAGATTTTTATCAAAGAAGACAGAATTGAGCTTAACGAGTTGACTCTTCTGGGTATGGATAAAATATCTGCGTATATTTCGCTTTTGTTTTTGGCTGCAGAATCTGATTATGAACTTGTCCAAGATGAATTTTATTCCAACTTGTACGTAGTCAGAGGGATTGCTTGATATTACAAAACCGATTAAATAGGTTTTAAAGGATAGAAAAATGGAATTACAAGAATTAAAATCAAGAATTGAAGCTGTTTTATTTACTACTGCAAAAGCATTGCAGGTAAAAGAGATTGCAGAAATTTTGGGAAGTGAGCCAGAGCCTACAGAAGAAGCTTTGTTGGAGCTTATAATGGATTATTCGGCAAGAGACGGCGCGCTTGAGATTGATGATGAGGACGGTTATATTCTTCAAGTTAAGCTTGAGCATATGGACATTGTGGAAAAACTTTGTCCTGTTGAGCTAAAACCTTCAGTGCTAAAGACTTTAACGGTTATAGCATTGAAAGAACCTATTCGTCAGTCTTATTTGAAAGATCTTAGGGGCTCAAACGCCTACGAGCATGTTCAGGAGCTTGTGGAAAAAGGACTTATTTCAAAAAACAGGGATAAAAATGGGCGTTCGTTTAATATAAGAACTACTCAAAAATTTAATGAATATTTTAAACTTAAAGGCGATGCCAAAGCTCTTGCGAGAATTTTGGAAATCGAAAAAGGGGTAAAGGATTCTGATGAAGACAACAAGTTATAAAAGAGTTTTAGCAGTTACTTTATCTGTTTTTTTAGCATTTTTTTTATATGTGTTTTTAAAGTTGTTGCCTGATATATATACTAATATGGGTAAAGAAAATTATGAAGCTCATAATTATTCTCAGGCTGCAAAAAACTTGAAATTTGCGTTGAATTTTAATTTTAAAAATACAGAAGCAAGATATTATTACGTTCAATCTTTGTTGAAAATGCCTATTACGTTAGAGGTTCAAAAAGAACTTTTTGAGATTACCCAAGCAAATCTTTCTGATAGTGCTGATTTAATTGCACAAAGGCAAATTTCTAAATGGAGAAATCAAATAATTTCTAAAGTTGGCGAAAATTATATCGAAAAAGTTCCTATGGACAGTATGATTGTGCGTTGGGATAGTGCAAAAATGCCTTTGAAAATCTATTTTAAAGATTTTAATTCGGCTCCGTCTTATTATCAGGGACAAATCCAAAAAGCGTTTGCTCAGTGGCAGTTTACGGGTGTTGTTTCGTTTGATTTTGTGCAAAATGAAAAAGACGCGAATATTGTGATTGCGCTTCAGCCATTAGCAAGCGCGAATTGCAGCGGTGCGGATTGCAAATATGTTGTCGCATATACTACGCCGGAGGTTAATGGCGATATTTTGCAAAAAATGACGATAACTTTTTATAATTCTAACGCTTTTAACAAACCTTTTAGCCAAAGAGAAGTTTATAATACGGCATTGCATGAAATAGGCCATTCTTTGGGGATTATGGGGCATAGCGAGGCTCGTGGCGATATTATGTTTATGGAGACCAATCAGGATGCTTTGTCAGATGATTTTAGAAACGAAGTTCAAAAGATTTCTCAGTCTGACATAAACACTTTGAGCCTTTTGTATAAGTTGACTCCTGAGATTACCAATACATCTGTTGACAAATTTAATACCAGCAGACAGTTTTATGCGCCTATTGTTTTGGGCAGTGATGAGTTAATTAATTCAAGAAAAATCGAAGAGGCTCAAAAATATATAGAAGCTGCGCCGAATTTGCCAAACGGATATATTGACTTGTCGGCTGCTTATTCTGAGCTGAAGGAATATGCAAAAGCGATAGATGCTTTGAATAAGGCTTATGATGTTGCTTCAAACGATATGGAAAGATTTGCGATTAATTACAACTTGGCAATAATTTATACAAGAGTTGAAGATTGGAATATGGCATTGGATTTTGCGCAAAAAGCAAAATCGCTTCAAAACGATTCAGAGGTAGACGGGCTTATAGCTTCTATATATTTCAATAAGGGCGAGAGGAATAAGGCAAAAGCTTTGTATGAAGAAAGTCTTGCTAAAAATCCTTCAAATACGATAGATGCAGTCAATCTGGCAAGGATTTACTTAAAAGATTTTAATTTGGCAGGGGCGGGGAAGACATTGAACAAGTTGATTTCTGCAAATCCCGAGGCCGCAAATGATTCAAGAGTAAAGGCTTTTGGCTTGATTACTTTTTTGTTTAGATAAAATTGAAACCTATACGATTTCAAAGATGTCGCAAATAGAACATTCTAGGGCTTTGCAGAG
>JAEWYI010000058.1 GCA_023395735.1 Cyanobacteria bacterium OH_SFB_17
AGTATAATAAATAATTTTTAATAACATTTCTGATTAGTTTGAAATTTCTTATTGTAATTTGACTAAATCCTGATTTTGAACTCTTAAAAGAATCAAAATCATTGACTGCAAGTTTTGCCATTTCTTGTCTTGAACGTTTATATTCTTTAAATTTACCAAAAATTAAAGTGGTTGCTGTATTATTTTTTATTTCAGTCATTTTTTCAGCTAATTTATTTGAAAAAATTGGTTGAATTTTTGGCATAATACCCCCTTGTTAATCATAATATAACAAAAATATTTTTATGGGCAAGTAGTAGGATCATCACAGGATAATTTTCCAAAGCTTTTTAAATAGTCCATATTCCCATTATAAATAACCCACACAGTGCAAAAATAATAGAATTTGGAAAAATTGAGCGCGCTTAATGAGTCCGACTCTTCCAACAATTTTAATCTTATTGGAAAGTCTTAATATAGATTTTAATGATTTAGTAAAATATAAAAAAATTAACATCAAAAAGCGGACATTCGTCCGCTTTTTCAATATAAACCCCAATCCCAATAAAATCTTCCAACTTTTGCTTCGTTTTGATTTCGTAACTAGTCTAATAGCGCTTCTAATATGTTAGCATTCTTTGTTGCTACTGCGTTTTCTCTTACTTTTTGTTTGTGAATATATGTTCTTAATGCTTCTCTTATAAGTTCTGAACGTGAACGGTTTTCGCCATCTGCTACTTCATCGATTCTTGTTAAAAATTCTTCGGGCATTGAAATCAAAACTCTTGCCATATTTAAATCTCCTTGCTTTGTACTTATCTCTTATGTATATATAAAAACATTCTTCTATAAAAAAGTGTTATTTATTATCTAAAAAATATATACAAAAAACTAAAAGCCCAATTCTATTGAGATTTAATGCTTTACAATTGTAACATTTAAAACCTATGAAAATTTTGCACGCAAAATTACACACCCAAAACGCCTATAAAAGCTAAAAGCAAAAAGTTTTAAACCCTATATAATAATCTCAAAAGGTGACGAGAGCTGTTCTGAAGTCACTGTATCATAATCTTGAGGGTCGTTAACACCAGAAAAAGAAGTAATAAACTCTTCTCCATGAGAAATTGTATCAAATTTTGCTATCAAATTTTTCAAAAAAGTAATTTCTTTAACCAAATCATCACCATTATCTTTGTCTGAGAGCAAAGATTGAAGATATGCATAAAGTTGACTTTTTGTCACTTTACCCCCTGTTGCACCTATTGCAGCTGCCAACATGTGGAAAGAAGATGTAACACTTGCAACTCTTCCATCGTAAAGATCCTGTTCATCTTCCAATTCATTTTCGCCCAAAGTTCCGTATGTAATTTCTTCGTTTTTAAACTCAAAACTTTGTGAATTATTACTTTTTAACTCGTCAGGGCTTGATTTTTTCTTACCCAAAGTAATTAATTCATCGTTTTTGCCCACACCAGATTCCCCGAAATAATTCGAGAGCAATTTTAAACTATTAAAATTATCTAACCGGTTTTCTGATTGTGTAAATGTATAATCCGGATTTATATTTGCCGAACCAAACATACGATGTCCCTTATGTTTGAGTAACCTTTGACTAAAATCCTTGTTTTCCTAATTGACCTCTGTCATGTCAATTATACTACATTTGTAAAAATTTTGCAATAATCCATGGGAATTAGGTTAAGAGCCCGAAACAATTGAACTTGAGCATGTTTTTGCATGACTTGAAAACTCTCTCGTGGTATGATTATATTATGAGAAACAAATTTGTAATCAACTCCAAATACAGACCCGCAGGCGATCAACCAAAAGCGATTGAGTCCCTCACTGACGCTCTAAATCGTGGGGAAGATTCTCAGACTCTTTTGGGTATAACAGGCTCAGGAAAAACTTTTACCATTGCAAACGTAATCGAAAAAATTCAAAAACCGACTCTTATAATTGCACACAACAAAACCCTTGCGGCTCAATTATACAACGAGTTTAAAGAGCTTTTTCCGCAAAACGCAGTTGAATATTTTATAAGCTACTACGATTATTATCAACCTGAAGCGTACATTCCAAGAACAGACACCTATATAGAAAAAACGGCCTCTATTAACGAAGAGATTGACCGATTAAGACACAATACAACAAGAAGCTTATACGAAAGAAATGATGTAATAATAGTCGCCTCAGTAAGCTGCATATACGGCTTAGGTTTACCTGAAAACTATTTTAAAGGAGCAATAACAATTTCTGTTGGCGACGAAATTTCAAGAGAAAATTTTCTCCACCACCTTGTAAGCACTCAATATTCTAGAAACGACCTCGTTTTGGAGCGTGCAACTTTTAGAGCAAGAGGCGATGTGGTAGAAATCATGCCTTCTTATGAAAAAACCATCACAAGAATATATTTCTTCGGAGACGAAGTAGAAAAAATAACCAAAATAGACAACGTTACGGGAGAAATCCTTGAACGACCGGAAACAACAACGATTTATCCTGCAGTCCACTACCTTTCATACGACGAAAATGTTGAAGAAACTTTAAAACTAATCAGGGCGGAGCTTAACACAAGATTGGCAGAATTAAACGCTCAAAATAAAATTGTAGAAGCTCAAAGACTTGAGCAAAGAGTCAATTACGATATTGAAATGATTAAAGAAATGGGATACTGCTCAGGAATTGAAAACTATTCCAGAATAATTGAGCGCAGAGCTCCTGGAACAGCACCCTCAACCCTCTTGGACTACTTTCAAGAAGATTTTCTAACAGTAATTGACGAATCTCACGTAACACTTCCTCAGCTAAAAGGAATGTACAGAGGAGATTTGGCAAGAAAAGAAACACTTGTGGAATACGGATTCAGACTTCCTTGCGCAAAGGATAACAGGCCATTAAAAGACAAGGAATTTTTCGACAAAGTCGGGCAAAAAATATATATTTCAGCTACGCCTTCTGAATTTGAAAAAACGACATCTACAAACCTTGTAGAGCAAATTATCAGACCAACAGGACTTGTCGATCCAAAAATTTCTGTCCGCCCTATCGAATCCCAAATTCCTGATTTGATAAAAGAAATAGAAAAAAGAGCCGAAAAAGACGAAAGAGTCTTGATTACAACTCTAACAAAAAAAATGGCCGAAGACTTATGCGATTTCTTCATCCAAGAAGGCATCAAAGTTCGATATTTGCACAGCGAAATCCAATCACTTGAAAGAGTCGAGATACTCAGAGATTTAAGACTGGGAGAATTTGACGTTTTAATCGGCGTAAACTTGTTAAGAGAAGGACTAGATATCCCTGAAGTTTCTTTGGTCGCAATAATGGATGCGGACAAAGAAGGATTTTTGCGTTCCGAAACAAGCCTTATTCAAACCATCGGAAGAGCCGCAAGAAATTCATGCGGAGAAGTAATAATGTACGCCGATAAAATAACAGACTCAATGGACAAATCGATTAACGAAACAAACAGAAGACGCCAAATTCAGATGGAATACAACAAAAAATACGGAATAATCCCTCAAACTATTAAAAAACCTGTAGAAAACAATTTGCTATCACTTGTTGCAAGCTACAGAAACCTCGAAGATATTGTCGCAGAAGAAATGATTGATATGGGAATAGGCAAAAAAGATTTGCCTAAACTTATAGACAAGCTTGAAAAAGATATGAAAAAAGCCGCCAAAATTTTGGATTTTGAACGTGCAGCACAAATCCGAGATCAACTTAAAAAGCTTAGAGAAATGTCCAAAACAGATTAATTTAAAATAAAGAATTTTTTAAAGCTGTTGTTGGTTATAACTAAACGTTTCATAGTGAACTTGCCCCATATAATGCCCCAAAACCGCAATATTAAAGACAATTGCATAAGCAACGAAAACATCAAAAATCGGACCAAATCCAAAAAGAATTAAAAGAGTATAACCCAAAAATCCTATGGTAGGAATGTTTATAACAGCAAGCTGAAGCAAGAAAAATAGAATCACAACAATCAAATCCCCTACTTTATCAGAAAGCATTTTCATATTATAAGCATCCAATATTCTTTCGTTTCTTGAAAACATTAAAAACGCAGCCAATATTATTGATGCAACAACAAGCCATATAATTGACTGAAGAGCAATATCAACCCATTGAACAATATTTATTAATGAACATAAATAATTAGCAATAGCAATGGAAATCCATGCATAGACACCAATTGCAAGAATACCTTTTAAAGATGCCAACAAAATACTAAGAGGATTTAAAGAAGGCAAAATTCTATCGCGTTCGTTTATGACATTTCCTGTAATCTTGACAAGAAATCCGAGGAACAAGAATATATTTATCCACAGCATAAAATTAAACCCGCCAAAATCATTGTTTTTCATAGCCTGTGTGTACAAAATATAATTGTAATAAGCAGGGGCTGTGAAAATAGCAAGCTTAAAAAATGAAAAGTTATCACTGAAGACTTCTCTAAAAGAGTCCACTATAGACGCCATATTTACCTCTCTATTAAACCTATATTCTTATTGTACCATATTTTTATATTTTTATATACATTTTATTATTATTTTACTTTACAAAGATGATAAAAAATCTTATTTGATATCAGGGAAAAGATATACCGCGCCTGAAATATCTCTCCATTTAATCCATCCGATTTTCTGACTTCTGTCAACGTCAAGTGCGATAACCAAAATCCAATTTCCTCTCACAGTCGTAAGCTTTATGCTTCTAGGATATGTAATTTTGCCGATATTTTGAGCATCTTCTGCGTTATTACTCCAAATAGTTTTGGTCTCTTCCGGAGCATCTTTAAAATAATACATCCCGTATTTTCTACCGTACATGTTAAAAAAAACGCGCCAATTCATATACTTAAACTCGTCATCTTTTTTAATCCAGCCGTGCTTTATCCCGTCTTGGATATATGAAATTTGAAGCCAATCTCCGCTGTCGTTTTCATCTGTAACAGTCAAAAAAGCCAACTCTTTTTTGGGAAGAAAAACAACAAAAAGGTTGCTTGCAGAAACCTGCGGACAGCTAAAGCTCTTGTTGTCCCACAAGGCGCTAAATAGCAAAGTGGATTTTTCGTTCGGTTCTTTATAAACATTAACAACACTAGAAGCTTGATAAACTCCTATTGAATTTGGATTAATGTTATTGACATAATACGGCATTACATCAGCATTTACGGGCAATATAGCACATATAAAAAATGCCAAAATAAACAAAAACTTCTTCATAAAGTTACCTCTTATTATTTTCTTAGGGAAATATTTTCGAAAGTTTTATGCAAACTGTCTTGAACCGATTTCATCTGTAAATCTACTATTTCATCTGTAAGAGTAGACGATTCATCTTGCATTTTAACCCTGAACGCAACACTCTTGAAGCCTTCTTCAATATTAGCGCCCTGATAAACGTCAAAAACTTCGCATCCTTTAAAAAGATTTGATTTAACCGCCTTTTTAACGATTTTTTGTATCTCTTCAAACGCAACATCTTCAGGAACCACAAAAGACAAGTCTCTCTGCACTTCTGGGAATTGAGGAAGCTTTTTGAATCTGACTGTTGTATCGTGAACTGCGTTTATAATTTCATCTAAGTTAATCTCGAACAAGAAAACGTCTTGATTTAACTTCATTTTGTCTTTCAAAATCGGATGAAGCTGCCCTACAAAACCAACTTCTGTGAGATTTTTGCCAAGCATCAAAATTTTGGCGCTTCTATATGGATGCAAAGTATCGACATCCTGACAAGGAGCAAATTTAATTCTTCCTGAAATTCCAAGATCATTAAACAAATTTTCAAAAATTCCTTTTACTGTGTAAAAATCCGTCTTAAGAGCGTTTTGCCATTTGGAATTTTGAACATCACCCGTCAGGCAACCTGAAAGAACTTTAATCTCATCTACGCCTGAATTTTTTTCATCAGCAGGTCTGTTTTTAAAATAAGTTTTGCCAATTTCATACGCCCAGAAATTTTTCTGTCCGTTATCATAATTGTATTTCAAGCAATGAAGAACATTTGCAAGAAGAGTTTGTCTCAACATTGTATACTCTTCGCTTTGCGGGTTTTCAACACAAACGGCCTTTTCTTTGTCGTAAGAAATTGAGAATTGTTTCAATAAAGGCTCACCTATCAATGATGCCGTAACAATTTCGTTGAGGCCTGAAGATAAAAGTGCATTATTAATTTTTTTCAAAGTTTTTTCTTCAAGAGAAATGAAAGGCATTTGGTTTTTGCTTGGAATTGTCGGTTCAATCTTGTCGTATCCGTTAATTCTTGCAATTTCTTCAATTAAGTCAATTTCTCTTGTAACATCATTTACTCTAAAAGTCGGCACTTCAAATTTTGCAGCACTGTCATTTTTTCCAAGCAATTTGAATCCTAATTTATCAACAATAGAAATGCATTTTTCATTTTCAATTTTACAACCCAAAACTTTTTCAACCTGACTGAATCTTAAAGTAATCTCAATTTTTTCAGGTGAATTACAACCATCTTCAACAACTCCCTCAACTTTTGCATCTGCAAGTTCAGTCAAAAGCTGCATTGCTCTCATCAAAGCAGGTTTCACAGCACCGATATCCACGCCTCTTTCAAATCTTGCACAAGCATCTGAACGATAGCCAACGCTTCTTGAACTTTTTCTGTTTGATGACGGAACAAAATATGCCGCTTCAAGAGCAATTGAGTTTGTGTTTTCATCTACTTCTGAATTTGCACCGCCAAAAACACCTGCAAGACAAACTCCTTCTTCTCTTGTTGCGATTAAAACACTGTCGTTTGTGAGCGTTCTTTCAACACCGTCCAAAGTTGTTATTTTTTCACCTTCATTTGCACGTCTTACACAAAGATATCCGCTTAATTTGGACAAATCAAAAGCGTGTAGCGGGATGCCGTATTCCAGAAGAACGTAATTTGTAATATCAACAACGTTATTGATTGCTCTTATTCCTGATGAAATAAGTCTTTTTTGCATCCAACTTGGAGATTGTTTGATAACAACATTTTTCAAGACTCCCAAAGAATAATATTTGCAAACGCTGTCATCTAAAATTTCTACTTTGAATTCACTTGTCGACAAATCAGAAGTACTTTCAATTTGAGAAAATTTCAACTCTTTATCAAAAATAGCACACAATTCTCTTGCAATACCGATAACAGACATTTGATCGCCTCTGTTTGCTGTGGGAGCAACATCAAAAACTGTATCTTCTTCAAGTCCCAAAACATCTTCCAAAGGTTGTCCCAAAACAGGATTTTTGATTATTCTGCTCAATATCAATATCCCGTCTTCTGTTTGGTAATTTCTGTCAGAAAGGCCCAACTCATCAGAAGAACAAAGCATTCCTTGAGATTCGACCCCGCGGATTACAGCAGGGGTCAAGGTGAACATTTCGCCTGTTTTTCTTGAAAAGACCTCGGAACCTACAGAAGCGTAAGGAATAACCTGACCTTCTTCAATATTTTGTGCTCCGCAAACAACGGTTTTTGTACCTGCTCCGGTGTCGACTGTCACAAGATGAAGCTTGTCTGCGTTTGGATGCTGATCAATTTTCAAAATTTTTGCCGTGATAATATTTTTAAACT
Organism: Cyanobacteria bacterium OH_SFB_17; assembly: GCA_023395735.1. GTDB lineage: Bacteria > Cyanobacteriota > Vampirovibrionia > Gastranaerophilales > Gastranaerophilaceae > JAEWYI01. The sequence goes on from JAEWYI010000058.1 coordinate 7,573, forward strand.
GCGGTTTGATATGCTCAATTCCCTCAACTTCAAGCCCGCTTATTGTAAGCTCATGAGCAATTTGATTTTCATCAATGTTGCTTAGATCAACAAATTCATTTAACCAGTTTAAAGATACTAACATTTTTTTATTCCTTCTAACAGGCTTTTTGCCTGATTTTAATATTATTTTACCTAAAAAAATTTTATAACAAATAAAATAAGAAGTAAATAACACAACAGGAATTTAAAAACTTGCAAACAGAGCTTAAATGTTGCAAAAAAGCGCTTTTTAAATTATAAATAGTAATGTATGAATAAGTACAAAAAAGGATTTTTTATGAAAACAATAGTTATAACAGGTTCAACTTCTGGGATAGGAAATGCCGTTTTAAAAGAATTTGCCAAAGGAGACTTTAAAATTTTTGCAGGATACAGAAACGAAGCTCACAAGGCGAAATTGCTTGCAATTTCGCCCAACATAACCCCATTTTACATCGATATGGAAAAAGAAGAAACAATATCAAACGCAGCAAATCTTATTCTTGATAACACCGAAAAAATAGACGTGTTGATAAATGTTGCAGGGTGCGTTTGTGCGGGTTTGATGGAAAATCTCGACATTTCCGCTATAAAACAACAATTTCAAATAAATACATTCTCGCATCTCGATTTTTGCCAAAAACTTTTTAAAAAACTTGACGGAGGGAAAATTATCAACATAAGCTCTGAATCAAGCTTTGGAATTTATCCTTTTATCGCACCTTACTGCGCTTCAAAAAGAGCGCTGGATATTTTGTTCAATTCGCTTGCAATTGAAACACACTCGGATATAAAAGTTATTTCTATCAAACCAGGGGCGGTAAAAACACCTATTTGGAACAAATCGATTGAAAGCAACAAAGAAATTTTTTCTTCCTGTTCAGGATATGAAAAAGAAATTAATTTTTTAATCAAAAATGCCCAAAAAAGCGAGAAAAAAGGAATTGAAGCAGAAAAAGTTGCAAAGTTGATAAAAAAAGTTTCTGAAATGAAAAATCCCAAACCATCCTATACAATCGGAATTGACGCAAAAATGGCCGAAATATTATCGCATTTGCCTCTTAGAATAATCAATTTTGTCGTCAAAAAAAGTCTCATTAGACGACTGGGCAATATTTCTTAATTTAGCTTAATAATAACACTACGCAGACAATTATTGTATTTTTTTTTGTTTTAATATTTATAGCAGTGGAGGTTTCAATGCTAAATATTAACAAAAATAACCAAATAAATTTTAAATCAAATTTAAATATAGACAAAAGTGTTTCTGATTCATTTGTATCAAACCCGCAAAATATCAAGGAAATTGATTCTTTTAAGGATTATTTAGAAACAGACGGCAAAAATTTCAATGTAGAACTTTCTCACGATAAATTTGAAAAAAACTACGAACAGCTCGAAAAAGATGCAGAAAATCTTGTAAGAGATTATGCAAAAAATTATGGATGGCAAAAATTTAAAACAGCTAAAAAAGTTTTTAACACCTTAAATCCGCAAAAAGCTGCAACCCTTGCGGAAAAACTAATCAACGATAAAGACGAAAGAACGTCAAGAGCAGGGGCAGAACTTATCCGCTCAATAAATGATTCAAAAATCCAAAGCGGGTTGGTAGAAAAATATTCAAATCACCAAGATAAAAATATTTCAGAAGAAGCTGCAAGTGCTGCAGGAGCAATAAAAGATTCAAAAATAGCATCGGAAACTATAAAAAAACTTTCAACTAATCCTTCTGACAGAGTCAAATATGAAGCAGTTTCATCTATTTCATATTTTTCTGATGAAAAAATAAAAGAAAAATTAATGCAAGAATTTGCAAACAGTGAAAATGATTCAATTAGAGAAGCCGTTGCTTCAAAACTGTACAAAATTGAAGACAAAACCATTAGAAATAATTTATTTGAAAAACTGGCATTAGACAAAAATCCTAAAATCGCAGCAAAGGCTTCTAACACAATTTTGGATTTAAAAGATGAAGAATTAAAAGAAAATCCGGACTTTTACGATAAAATCATCAGACGAGCAATTGCAGACAAAGACGAAGACTTTTCCCTTTCCATTGCAGGAAAATTAAGCAACCCGAAAGAAGCTGCAGAAACTATTAAAAAATTAGTCGAAATCGAACCCGAAGAATGGGAAAAATCAAGCATTGTCTCAGGCGCTGGATACATAAAAGACACTGCTATTGCAGAAAAACTAATTAATGAATTTGCTAACCATCCTGATCCACAATGTAGAAAAGGTGCAATATCAGCTATTCAAGACATTAAAGACGAAAAAGTCAAAGAAAAATTGTATCACAAATATGCGCAAAGCAACGACAGTGCTATTAATTTGGAGATTGCATACGGATTGAATGAAATAAAAGATTTGGAAGTTCAAAAAAAACTTGCCGAAAAATTAATAAACAGCCCTGATTCTGCAGTAAGAAACAATGCAATATTTGAAATAACAAACCTAAAAGACTCTCAAAACAAAAAAGAATTAACAGAAAAATATATAAAGTCTTCTGATACAAGCATTAAACGCGACTTTGCAAACACCTTAGATCCGGAAGAAGAAAATAAATCATATCTTGAAGAATTGGCGAAAGACTCAGATATTTCTGTTTCAAAACCGGCAAAAGACTCTTTAAAACTATTGGAAATCAACAACAAAATGGATTCTTATGTTTTAAAATTATCAAAAGATAACAAAAAAGTAGGTGAAAAAAGAATAAATTCGGCCGAAACTAAATCTTTATTTGACGAATTATTCTATGCTTACAAAAACATTAGAATTGCAAACAGAGATTGATTTTGATTTGACATGGCAGGTTAACTTATTAATTATTTCTGGTCGCTAAATTAGCTTCTCAAATAAGTTTCTATAAACCCGTCTATCTCGCCGTTCATCACTGCATCTACGTTTCCGACTTCGTAGTTTGTTCTGTGGTCTTTGACCATTTTGTAAGGATGAAAAACGTACGAGCGTATTTGAGAGCCGAAATTTATATCAAAATTTTCGCCTTTTAATTCTGAAAGTTTCTTTTCATGCTCTGCCTGTTTTATCGCCAAAAGTTTTGAAGCCAAAATCTGCATCGCATTTTCTCTGTTTTGCAATTGAGAGCGTTCCTGTTGGCACCTTACAACAATTCCTGTCGGTTTGTGAACAATTCTAACAGCTGTTTCAACCTTGTTTACGTTTTGACCGCCGGCGCCGCCTGCTCGCATTGTATCAATTTCAATTTCTTCTTGAGGGATGTGAATTTTTTTCTCAAAATCAGGAATAATAGGCGAAACCTCACACGAAGCAAAACTTGTTTGTCTTTTTCCGTTCGCGTTGAAAGGAGAAATTCTGACCAACCTGTGCACACCCTTTTCGGCTTTGGCATAACCATAGGCATATTTTCCCGTAATTTTTATAGTTGCAGACTTTATCCCTGCTTCTTCACCATCAGACTTTTCAAGCAAATCGACTTTCCATTTTCTGTCTTCCGCCCAGCGAATATACATTCTCAAAAGCATCTCTGCCCAATCTTGAGCATCGGTTCCGCCTGCACCTGCATTTACTGATAAAATTGCGTTTGCTTCATCATATTCACCGCTTAGCATCCTTTGAATATCAAATTTATCAAGCTCGTGCTCCAAATTGGACAAATCTGATAAAACTTCTGTCATCAACTCTTCGTCTGCAAGCTCTAAAGCAACAGAAATATTTTCAAGCGCACCTTGCCAGCCTGAAATCAATTCGAGATTATCCTTTATATCCTTCGCCTGAGCCCCAAGAGAAGATGCCAACTCTTGATTCGCCCAGACTTCAGGAGTTTGGAGCTTTTCTTCAATTGTTTTTAAATCTTCTTTCAGCTTCAATGGGTCAAAGACATTCCCGAGCGTTTTGAACACGGGCCGATATTGCATTAAATCTTTGTTTTAACTCTGTTTCCATGATAAATATTATAGTATAAAAACAGAATGTTTCTAACATTATTTTATTGAAAATTTTTATTGATTATTTAAAAAATTATTTCTTGCTTTTATCCGCAAATTCGCTATCAAGTCGCAAAAATACAGGTTTAATCTCTTCTTTTGAAATTAATTTTCCTTCTTTTATATTTTCGCCGCTCAAATCATCCAACTTAACTTTTATATCAAATTTAAGCTGGCTTGCGATGTCTTTTGCAATATTTGGACAATACGGATATATAAGGACAGAAACAATCGCCATTATATCAAGAACTGTTATGAGAACCTGAGCACATTCTGCCATTTTTTCTTCTTTTGCAAGAGTCCAAGGCGCATTGTCTGCAACAAATTTGTTTGTTGAATTAACAAGAGAAATTATCTCAAAACCTGCTTCCTGCACTTCAAAGTTATCAAAAAGTTTTTTAACTTTATCAACTGTTTCCAATGCGTTGTCAATCAATTCCTGAGCGCCTGAAACAAGCTTAAGATTACGGGCAGGAACTTCTCCGTCAAAATATTTAACAAGCATAGAAAGCGTTCTGTTAAGCAAATTCCCCAT
>JAEWYI010000063.1 GCA_023395735.1 Cyanobacteria bacterium OH_SFB_17
ATTATTTAATTATATTATCTTGAATTTCTTGTTTTATAATATACTTATCACTTTAAAACTTGTTCTTTTATGTTACAATCGAGTATATAGGGATAAATGGAGAGGAATTTTATATAATATGTTGAAGTTTTTATTAAAATTATTAGGCGATCCTAACGAAAAAAAAGTTAAAAATATTATGGGAATAATAGACCATATAAACGCTTTAGAACCTGAATTTGAAAAGTTTTCAGACGAAGAGCTAAGAGCAAAGACTTTGGAATTTAAAGAAATTCTTTCAAACAGAAAAACGGCCGAAGACTTTAATCAAGACAGAATATTAGAAAAAGAAGCACTCGACAAACTTTTACCCGAAGCTTTTGCCACAGTAAGAGAAGCAGGAAAAAGAGTCTTAAACATGAGACACTTTGACGTACAGCTTATCGGAGGATATTTTCTTCACAACGGGCACATTGCAGAAATGAGAACCGGCGAAGGAAAAACCTTGGTTGCGACACTTCCTGCATACCTAAACGCATTAACAGGAAAAGGCGTACATATAATTACGGTAAACGATTATCTTGCAAAACGTGACAGCGAATGGATGGGACAAATATTTAAGTTTCTTGGACTTTCTGTCGGAGTAATTCTTTCAGGAAACCGCGGAGACAACGAATTTGAAGATAAGAAAAAAGCATACGGATGCGACATAACTTATGGAACAAACAACGAATTCGGATTTGATTACCTGAGAGACAATATGGCTGGAAGCCTTGATATGCTTGTACAAAGACCATACAACTACGCAATCATCGATGAAGTGGACAGTATTTTAATCGACGAAGCAAGAACGCCTTTGATTATTTCAGGAAGATTAGAAAAATCCGCTGAAACCTACTATACAATGGCAAAAGTTGCACCTCAACTTAAAAAAGACCTTGATTATGAAGTCGATGAAAAAAATAAAAACGTTATTTTGACAGAAGAAGGTATTGATAAAGCTCAAGAACTCATCGGAGTAGAAGACCTTTTCGATATCTCAACACAATACGCTCACCATCTTTTGCAAGCTCTAAAAGCAAAAGAATTATTTACAAAAGACACAGATTATGTTGTAAAAAATGATGAAGTCGTAATTGTAGACGAATTTACAGGAAGATTGATGGATGGCAGACGTTGGTCAGACGGGCTTCACCAAGCAATTGAAGCAAAAGAAGGCGTAAAAATCCAAGACGAGACCCAAACGCTCGCTAGCATAACTTTCCAAAATCTTTTCAGATTATACCCAAAATTATCAGGTATGACAGGGACAGCAATGACAGAAGAAGCTGAATTCGGTAAAATTTACAACCTTGAAGTTACATCGATTCCGACAAATAAATCCGATGTGAGAAAAGATTTTGCGGATATAATTTACAAAACCGAAAAACAAAAATATTTATCTGTTGTCGACGAAATTGCAGAAATGAACAAGCTTGGACGACCTGTACTTGTCGGAACAATAAGCATCGAAAAATCGGAATATATTGCAGATTTACTCAAAAAACGCGGAGTAAAACACAACGTCTTAAACGCAAAACACCACGAAAAAGAAGCTTATATAATTGCGCAAGCCGGTAGATTTGGAGCTGTTACGATTGCAACAAACATGGCCGGCCGTGGCACAGATATTCTTTTGGGCGGAAACGCAGAGTATCTTGCAAAAGAAGAGTTGGAAAATTTAAAAATAACAGTTGAAACTCCTGATTACAAATCTAAAAAAGACGAAATTCTCGCAAATATGAGAAAGCTGACAGAAGAAGAACACGCAAAAGTTGTTAAAGCAGGAGGATTACACGTTATCGGAACCGAAAGACACGAATCCAGACGTATTGACAACCAACTCAGAGGTCGTGCAGCAAGACAAGGAGATCCGGGTTCAACAAGATTTTTCCTATCTTTAGAAGATAATTTGATGAGAATTTTTGGCGGCGAAAAAATTACGACCCTTATGAACGCACTAAACGTTGATGAAGATATGGCGATTGAATCTCCAATTATTTCAAGACAAATTCAATCAGCGCAGAAAAAAGTGGAAACTTATCACTTTGATATAAGAAAAAATGTGCTTGAATATGATGATGTTATGAATATTCAAAGGGAAAAATTCTACGCGCAAAGAAGAAAAGTTTTGCGTAACGAAAAATTGAACGATAATATTTTATACATGCTTGAACAAGAAATAGATAGGCTTTTAAACAGCTATATTTCACCGGAAATGCAACCTGAAGAATATATTGAAGAAGATTTAAAAACTCTGATTAAAGAGCTCCACTCAACCATTCCACAACTTTCTTCAATGAATGTTTCAGACATAAGCGCTTTAAAATTTGACGTTATTTATGACAAAATAATGGAAAAAGCAAAAATTGCATACCAAGAGCACGAACGCGAAATAGTAGCTTTCTACAACGACGTAATCTCTAAATACGAAGAAAACGCATCAGTCCAAGAACCTTTTACAGAACAAAACGTCATGAGAAACATAGAAAAAGACGTTCTTTTAAGAGTTATCGACAGCAAATGGATTGATCACCTTCACAACATAGATATGTTAAGAGACGGCATCGGGCTTCGCGCGTATGGACAAAAAGATCCTTTAATTGAGTATAAAAAAGAAGCTTATGATTTGTTCAACAAAATGATGTTTGAAATACAAGGCGAAACTGTTAAACACTTGTTCAGAACTAAATTTGGGGTTCAAGTAGTAAATATGCAAGATGAACCTATAGAAACTGATTTGTCCAGAGCAGCCGAAAGCTTCCATTCGCCAAGCGAAGATGCTGAAGAAGAAAAATTGACACCACTAAGACACGACAAAATCGGAAGAAACGACCCTTGTCCTTGCGGCAGCGGTAAAAAATACAAAAACTGTTGCGGAAAATAAGTCGGAGGCATAGAGGCGTAGAGGCTTAGAAGATTGGCAGCTTGGAAGCTTTCTGGTTTATTGAGTGATAAGGTCATAAGTTTTGGTGCGGTTGAATACGTACCAAGCTTTGTAATTCACTTAATTATTAGAAAAACGTGTCTTTTGACTAATCACATTTTGTCTTCCCATCCCAAGACAAATCGTCGCATTTTAGATAATCCATGTTTTCATTATAAATAACCCACGCAGTACAACCCGTACCATTGCTACCCATTCCTGCAATCAGTCCTAAGCTTTTATCTCTACAAAAACCGGAAAAAGTAAAACCACCGTTATTTGGAGCACCTGCAGGCATTATTCCGTTTTTTGTCAGATAAAACAAAAAATAATCAACTCCTTCTTGATTTGGATTTTTAAATCCGTTAATATCAACAGAATATCGCCCGCAAACATTATTATAATTGCCATCACCCCAGTCCCGTGAACAATTAGGACTCCATACCTGGGTTTCAATAAGCATTCCATCGGCTAATTGTGCCCGTGAATAGTTTGTATTTGTAGCCTTGGCTTTAGGTTGACCATTTAAATATTTATAATATACATCAGGAAAACAACTAAAATCAGAATTTCCGCAATTTTTTAAAATTCTTAAAGAGTTCCCTAGTATATTAATCATATTTCCTGCACCAGCAGGAGAATCTTGTGCAACAAGTTCCCAGTTGTCAGGTGTACCATTTTCTTGTACTGCCATTGTATATGCTTGAGAAAGCGATGAATAAGCTTTTTTGAGCGTAGAAACAGTTGTTTTTTCTTGTTGATTTGCAATTATAGTTGGGATTGTTAGTGCCGCTACAACGCCTATTATACCCAGAGTAATCAAGACTTCTGCAAGCGTAAAAGCTGTATATCGCTGAAACTTGCCTAAATTTTTGGCAAAAAAGGTCGATTTAAAATATTCAGTAAAATTCATCTGCCAAAGCTCCCGTTTTAAATTAATTTATTTCATTATACCACTAATTATACATTTTGAAGATTAATTTAATTCCAATAAACTAAACAAAAAAAGAGGCTCGAATTTTCGAACCTCTTTTTAATAATATTTTAAGACTAAATAGCGTTAGCCGGTTTTCTTTGAGGAGCTGCGCCAGGA
>JAEWYI010000094.1 GCA_023395735.1 Cyanobacteria bacterium OH_SFB_17
TCCCAAAATCTATCAACAAAATCAATATTTTCAGCAAAGAACCATTGGAAGCCTTTGTTACAAAAAACAAAGAATACCCTTTCAGAAGTTGGACAAAAGATGAGTCTAGAATAGACCGCCTCGGGCTCCCTGCTCACCACTTGGGAGATTGAGCCTCACAAATTAAATGAACGCAAGCGCCACTTGAAGATATTTTAGACACTTCATTAATGTCGTCTTTGATTAATCTACTTAGCGCTTGCAGAGTGCAATTTTTCTTCGTTTGCATTGTAACTTGCTTGAAATCTATTTACCAAGTTTTCTTGTAAATTGAAATTCGATTTATTTTTCATTTTTTGCTTGTGATCGCGTTCGTTTTTTGGTAGTTTTTTAATCAAATCACGTTCTGTATTAAAGGTAAATTGGTCAAAAAAAGCTTTTTTGTCGTTTTCTTTAATAAAGAATTTTATGGTAAAATCGTCTTTTGACTTTGCGATAATATCAGTGATACAAAAATCACCTTTTATATTTTTTTCTTCGGTTATTCTTGCAAATTGGTCTTTTGCATCATCAATAGCTTTTGTTGCCTTCATTTTGATTTTATAAATTCCTATGCGAGATGCATCTGCTTTTTGACTATATCTTGCAATTAGCCCAAATGATGTTGAGTGGTCGTGTTTTCTGATTTCCATTTTATACCTCTTTTCTGAATATATGCATATATAATTTCAACAAAAAAATTTTTGCTAAAAAAAATAAATCTTTACATTTCGAATAGGTAGATTGGGCAAACACATATATTGTTGACAGTTGTAACAAAGTATTACGACTTAAATGAAAACCTACAAAAAAATTTTTTAGGGTTTTTATTCTATTGTAATAATTCTCGTATATTTGGAAAGGATAATTAGATGCAAGTAAATTTTAATATGCAAAACATGGCTAATAGTAACAGGTCTAATATTAAGGCCAATAATCATCCTAATTTTGGGGCGAAAATCAAACAGGGCTCTTTGGCTAAAACTGTAGGGGTTCTTCATGACGCTTTTGGTGGGGAAAATATTCCATTATTTTTGGAAAGATTTAAGAGCTTGCAAAAAGAGATTAAAGAGTTAAAAATTAATGGTGAAGATCCAACATTAAGCTTTTATGCTAAAGTTAAACGGATTGATACTCCAGTAAGATCTTATAATGAACTATATACAAAAGTTGTAGCTAAGCTTAATGGCGAGGTAGAAAAAGTAGTGGTTGAACATTCTGACCCTTATGTTGGTAATGCTGCAAGTACAGTTATAGACATAGAACTACCAAAACTGGCTGATAGTTTAGTTGTTCAGGCAAAAAGTACCGTAGGCAAGTTGGCAAAATGTAAGTCTTTTATGAAAAAAAAGGCTTTTCAAATTGAAAAAAGTATTAATGAGTAAAATTTTAAATTAATAGCAAGTAAAGAGGGCAAACACCTTTGCCCTCAAACATAATATAACTGCGCGTTGTAACATATTTACAAGCATAAAAAAAGATTCAAATCTTTCGACTTGAGTCTTTTTTGGTGGTGTAGCAAGGTTTTCCAGCTAGTAGCTAGCTTGAAACCTAGTCGATTAGCGCATTTTGGCGGGATTGTTTCGGGTTTTGGTATTTTCCCTCAAATTCCTTTAACTTCCGATTGCTACTGTGTTTCGAGAAATTCCCGATGCTTTTAGAGTATCTAATTCCCTGCTCTTGACTATTTTATGCAGATTTTTTCAATCTATTATTGTGTTTGAATACAATATCCACTAAAATTATCAGGGAAAAGCAGGGAATTTGCATTTGTTTTTCTCCCTAAAACGCTCTCTAATCCTGCATTTGGTCGTGTAAAGATAATTCGTTTTTTCGAGCATAATCTATAAATTCTTTTTGCACTTTAGTTAGCCGAGTAGTAAAAGAAAGAGCGACTCAAGTTTTTGTCATTCCCATTGTTTAAATAATCTTCTGTATTCTTTAATGTTTGTTCAATGTATCGTTTTCTAATTAATTTCTATTGTTGCAATGAACCCACCATTTTTTTTATTATTATCAAAAACAATAAAAGGTAAATCCACTTTAGGCAAACGGTTACGACCTATTTCAATTGCTACAGAATTTGGTACTGCTGGGAAAAGGTGTATCATATTATCTGACCCATTTTGGACTGCTTCACCCTTGGCACAAATAACATCACTTTTAAATTTAGTTATTTCTTCATTTTTAATAAAATTAAATATTTTTTCAAACAAGTTTAAACCTTTATCATTTTGCATAACCATCTTCAAATTTTACCACGAATTTTAGCAGTTTGAGAAAATTTGTAACTTGAACATTCGCTGAAAAGCTGTAATTTTGTATTTTTAAGCGTATTATGGTTTTATTTATATTATAATATTTCAAAAGATTATATTTATTTTGTAGCAAAAGGGAGTTTTATGAGTCATTCAGAATTGCAAAGAGCCTATAGACAAGCTAGAAAATTTAGCAATAATACAACTAAGGTTAGGCAGTTTTATAATAAACTTTTAGAAGATTATTATTCAAATCTTCCAAAAGTTAAAATAGAACCAAAAATAGAAGATTTTGGCTTAAGTAACGAGATAATTGCGGCAAATAATCAATTTAAATTAAAAAAGAGAGAAAAAAGCAAGCATATTACTATGTCCGTTTTGGGTCTTATTTATTCTTTTTGTTTTTTTTATATTCTGATTAGTACTTCTCACAACACCTTAAATAATATATATACTAATAATCCTGTAAATGTAAGCATCATAAGTGCTATTTTATTCCCGTTGGTGGCTGGTATTGCTATTCTTTCAGCAATACTAACCTGCAGATTTTTTATGCCAGCTGAAGGAGAGACAGATGTTGATAAAAAACTAAAAGAATTTAATTTATACATTGATGCATACAATTATTATAAAGAGCAAAAGAAAAAAGAGTATTGGTTGAATATGTCTGGCAGAGATTTTGAAGTTGCACTTGCAAAAGTATTTAAAGACAATGGATATAAAACAGAATTAACGCAAGCAAGTGCTGATGGAGGAGTAGATATTATTATTTATGAAAATGAACAGCCTGTTTTTGTTCAATGCAAAGCTTATAATAAGCCTGTCGGCGTAGCAGTCGCAAGGGAATTGTACGGAGTTATGCAAGATAAAAATGTAGAGCAAGGGGTGATTGCGACCTTAAACGGTGTTACTCAAGGTGTGTATGACTTCGTTAAAGGTAAAAACATTAAATTAATTGACTTAGTAGATATTCTAAAAATGGTTGAGACATAATAAATAATGACAAATAGTAGTACAGAAAAAAAAGAAGATAAATCATTGAAAAGTTGGAGAATAAAACCCGAGGATTGGTTAAATTATCTTGTTGATGAAATCGAAAATGTGCAAAATATTGATATTATTGCACACTATTTTAAGAATATTACACTTGAAAATAAAAACCTTTCTCCTAGTTACTTTTGGTGGTTTATTGATGATTGTTTTAAAACAAATGTAATAATTAAAGTGTCGAAAATTTTAGAAGATTACAAATTTAGTTACTCAAACGACTTAGGCTTTACAACGTTTTTAAAAACTATAGAAAATAATTTAGACGTGATATTAGATAAAGAAGATTTTATTATTAAAAGATTGCCAAATGACCCTAAGGCTCCAGAGGATTTTATAGAAAAGTTAAGAATTGAGCAAAATCAATTTTATACTGAATTGACAGGGAAAGATATAGTCAGCGAAATAAAAAAAGATTTATCAGTAATTGAAGACTTAAGAAAAATGTTTAAGGACTTTAGAAATGATAAGGCTCATATGAAAATGGCAAAATGTAGTAAAAATAAGAATATTCCACATTTCTCTGAAATAACAGAAGCAATAGAGAGATTAAAAGAAATGGTAGTGAAATACAAATTGTTAATTACTGGGCAGTGTCAAATATTTCCAAAATTAAAAGACTCTGATTATGGAAATGTTTTTGATATTCCATGGAGAGTATCAAAATTAAAATAATTTAACAAGTTTATCCTATTTTTACTTGCGGGATTAAATTAAATTTTGATGGTAATGGCACAAATATGGCACATGGGGCAAATAAAAAAGGCTCTCATTTATCTGAAAGCCTTTATTTATAATGGTGGAGGATAGGAGATTCGAACTCCTGACCCCCTGCGTGCAAAGCAGGTGCTCTACCAGCTGAGCTAATCCCCCACGTTGTAAATCAAAATTCAATTTTCATCTCAGCTGTTAGAGCTTAATC
>JAEWYI010000007.1 GCA_023395735.1 Cyanobacteria bacterium OH_SFB_17
CACCCTGGATTGAATTTCAGCTCAGATGCAGGCGAGGAGATGAGTCCGAGCTTTGCAGATGAGGGTATCGCTTACGATAAACCAAGTTTGTTTTGAGACACGATGTCGAAAAATAAACAGGTGAGAATCCTCCTGGGTAAATTTAGTATAAAAAAAAGAAGGCTAAAAACCTTCTTTTTAAATAATTTACCCTGGATTGGATTCGAACCAATGACCTACCGCTTAGAAGTCAGTAGATTTTGCAATCAATTGAAATCAAATTATTTTTTGTGCAATCTAAAAATTAAGAATAGCTTGATTTTTTAAATTTTATAAGTTACAATTAATTTCAAAAAGATACAATTAATTACAAATATGCTACAACATTACAACAACATTTTAAATTAAAGGTGCTTTATGGCAGAAATAAGAAAAAGAAAAAGAAAAAATGGCGAATGGTCTTATTTGGTTTGTATTCGAATAAAAGGAAGTCCATTGATAACAAAAACTTTTAGGAGAAAGACAGACGCGCAAGAATGGGCGAATAAGACGGAAACAGGCGTAAGGGAGAATATAAATTTCCCGAAACGTAAATCACAAAGGTTAACCGTCTCCCAGGTTATTGATAAATTTATAGATTTCGAACTCCCAAAGAAAAGTGAAAAAATTCAAAAAGATTTTTTAAAGGCTTTAAATTGGTATAAAAAAGAAATTGGAAGTTTATATTTATCGAGCATAACAACGGCTAAACTTGTAGAATGTCGAGAAAAATTAACTCAAAAACCAAAAGAAGTTCCTAGGAAAAATAAAGAGCCTAAAATCACGGATAACACCATTTCAAACGCGACGGTAAACCGATATATGACTTATTTACGCATTGTTTTTTCTTACTGTGTAAATGACTTAGATATTATCGATATAAATCCAATGGCAAAAGTGAAAAAATTGTCAGAAGACAACGCACGTAAAAGATGTTTAGAGCGCAAAGAAATCAAAAAATTACTTGAGGCTTCTTTGAACGCTGATTATGAATTGTACTTGTGTGTTCTTATAGCGCTTCTAACCTCCGCCCGCAAGAGCGAAATTTTAAATTTAACCTGGGCAACCGTAGATTTAGAAAATAAAATGTTTTATTTCCTCGATACCAAAAATGGCACAGACCGCGGAACACCAATGCATGACTTTATTTATAATGAATTGATGAAATTTAAAAATGAAAACAAAATCAGATGCTTAAAAAATGATTATTTATTCAGAACTGCAGACGGAAAACAAAAAGAAACTTTAATTGGGAAATTGTTCCCAAAAGTAGTTAAAAAATGTGGGATTAAGGATTTTAAATTCCACGATTTAAGGCATACTGGCGCAAGCTGGCAAGCTATGAGCGGCATATCTCAACCTATAACCCAAAAGACACTCGGACATAAAAGCCCGGCAATGACTAACAGATATTCACATTTAAGAGACGAAAATTTGAGACCGGCAATCAATCAAGTCGGAGACAAAATGCTTGCTGAATGGATTTCAAGATAAGGAATATATATGAAAAAAGAAAAAAATCCGAGTAATAAACCTAGAATTTACGGGAAAAAGCCTAATTATAAAATCGCTTTTGACGGGGTCGAATACACTAAAGAAGAGCAAATTTATTATTTTTCCAGGCTTGTAGATGTTCTTGAAAGAATGAGTAAAAACAAATAAGAACAATAATAACTAGAATTTTTTGCATGCCAGTCAGATAAACAGGAGTAAATATGTCAGAATCATTAAAATTTAAAATGCCAAGATTAGCAACAATAGAAGAAACTGTCTCATTTTTAAATGAATCAGCAAAAGAAGCAAATGTTAAAAACTGCTTAACCGCGTACAGGCTTAGACAACTCGCATTATCAAATGAAATTGTTCATATTCGTGCCGGGAAAAAGATTTTAATTAATATCGATAAATTAATCGAATTTTTGAACAATGGAAAAATCTACAAATATGAAGAGAACAGCGATTCAAAATACAAAACAATTAAAAGAATAAACATATAAATTCCAAAAACAAGAGGGGTAAAAACAACCCCTTGAAATTCAACATCTTGAAAAACAAACGCTTGAAAATCCTATACAACTAAATACTAATAATTAAATACTAAATAACAATTACTAACAAAATTATTAAGACAAAGGAGGCATTATGTTTAAAAATCTAGAATCTGAAATGGTAAAAAAAGGCTTAAATCAAACGGATTTAGCGCAAAAAATCGGAATGAAGTCAAGTACATTAAACACAAAAATGACGGGTAAGGGCGAATTTAGATTGCTGGATATTCAAAAAATATTGGAAGTTTTTAATTTTACATTATCGGCGGATTATTTATTTTGTGAAAATTAAGCTTTTTGAGCAAAATAAACACAAGGGACGCGCGGGGGGACGCGCCCTTGTGTATGATTAATCATTGTATGCTAACAAAAGGTAAATAAGCTTACTGGCATGCAAATTTTGAATATTTCCTCGGCGTGTGTGCCGTTTTAAGACGATTAAAATCATCGATAGGCTGTACAATATACTTTTTATTATTCAAAATCAAAAAATATACTCGCCAGCTACCTTAAAATTATAATTTTTTGCAATAAAAAAGCCGCCCTTTTGAGGCGGCTTGAAGAATGGTTTTATTTTTGTTGGGTTTGTGTGTCTGCAGATTAATATCCAGGAACTAATGTCATATTATGACCGCCACTTAGAATATTTGAAATTGAGCTAACCCGAGAGTTATTTTTATTTTCTACTATGTTTCGAATTTCAACAACGCTATTCCCCCCAGAGGTTTTCGGCGTTAATTGATTGTTAACTAAACGAGGCGTTACAGATGTTTTAGGTTGAATATTGTTTTTATTATGATTAAAACTCGGAAGTTGACCTCCTTTTAAGTTTCCAAGCGCGCCACCAATATTTTTTAATCCAAGAATAACCCAGCCAATAGGTCCAAGTGCGGAGAGTAAAGCGTCTGTAAAATGGGCTTTAATAAAGCCTCCAACGGCACCGAATACCTCTTGGACTTTAACCCAAAAGATAGACAACCAGCTTGTAGCTTTAGCACTCCAATTGCCTATAACAGCCGTTAAATAATCCCAGTTTTTCCACAAAAGAACAATACCGGCAACCACTAAACCTATTGCCGCGGGAATCCAAAAGAGAGGATTTGACAATAAAGCTGAATTTTGAGCCCATATCGCTTTAACACTTGCCCAAATTGCCACACCTAAAGACTTAAGAGCGGTTACGATTTGTCCTTTTGCTAATGCTCCAAAAATTCCGCCTTGCATGCTCGCGAGCGCCATTTGAACGCGTAAAGCTTGGAAGAATTGAATAGTTTTAAATAGAGCTAATCCGCTTAAAACGCCTGTTAATACGGATAAAATAGGAACAAAATTTGATTTTATCAAATTATAGGTCTTATCAATAACGACAAATAATTTATTTAAAATGCTAATTGATATAACAAGCCCTGGAACGAGTACGCCCTCAAATAAGAACTTAAGTGCTGGGCATAAGCCCACAAGTTCCGGAATTAAATGTCCGCTTAAATATTTGAACGATTCGCCCAGTTTATTAAATACCGGTTGTAAAATTTGAATCCCCGAATCGAAATTATTAAAAAATATCTGTACTCCAGCACTTAACGCCGGCATAGATTTATTAAATAAACGATAAATTCGACCTTCAATCGGAATTATTCTTTTTCCAATGTCTTCAAGCCTATCGCTCCAGTTATTCAAAGCTTGAACTTTAGCGCCTTCGTCTGTTTCCGCTAATCTTTCATTAAGCCCGCCGACTCTTTTAGATAAAAGATTATAAAGATATTCAGTTCTTTTAAGTGCCGACATTCCTTGAACGCGTTTTTTCTCATCTTTACTTAAGATTATTCCCATACGTCCTAAATAACCAATATTTCCGCCGATAGCTTTTCCGAGTCCCTTCGCAAGCGTTTGCGTGTCTTCGATTGTTACGTTATAACCTTTTTGTTGAACGGCTAAATCCGCGATTGTCGGAATTATTTTCTTGATAATTTTATCATCAAAACCCATACTTCCTAGTTGTTGCATAGCTCCAACAATAACTTCGTCCCCGATTACGCCTTTTTGTTGTAATTTTGAGGCGTAATTAATCAAATTTTGAGACGCTGTTATGTACTCACTTGCACCGCGAGCGCGAAGAGCGGAGTTATTCTTCAAAACTTGGGTTAATTTTTCTTGAGCGGTAAGTTCTACCGACGCCGCTTCGGTTGTTAATTCGACCCAGCCTTTAATTTTATCGATAGCGAACAATGCCGCAAAAACCCCGATAGTCTTTTTCATTACGCCGCTAACGCCATTCATTGATGATTGAAGCCCGCTCAATCGACCTTGAAACGAGCTTGCTCTTTGAGTCATATTTTTAAAGACAGGACTAACCCCGTCTTTCGCTTTAAAAGCGGTATAAACCGCGAAATTACCTGCACCCATTGTTTTATGTCTCCTTTTAGTTATTCTGCCTTTTCGCGTATTTTTCCGCGCGTTGCCCCCAAAAAATAAGGGTTTCAATATCTTGAGATAACAAATTTGTTAAAGTGTCCCAGCCGTTTAAAACCAACATATCAGCGTAATAAATGCCGACAAGTAGGTTTATTTGCCGAAAAAACTTAGGCACCCCATTGATATATCAATATCTTGTCCCATTAATTGACCGACAAGATGAGAGGGACGAGTCACCATTTGAGAAAGAACTTTTTCAAATAAATCTAATTCACTCATAGCATTAATTGATTTAAGTTCCTTGACATTTAAGCGATTTTTATACTTAAATTCACTAGCGGTTAATTCTCCGGCTTTTAAAGGTCTGATTAATTTTTGAGTTAGGCAATTTTCTTTCTCGTCCCAATAAACAAGCCCGCACATAACAGCCGAAATCAGAATTTTTTGTATTGGGTCTTGAACATCTTCCAGTCTAATTTCTGAATCATTCTCGCAAATTTCTGTTAAATCGACTCCACCGATTAAGTCTTTGATTTCATTCAAAACCTTGATAGCGGTTTCTTTTTCCATGATTTTTTTGATTTCTGTTTTTTCTTGTACATTTTGCATTTTCTTTTGTCCTTTCGTGTTTTTTCTACTACTAATTTATCAATTTAAAATATTTAAAATGGTTCATCATTAATTTTGTCAACGATATTATTGATTTTACCCAAGCTAGTTATAAGTTCAGCGTTAATTTTAGCCGAAAAGAAGTTTATAAATGTGCTATGAGGTATTTCATCATTTTCAAAAATATCTATTATGTCGTGTATATAAACTTCGGGAAGCGCTATAAGGTTTTGGGTTAATTTATTGATTTCCTTATTTATCCTTATTGAGAGTAATTCTTCGCGTTTTTGCCGCATTTGAAATGATTGATTTAATAATTCAAGATTTAATTGAAGTCTGTTTTTTGTGTTTTTTTCATCTGTATTTTTCATTTTGTCTCCTTTTTATTTGGTTATTCGTAATATTTAACAGCTTTATTTCTAGCGATATCAAGGCTATTTTGTATTTCAAGATTTATCTTGTTTGTAAAATACCGGACAAAAGTTTCAATTGGAGTCTTATCGGCTTTGAAAATATCACTTGTATCTTGAGCATAAATAGCTGGTAATTCACAAAGATTCTTAAAAAGAGTGTCAAGAGTCAATAAAATAACTTTCTCCATAACTTCAACTTCAATCACCTCTTTTGATTCTTTAGCAATCCTTAAATCTAAAAGTTTAGCTCTTTTTTCTGCCAAATTTTGAGAGGATAATTTTTGGTTTAAGGCTTCTATTTCTAATTGAAGCTGGTCGTAAGTTTTTTGAGTAGTTCCAGAAGTATTGTTTTGATTTGTATTACTATCTTTTGCTAATTTTGATTCCCGAGTTTTTATCCACTTAATATTTTTTTTATCTTCCAAGTCAATTTTTCCAGAATCGTTCGAGACAATTGAACCTTTTTTAAGGAGGTATGAAACATCAGATAAATACTTTAATTCAAACATTTCTTGAAACTTTTTTTTCGTAATTATCATTATTTTTCATCTCCTAATTGTTATTTCAAGCCGTAGCACTTGTTTTAGATACCCAGCTAAAAAAGGCTTCTATATCAATGTATTGCCTCCGACCGACATATCTAACAACCTCTTTTTTAAAATTATTTCTATTTCGGAAAGCTAACATTTTAAGAGTTCCTACTTTGGGGTAATCAAAATAATCATTAAATTTGTTTAATGGAATAATTTTGGGTTGTTGATTTGTTTCTAATTCGTTTTGCATTTTTACATCCTTTCATTTTAACTAACGTTTGTCGCCAAACTAACATATACTAATTGTTATAAATCTGTAATTCACATAAAAAGCGCCCTTTTTTAAGGACGACAAAAAGACGGTCTTTTTAAAAGAACCGCCTTAAAGATTTATATTTTAAAATTATTATTTCTTTAAAAATTCCACGCCCGAGGGCTTCCTATATTACATTGAGTACCTTCCCCAATTGGAATAACCTAGTAACATGGTTGTTCTCTTTTTAAGAGAACAAAGTTAAATAAAGCCAAAAGGCATAATTATTCAACTTGTATCTTGATTACGCCTCAGCTAACTAGAGCCATACAAATAATTATTTGCTTGATTAGCAATCAAAACCGCTTTCGCTTTTTTTACGTTAACAAATTTTTTAAAATATTTCAAGCTTTAAATTAATTTATTTCAATTTTTTTTTATTTATTCTTCAAATAAATTGTTTAAATTAATTGATTTTTAAAGCATTTTAGAGTTATTCTATAAATATTAAGATTGCTTTACAAATAAATTTATAATAAATTTTGAGGTATTTCACAAAGGTTTTATTTTTAAGTTTTATTTTTTATTTGAATTAAAACTTGTTTAACATTGATTTTATTGAGCTTAAGGCTATATAATAAATTTTTAAAAGTTTGATTTATAGGTTTGATTTTTTAATTTAAAAGTTACATCTTAAAAATATTAATATGACTGGATTTTACGGTTATTGTTTTTTGAAATAATTTATTTTTTTGGTTTTACATTAAACCTTGTTATTCTTTAGTAAGAATAAGCCTTTTCACAATTTTAAAATTTATTTTATTTTCTTGAATAAAAAAATTGGGCAGTTTAAAAATGCCGGCGCGCGGACAACAACCCCCGAACGTTTTTAAACCCCGCACAGTACCTTTTGCCTTAAACCGTTGTTATTAGTGCATTTTACGTTTAATCATAAAAACAAAAAAGACTTATATATTTGCTATTGTGAAGTTTGATTTTATTTTTTTTAGATATTTTCAAACCAAATAATAATAACCTTTTATTATTTAGTTAATGATGATAAAATTTTTATATGATAAGAGAGTCTTATGTCTGGAAAAAAGAATTAAAGAAGGAATTAAATTCATTCGAAAAATTTTTAAAAACATACGATATTCGAAATGAAGATGAAGAATATCAGGATAGGCGTATGCTAAAAACTGAAAAGTTTTTCTATGTAACAAGCTTTATAATCCGAAAATTAATTGAAGCAAAGAAGATAACAAATAGTTTAGTCAATAAAAAAATAAACTGTGTAGGTTATAAAAAAATATACAGGGAACCTAGGCTTTTGGATTTTTCTGGTGGAAATTGCGATATAGACAAGAACTACAACTTAAATAAAGAACTAGATTTAACAATTTCAATCTTGGATTTGTGTAATATGTTTATTCATAGTTACGTATTCTGTGAAAGTGTAAGTAAGGATTTTCAACGCCTAGAAGGGGTTTTCGTAAATTCAATTAATACTAAAAACAAATACTGTTATTACGTAACCTACAAACAATATAAAGAAATCATATTAGATTTTGTTAATAACGCCGTTGTCGAAGCAAATATAAGATTAGATAAAAACAAAAATGTTGTTGTTGAATTATCCTAAATTCAATTTTCTATACATTCATAGGGATAAAGTTGTCCTTCAAGTTCACCGTCTTTATACCAAAATATTCCAGAAAGTTCAACACGGTAGCCAGAAATTAATTTTTCGCCAGTCATAGTCCAAAATACAGAGTAATTATTTTCATCTAAGAATCTTAAGAATTCGTCTTTTTTTACCAGTAGAGCGCTTTTCCCCTTGAATTGAGTAGATAAACCAGGGTCAAAAAATATTGGATTATTATCATCATTAACGAAAATAGAATCTTCTCCGCTATGTTTTAATTTCATTTCGTCAATAAGCCATTTTTCTGGGACATAAAAACTAAACGAATTACCATCCATTGAATAGTCATACTCATATTCACATAAAAAAGAAGCCGAGGTATTTTTAATTTGAAAATTAAATTCTTCTATTTTTTCCCATTTGTTATAGTTTATAAAATTGTCTTTACAAGCTATTGAATCCGGGTATTCTCCAGAAAATATGTGCGTATTTTGATTATCATATGGCATTCTGTAATTTCGAATATTATTTTTCTTCAATTTTCTTATAGCTTTGGGCATATCCTCATTTTTTATAATATAACTATTTAATGAATAAAAGAAACTTAAAATGTCTCTAGCTCCTGGATTTTCTTTGTTTATTTGAGTATACCAATCAAAGAAAGATTTTAAATTTAAAAAATTATCCCCCTTATATTTAAAATCGATTAGTTTTTTAGGATTAGGGATATTGGTACAGTCTTTACACCAAGATTTTAAGCTATCTCTTGAATCTTGAATTGATAGTTTTTGATTATAACTTTCGGTTATCCAAAAAGGTTTTCCCATTGTGTCAGAGGATAATATTTTATTTGTCAACGTAGGGTCAATATTTCGTATGTAAAAATGCCAAGCCCCATCGTATTTTACATATTTATCATATACCCAATATGAATCACAAAATTCGTATTTATCTAGGGCTAAAGCAAGAAATTCATACATTGCTATCCATTGATATTTTTTGCCAATTCTTTCCGTTCGATGTTCGTGTCTATTATAAGATTCAAAAGTTTCATCTTTAAAATCTTTAGGTAAGTTTTTATAATCACACAATTCTAAAATGCGTTTTAATATCCATCTCTGCGCTTTGTTCTTTAAATCCACATGAAAATTACTATTTTGTGAGTATACTTCTCGACTTAACTTCTCTTCATTGGAATAATGTTCTAAAATTTCATCTAGCGTTATTTTTTCTTTTGCGCTTAGAGATTTATAAAACAATTTTGATTGACTGTCTTCCTCAATTTTTGGTGGTTGAATAATTAAATCTTCTTCTCCATCTTCGCCGAATATTTTAATTTGGAATAAAGAGAGTGAAGGATTTAGTTGATATTTTAAAGAATGAAGAGATAAAGATAACGCTTTTTTTTGTTTTAGATTCGACAATTCTGCTACGAACTTTTCCCATAAATTTTCAGCATTGAAAGAAGGAGTTTTAAATTTTATAATATGGTTAATATTTGGTTGTAGTATATAGCGTTCAAAATCATCAGCTATAACAGAACTATAAACTCGTTGCAAAAAAGGATGAGTTATATCTTGATATGGTTTATATTTTTTTTCAAGAGAATTTTTAGACGGAATCCGGGAAGGAAAAACACTTTTATAAGGCGGTTTAATTTTATTTAAATCGATAAAATCATCAAGTATGTCTTGAGCTTCACCAATTTCAATTATTCCTTTAGCATAATCTCTTATGAGTATATTTATTGGTGGATTATCATTTGCAAAAATTAAATTATAAGTTGTCTCTATAATTTTTTTTATATGAGTGCGTTCGGTTAAAATATTCCTTTTTATTAACATAGCCCCATAAGCGGAACAATACAATCTTTCAATAATATAAGAGTCATTAACATCTTTAAAATTTATTAATATATCTGAAATTATAGACAACTTTGAAGTAAATAAATTTACTAATCCTCGAGTAGCGCAATCTCTTAATTTCCTATTAGAAGAAGAAAAAAACCAGGATAAAATAGTAGCATATAATTTTGCTGTCTCATCATCCAGATTTTTTGTATCTGTTTGCCACGCCCAAGTAATTATCTTATCAATTATGTTATTATTCCCATATCTATAAATTTCTTGAATTGCTTGAGTCCAACGCATATCATTTTCGATTAAAGTAAATTTCTTCAAATGCTTATCTATCCAGTAAGCATTTATTTTGCAATCCTTTTTAATAGATAGATTTATAAAAATTTCGTAAATGGTTTTATCATTAAAATTACTTACAATATATTGAAATGTTTTTTTCGTAATATTTTTAGGATTTCTCCATAGTAAACTTTCTTCAAATGAACTTAAAACGCGGCTTCTTGTGTAATAATCGGTCATTTCGTTTTTGAATATATCCAATATTTCTATATTTTCTTCGCTATATTCTGGTAAATTTATGGCTAAAGCCTCTAACCATCCTGGATTTAAATCTTCTTTAAAAATTTTACCAAGAGGTTTATTTTTATAAAAACTTTTAACTGGAGACTTCACGTTTAAATACTTTTCGAGCAAACTTTTTACAATAATATAATCGCTAAATCGCTGGAAGGTAAATTTGAATTCTTCTTCTTCCGATTTGTATGGTTTAATTTTGTACATTAGTCCTGTACTTAAAAATTGAAAAAGTAAAGTTTTTTTATATTCTTTTGAGTTATCAAAGGGTTCAAGTATTTTTTTTAGCTCTGATTTTTCAATAAATTCATCGTTATTTTTCGCCATATAATTAGCTATTTCATAACAACATTTTTGTATAATTTTATCCGAAGGGTCTAAATCCAATTTTTCGCTAATTTCTTTATTTAATGATTTTAAATAATAATTGAAAACGTCCATCAGTCCATTAATCCCATCTGGAATTTTTGTTAAATCATCTCTTTGAAGAGACTCGCAAAACGTTATAAGGAATAAAGGGTTATAAAATTCCGGCATCATATTGGGAACTGCGGGTCTTTCAATTCCGAAATGACTAAAAATTTCACAAATAGCAGTCTCTGTATTTTGTCTAAACCCAGGTGCGGTAAGAATTATATCTTTATTTTTTTTAATATAATCTTCCTTGAAAATTTTATCTTGATAAATTGTTCTATAACTTATAGCTACAGCCAAATGAGGATATTTTGTTATATCTTTGATAAATCCAGCAATTCGCTTTGTCCATATACTCGGGTCGTCAGATTCATTAATAGCGTCTATTGCAATAATTCCTCTAAATCCACTCATTTGTGCCTTTGAATCTAATGCCCCTAAAAATTCTTCACTCGTACAATTTAAACCAAGTTCATTTATCAATTGTTTTGTAATGTTTTCATTTTGGTTAATATGTTCTCCAATAAAAAGAATGGAGGTTAATTCTTTGCTTAATCTTTCTCTCGTCGTTTCTGCAAATAAATGAGTTTTCCCTTCACCGCCTTCGCCATTAACAAATAATGTCTTATTTGTGTTAATTAAAGTTCGTCTTTTATCAGAAGCAAATTCAATAATATTATCTAGCGGACGTCTGAAATATCTTAGTGATGAGAAATGGTCTTCAATTTTTTTCTTGTCTTTTTCATTCGCATTTGGAAAGATTTCGTTTAAATGTTCATTAATAGCTATCAAATTAGTTTCAAGTTCTTCTGCCAAATCGAGTATTTTTTTAAAATCAATTTTTGAAAATTGGTTGGGTTCAGTTTTTTCAAAATGGATTAATAAATATTCTTTTAACTTGTTATATGCTGGAATAATCTTTGATTTTTGAGAACAAGTTATTAGTTCAGCGGATTCCAAAGAACTTAAGTTAAATCTTTTATCCATAAGGTCATTTTTTAATATATTTATTTCATTGAATACATATTCTGTTTGTCCTAAATAATCAAAATAATCAAAATGATTTTGTTTTATGTTTATTTCTGGGCGGTATCGTTTCCCCAAATCAGCTTTAACTTTTTCAAAATAATCTGTTAAAAATTTTTGGCTTAGTTCCTGTTCCCTAAACCAAAAAAACTTCCGACCTTCGTATTCAGGATTGGAACGACTTATAATTTCAATTAATTTTGATTGTCCCCAAAATTCAAACTCAATAGCAATATTTTTTTTATTCGCTTCTTTTTTCCAATCCGTTACCCACTTGTCATATTTATTTTGTTGCGATTCTACTTCTTTATTACTTTTCGTTTTTTTACGAGAATCGGTTAAATCACAACCAAAACAAATTATATATTTTTTAATTTTTGGGTGAGTATTTAATGTTTTTTTTACAGATTTATCAACTTGTGCCCAATCTATATCTTTAGCGGACAAAAAATATTTTGCTTGTATTCCAATTTCATCTTCATTTGGAAGTTTCCAATATGCTTCAATTCCTCCATCACCACCAGAACCCCTTAGCCTAAAGAAGATAGACTCATTAGGAATATTAAGATTATTTTTTTCAAAATAAAAAAGCTGACAACAAAATTCTTCAAAACCATCATTTTGAGAATTATCTATCGCCCTAATATTTGAAAAATTCAATGTCATCTTTTCACACATCCCAAACATCTTAAGTAAATATAATTTGATTATATCATGTCATAATTACTATAAGCTTAATTTGTTATATTATTATGAATTTTATTGTAAATTATCATTAATTATATTCGAAGAATGAGTTAAAATTTTGAGGTTTTGCAGTTATGCTCCAACATCCTTACAACAATAGCGTAAAATTACTACAAAATTTGCATTAAAAAAGAGGGCTTAAACCCTCTTTATAAAAGAAATACCCTGGATTGGATTCGAACCAATGACCTACCGCTTAGAAGGCGGTTGCTCTATCCAACTGAGCTACCAGGGCTTATCTTTATATTCTGTTGTCATGCCGCTGGATAGAGCTATTTTACCTTTGTTGAACTTTTACTCATTCTTCCTAAAAGATTCAACAGGCCAGCTAACCAGTGCTTGTTTTT
>JAEWYI010000029.1 GCA_023395735.1 Cyanobacteria bacterium OH_SFB_17
CAGAAAGAGCAAGTGTGGTAAATAATTTTTTCTTGTTCATATTAGCTCCTCGTTAATTTGTGTACTCGTGACTTATCTTATATATATAATAAAACAAATCTGACAATATGTTAAATATTTCATCAAAATTCATATGGGAATTATCTAGCAAAAGGATTGATTGCCCGTCAATACAGCTTTTAGGGGCAATGGTAAACTTAATACATTTTGTAATATTTTGTGGCAATTTGGCATAAATTATTCTCCATTCTGCTTGAGAATACGGAGTGTAGATTCTTATGTTGTCCGAAGTTTCTCTTATTTGAGAAATTCTTGCCTCAGTTGCAGCGAGTCTAAGCTTTATGAGTTTGATTAGATTTTCCACGGAATCAGGGGCTTTTGAGAACCTGTCTTTCCACTCTTCGATTATGTAATCAAGTTCTGTTTGAGATTTTACATCCGCAAGCCTTTTGTATTCAATCATTTTTTGCTCAGTTGAGCCAACCCATTCATCAGGAATAAAGGCTGTAATGTTTATGTCGATAATTGCAGGCGGAATTTTTTCCAAGGCTTCGCCTTGAAGCTCCGCGACGGTTTCTTCGAGTAGCTGACAATACGTGTCAAAGCCGACATTTACCATGTGTCCGTGTTGTTTTGTTCCAAGCAGATTTCCGACTCCTCTGATTTCAATATCTCTCAGTGCAACCTGATATCCGCTTCCAAGTGTCGTAAATTCTTTTATGGCAGCAAGTCTTTGGAGTGCTTCTTTTGTAAGATTTTTGCTTTTTTTATAAAAGCAGTAACAATAAGCTTGTCTTTCTGAGCGCCCGACTCTACCTCTAAGTTGGTATAATTGAGCGAGGCCGAATTTGTCTGAGTCGTGGATTAGTATTGTGTTTGCGTTTGGAATATCAAGTCCTGATTCGATTATGGTTGTGCAAAGAAGGATATCAAATTCTTTGTTTGCAAAGTCCACCATAACTTTTTCAAGTAATTTTTCATCCATTTGGGCGTGACCGACAGCAATTCTTGCGTTTGGAATAAGTTTTTGCAAGTTAAGTTTAAATTCTTCAATCGTTTCAACCCGATTGTAAAGGTAAAAAACTTGTCCGTCTCTGTCGAGTTCGTGAAGAATGGCGTTTTTTACAGAAGTTTCATTGAATTCACCAACGAAAGTTTTAACAGGCAGTCTGTTTTTTGGCGGAGTGTTTATTATGCTCATATCTTTAATCCCTGATAAAGACATGTAGAGTGTTCTTGGGATTGGGGTTGCGGACATACTTATTATGTCGATATTTTCCTTGAGTTTTTTGAGTTTTTCTTTGTGTCGCACGCCAAATCTGTGTTCTTCGTCAATTACAAGCAGTCCTAGGTTTTTGAATTTTACGTCTTCTTGCAGTAATCTGTGAGTCGCAACCACAACGTCGCAGCCTCCAAGAGTGAGCTCTTTTATTGTTTGTTTTTGTTCTTTTGAACTTCTGAATCTGCATAATAGTTGGACATTTACTCCAAAAGGTTTGAATCTTTCTGATATTGTCTGAAAGTGTTGCATTGCAAGAATTGTTGTCGGAACGATTACAGCAACTTGATGATCTGATGAAACTGCTTTGAAAATCGATCTTATTGCGACTTCCGTCTTTCCAAAACCTACATCACCGCAGATTAGCCTATCCATAGGGCTTTCTGTTTCCATATCGGCTTTTACCTCAAGAATTGCTTTCATTTGATCAGGGGTTTCAACAAATTCAAAAGATTCTTCAAGCTCTGCTTGCCAAGGAGTGTCAGGGTCAAATTTTATTCCTTCTGTCATTTTTCTTTTTGCATAGAGTCTTAATAAGTCGTATGCGATTTTTTCAACTTCTTTTTTTACTTTTGCTTTTGTATTCGACCAGTCATTGCCGCCCATCCTTGAAAGGTGAGGTTTTATTGTGCCTGAGCCTCTGTATCTGCAAAGCAAATTGATTTGTTCTGCAGGGATGTGGAGTTTGTCTTTATTTGCATATTCAATTGTCAGGTAATCCTTGTATTGACCGTCGATTTCTTGCTGATTTAGTCCTTTGTAAACTCCGACCCCATGAATCGTGTGAACTACGTAATCGCCTTCTTTTATGTCATTTATCGATTCAATAAATTCTTGCTTTTCTTTGAAATATGAGCGTTTAGTAGCTGTAATTTCTTTGGAGCGTTTGTTGAAAAATTCTCTGTCTGTTAGAAGTATTAGTTTTAAATCTGAAATTAATGTCCCGCTGCAGGAGATGTTTTCTGTAATAGAAAAATTGAAAATGCCTTCTTCTGTTAGAATTTCTTTTATTCTCTCAGGGTAATCGGTTGCAATTATTGTGTTGTAATCGTTTTTTTCTTTTAAAAATGTTTTAATCTCTTCAATGTTTTGAAAATGATTTTTAAGCGCAGTTGAATCAAATTCGATTAATTCATCAAAGTCAAAATCGATAAAATTGTTCAACCCGATTTTTTGAAATCCTGCAACTTGTTGATGAAATTCTTCAGGTTTAAAGTGGTTTATGTAATGTTTAGCATCTTGTTCTTTAGAAATTTTTCCTTCAAGTATTGAAGAAAACAATCCCAATTTTAGATTTTCGTTCAACTGTGCGTCATAATTGTCTGAAATAAATTCGTATTTGGAAAAAATTTCGCTCATCTCATCAAAAATAATTACGTAATCTTTTAAATAATCGAAAACACTTACCAAATTTTTATTGTAAAAATTTTGAAAAACTTGAATGCCTTCAAAGTAGTCGTTTTGAACTTGAATGGGAGCTTCTGGTTGTGTGGCGTCGCGAAGCGACGCCTTAGAAGATTTTGACTTTTCATCCAATATAAATTTATAAACGGGTTTTATCGTATAGAATTTTATCTTTTCAATGCTTTTTTGGGTTTCGTTGTTAAAAAGTCTTAAATCAACAATTTCGTCGCCCCAAAGCTCTATTCTTACAGGCGTTTTATCCAAGGAAAAGACGTCTATGATATCTCCACGAACAGAAAACTCACCGATGTCAGACGCCATCGTTTCTCTTTTGTAGCCAAGGTTGACTAGTTTTTGTGCGAATTCTTTAGTATCAATTTCATCTCCTATTTTTATTGAGATTGAATTTTTATCGAAAAAGTTTTTTGTTGGAAATTTTTCCAGAAGTGTTTTTACAGGGCAAATTATCAGGCCGGCGTTTGAATTAAGAACTTCGATTTGTTTTGAATAATCATAAAGGTTTGCAGGAACTGTTTCGTAGAGCGAAACGTTTTGGTAAGGCAAAATTTCTGAATCGAGGTTGAATGTTTGTTTTAAGTCGTGCTGATATTTTAGTGAGTTTTGTTCACTTGTGGTAACGAAAAGGACTTTTTTATTTGATAAATGGCATATTTGTTGCACAAGAAGAGTTCTCAAAAAAGAGGTTAGCCCCGTTATTACAAAAGAGTTTGATTTTAGGAGGTTTCTTTTGAGATTTTCAATGTTTTTATTATTTTTAAAATCAATATTTAACATTTAAACTTGTTTGATATTAGGACTTTCGTATTCTACCCCAAGTACTTTTAGTTCGTTAATAAATCTTTCAGCGCAGGCTTTTTGGATGTCCGGTGGAACAACTCTTAAAAGTTCTACTGTTCTTGAGATAATCGGGTCTCTATCGTACCATCTGTTACCGTTAATAGGTTTTACCAACTCATAAAATTTTTCAATAGCATCTTTGGATACTTTTTCTTCAATTTTTTGCAGGAAAATTTCGGCCTGAGCCTTAAGCTCATCCTGATAATTTTTTAAAAGCTCTACTACTTCCAAAAGAAGCGGGTCGTGGTCGTACCATCTTTTATAAATGGGACTCATTGTACAATCCTTCTGTTAAGCTAACATTCGAACTGTCTTCATATCGTTCGATTTTTGCACCCAGGAGACGCAATTTTGCTTCAAAATGTTCGTATCCTCGGTCGATGTGTTGTAGGTTTTCAATGGTAGATATTCCATCCGCCATCAATCCTGCAACGACAAGAGATGCACCAGCTCTGAGGTCACTTGCACAAAGAGTTGCGCCGGTTAATTTTTTGACCCCTTTTATTATGGCATGGTTTCTATCTTGATGTATGTCAGCACCCATTCTTCTCAAATCAGGTACTTGCATAAATCTGTTTTCGTATAAACTTTCTGTGATTATTCCAACACCGTCGGCAGTTGTTAAAAGAGTCATTGCCATTGATTGAAGGTCAGTTGGAAACCCTGGATATGGTTGGGTTACAAAGTTTATTGAAGTGAGTCTGTTTTTGCATGAAACTTCAATTGCAGTCGGTTCGATTAATTTTATATTAGCTCCCATTTTTAGCAACTTGTCGTTGAAAAATGTTAAGTGCCCAGGAAAAACATTTCTGATAATCGCTTTTCCTCGAGTTGCAATAACCGCTGACATGTATGTTCCTGCTTCAATTCTGTCTGGAATAGTTGTGTATTCTATAGCGTGAAGTTGTTCTGGTTTTACTCCATTTATAACGATTTCGGATGTTCCTGCTCCACCTACATCAGCGCCCATTGTGTTCAAGAAATTAGCCAAATCGATAATTTCAGGTTCTTGCGCCGCGTTTTGAATACGTGTTGCGCCTTCAGCCAAAACAGCTGCGAGCATCAAGTTTTCAGTAGCTCCTACTGATGGAATGTCAAGATAAATGTCAGCTCCGACTAGTTTTGGAGCTTTTGCATGTACATATCCGTTTTCGATTTTTATTTTTGCACCAAGAGCTTCAAGTCCTTTAATATGAAAATCGACTCTTCTTTCGCCGATTGCACACCCGCCAGGAAGTGCTACAATTGCTTCTTTACAGCGAGAAACAAGTGCACCTAAAATTATAAAAGATGCTCTCATTTTACTAACGAGTTCATATTTAGCGGTAATGCTTGTTAAATCTGTTGCGTCGATTGTTACTGATTGCTCTGTTTTGTCATAGCTGATTTTTGTTCCAAGACCTTCAATAACGCTCAGCATAATGTCAACGTCTGTAAGTTCAGGAACGTTATAAATTTTGGTTTCACCTTTTGCAAGCACAGCAGCTGCCATTAACTTCAAAACAGCATTCTTAGCTCCACCTATTGATACTTCACCTTTTAAGGGTGTTCCACCTTTTATTCTAAATTTCTCGGACAAATTTCCTCCAAGGGCAATCTTCTAACATATACTATCATATTACAATCATAACGCTTAATTGTAAATAGTTTAACTAATGTAAAGTTTTTATTAAAATCTTAACTTTTATTCAAATATTAATAAGCAAAAATTAAGCTTCTATGTTTTCAACGTCTTAATCTGATAATCTGAAAATTTTGTGATAATATAAAGTAGGTAGTATAGTAGTATGAAATGGGCCTCAGCCCATATAAAAACAAGAATTAAAGGATATTGAGAATGAAGCAAGAATATTTTCCACAAGAAATTGAGAAAAAATGGCAGGCAAATTGGGAAGAGTCAGGAACTTTTAAGACTCCAAATGAAAGCGATAAACCGAAATATTATGCGCTTTCAATGTTTCCGTACCCATCAGGAAGGCTTCATATGGGGCATGTCAGAAATTATACTATAACAGATGTGATTGCAAGATTTAAAAAAATGAACGGGTTCAATGTTTTGCATCCGATTGGCTGGGATAGCTTCGGGCTTCCTGCTGAAAACGCGGCGATGAAACACGGCGCAAATCCTGCAGCGTGGACAGATGAAAATATTGCGTATATGACACAGCAATTAAAAATGCTAGGACTTTCTTATGATTGGGATAGAGAAGTTGCAACTTGCAAACCTGATTACTATAAATGGACACAGTGGTTGTTCTTGCAATTCTATAAAAAAGGTTTGGCTTATAAAAAAGAAGCAGCCGTAAACTGGTGTGAAGAATGTGCGACTGTCCTTGCGAACGAACAGGTTATAGACGGAAAATGCTGGAGATGCGACGAAGTCGTTAAGAAAAAATATTTGTCTCAGTGGTTTTTGAAAATAACAGATTATGCAGAAAGACTTTTGCAAGATCTTGACAAACTTGAAGGATGGGGTGACAACGTCAAAACTATGCAATCCAACTGGATTGGAAAGTCAACAGGTGCTATCTTGAAATTCAAAGTAGTTGATGCGCCATCAGGTCAAGACATGGAAATTCCAGTTTATACAACTCGCCCTGACACTGCTTATGGTATAACTTATCTTGTAGTTGCGCCTGAATATAAAGATATTGAGGCTTTGACAACGGCTGAAAACAAAGATGCGGTTGAAGCTTATCGTGAAAACGCACGTAAGATGACTGAAATCGAAAGACTTTCTACTGAGCGTGTAAAAACAGGTGTTGCGTTAGGTACGCATTGTATAAATCCTTTCACAGGCGAAAAATTCCCGCTATGGACAGCGGATTATGCTCTAGCTGAATATGGAACTGGTGCTGTAATGGCTGTTCCGACTCATGATGAGCGAGATTTCGATTTTGCAAAAAAATATAATATGCCGATGAAAATCGTTATACAAAACGCTGAAAATCCTTCTGATTGTTCAGATGCGGCTTATACAGAACCAGGTATAATGGTAAATTCTGATGAATTTAACGGGATGAGCAACGAGGATGCAAAAAAAGCAATTACTCAAAAAGCAGTAGACGGCGGATTCGGCGAATTTAAAACTCAGTACAGATTAAGAGATTGGTTAATTTCCCGTCAACGTTATTGGGGTTCTCCAATTCCTGTTTTATATTGTGAAAAATGCGGTGTAGTTCCTGAAAAAGAAGAAAACTTGCCGGTGTTGCTTCCTGAAGATGTTGATTTTTCAGTAACAGGAAAATCTCCGATTTTGACATCAAAAACTTTTGTTGATGCGACTTGTCCTTGCTGCGGCGGCCCTGCAAAACGTGAAACCGACACAATGGACACATTTATTTGCTCAAGCTGGTATTATTTGAGATATGCTGATCCAAAAAACAGCGAAAAATGTTTTGATAAAGATATAGTAGACAATTGGTTGCCTGTTGATCAATATGTAGGCGGAATTGAGCATGCAATTCTTCACCTTTTGTATTCAAGATTTTTCACCAAGGCAATGAAAGATATGGGGCTTTTGAGCTTTGATGAGCCGTTTAAGAATCTTTTGACTCAAGGAATGGTTCTAAAAGACGGTTCCAAAATGTCAAAATCTAAAGGTAATACAGTTGATCCTGATGAAATTTTTGAAAATTACGGAGCTGATACAGCAAGGTTATTTATCTTGTCAGATTCTCCTCCTGCTCGTGATTTTGACTGGTCAGATGCGGGTGTTGAGGGCTGTTATAAGTTCCTAAACAGAGTGTGGAGATTGGTTTCTACAAATCAAGACAAGATTATATTTGATTATAAAATTCCTGAATCAAGAGAAAAAGCTAATGATGATTTGCTAAGGCAGGTTCACATCGCGATTAAAGGAATTACACACGACATTTCAAACGAGTTTCAGTTTAACACTGTAATCTCGAAATATCGTGAATTGACAAACTCCATTTATGATTGGAGCGGAAAAGTCAAAGATTGGAATGAAGAAGCAAAAAATATTTTCAGCTTTGCCACTCTTTCTTTGATGAAGTTGATGTCTCCTGTCGCTGTTCATTTGACAGAAGAAGTTTGGGCTTCTTTGGGGGCAAAAAATTCGATTCATGAAGAGCCTTGGTGCGAGTGGGATGAAAATCTTGCAAAAACAAGTTCAATTACTCTTGTTGTTCAGGTTAACGGAAAATTGAGAGATAAAATTGAAGTCGCAGAAGATATGTCCCAAGATGAAATGAAAGCTCTTGCATTAGACAGTGAAAAAACAAAGGAATTTACTGCAGGAAAAGAAATTGTCAAGGTGATTGTGGTTCCAAAAAAATTGGTGAACATTGTTGCTAAATAATTAATTTGATAACTTTTAATAATACAAAGCGGCGAAAACTTTCAGTTTTCGCCGCTTTATTGCATTCCAGTTTACTTCCACACACACATTTTGTTTATTAATGTCCTGATGTAGGACCTGATTTTTTCCCGAACATATTATAAAGTCCGTATAATCCTAGTAATCCGATAATTCCAACTCCGCCATATTTTACGACTTTAGGCAATGTTTCAATTTTCTTTGAAACAGCCGAACCTTTTATTTTATTCCAAGTCCGTTTAATAAATCCTACTTTTTTAGCAGATTCCGGAGAATTAGATGCAGCAGCAGCTATTTTTTGAGCTTCTTTTTTCGCTTTTGCTGCAGCTCTATTTTTTTTGAAATTATAAAGTTTTACACCGCCGAATATTGCTCCACCGCCGATTATTGCTCCAAATAGAGCTTTTTTCCAGTCTAAATTTGATTTATTTCCTTCTGAATGTCCGGAGGCTTTTCTAAATTCGTCTTTTCCTGCTTGAGGAACAAGCTGAGGACCATAGCCTGATGGCATTGGCTCATAAGTCATCAATGGTTGTTCAAAAGGAAGGTGAAGTTGTCCGTCAGGATCACCGACAAATCTAGGATTTGCACCTTTTACAAAAGCATCGGCATCGTAATTAATTACCCCATTTGCCGCTAAATTGTCGAGAGCAAAATTACTCATAAGTACAAACCTTTCCTTTTACACATCTATATAAAGTTTTTTTTTCTTTAAAAATTGCTTTTTTTTATAATTTTTGTTAAATTCTATTAATATATGAAGAAGTTAAGCATAGATTCAATAAATTTATTAATTTTAGGTATCGTAACCTTTTTTGTTTTGGTGTTCACGTGGGGGCATCACGGCGGGCTTATTATTGACTGCGGAAGAGAAGCGTATTATCCATTGAGGGTGCTTCAAGGCAAAGTGTTATATAAGGATATTTTTAATATTTACGGCCCGTTTGCTTATTTGTTCAACGCTTTTTTATACAAAATATTCGGTGTGAGTTTGAATGTTTTGTATGTTGCAGGGGCAATGTGTTCTTTTTTGTTTGTTTCTTTGACGTATTTTATTTCAAGAAAAGTGCTTAATCCACAAATCAGCTTTGCAATTGGGCTTTTTATGTGCTCAGTCGGCGTTTTGAGCGGGTCGATTTTTAATTTTATTTTCCCTTATTCCTATGGAATGTTATATGGAACAATTGCTTTTATGGCTTCACTTTTGTTTTTGGTAAATTTTCTTGAAAACCCAAATCAAAGTAAGTTTTTAATTTTAAGCTTTTTCTTTGCAGGCATAAGTTTTGTGAGTAAATACGAATTTATTCCATATATAATTGTTCTTTTATTTTTTGCTATAAAAATGAAAAAAGAATCTTTGAAAAATCTTTTTTTAGGTTTGTCTGCAATGTTATTAATGCCTGTTTTATGCATTGGAATCTTGTTTTTGCAAGGGCTTAGGCTGCCTGATATTTTAGAGATGTTATCATTAATCCACAAGATGACCGGACTGTATACACTAAAATATTTTTATGAAAATTGCGGAGTTTTCTTGCAAAAACAAACGATTCCAAATTTGATAAAAGTTTTTTTGATAAATCTTATTCCTGCAGTAATGATTTTTCTTTCGTTTAAAGTAAAAAAGAAATATCTCGCTCCAATTTTATCTGTGCCTGCAATTTTTATAATCTTAACCCAGCTCAAACAAGATTCGTTTGTGTATTTACCGATTCTTGTTGCAGTTTTGGTTATTGCTTTTTGGAAAAATATAAAAACTAATAAAGCTTTGTTAACAATCACTTTTGCATCGATGATTGTGAGTTTGAAATTTTTCTGGAGTTTGGTTGTCATAAATTACGGCTCTTTTACAATAGGGCTTTTGTTAACGGTTCTTTTTGCAATTTTGGTTACCAAATATGATAACGAAGTTTTAAAAAAATCAATTTTTGTCTATATGATTGCATCTGCGATTTCTTTTGTGTTTGTTTTATTACCGTTTTTAATTGACTCAAAAGTTAAGCTCCAAACCCAACGTGGAACTTTTTACTATATTCCTGAATATGCAAGCCCTACGCAAAAACTCATTGACTATATCAATTCTAACACTGAAAAAACTGACAAAATAGTTATATTGCCCGAAGGTGCTCTCATAAACTTTTTGACAAACAGAGAATCAGACGACTTTTATACATCGATTATCCCTTTGTATGCAGAGCTTTTTACTTCAGACAAATTAATCGAGCATTTTAAAAAAACTCAGCCCGAATATTTTATCTTTAATAATTGGGACACAGGAGATTATTATTTTAGGCACATCTGCCAAGATTACGCCGTGAAATTTTGTGAATATGTTGATGCAACTTATTCTTACCAAGGTGCGATAGGCGAAAAATTTAAGTATCTTATCTATAAGAAAAAATAGTTAATCAATAACTCTTTCAAAAGCTTCAACAAGTTTTTCAATGCTTAAATCAGGTGCAATTTCTTTTACTGTTGTTATTGAATTACTGTCAACTTTTTCCCCAAATATTTTTTCGATTAAATTTGCATCATAATCAAACAAAATTGAGCCGTGTTGCAAGATATATCCTTCTTTTCTGTATTGTGCGGAGCCAATGAGTTTTTTGCCTAAATATCCCAAATCGGCCCCAGTTGAAACCGACATGCAATAATCGAATTTTGTGCTCGGTTTTTTTTCTCCATAATCAAGCTCTATGCCTAAATCATCAAACGCTTTAATCAGGATTTCACAAATTTCTTTGTATGATTGCATGATATTTCCGCCGTCATTGAGTGATTTTACGGGGCAAATGTAGGAATAAGTCAATTCCTTATCGTGCAAAAGCGCTCTGCCTCCTGTGAGCCGTCTTACGATATCAATATTCCTCGCTTTTAAATATTCTAAATCCAGAAATTCAGAAGTCTGATTTCGCCCCAATGAAACGCAAGCAGGTGCCCACGAATACAATCTAAAAAAAGATTCTTCATTCTTTGTCTTTATTGCAAAATCGAGCAAATCAGAATCTTTTTGCATGTTGTTTTTTCCATCAGATGTCTCAAATTTAATATATTGCATAAGATTATTCTATTACAAATCTGCTTAATTACAAAATTTTCACCCCGTATTCAAGATAAAAATACTTGACAGAAAATTTTTAACAAATATAATATTTTTAGTCACTTGCCGGTGTAGCTCAACGGTAGAGCAACGGTTTTGTAAACCGTAGGTTGTAGGTTCGATTCCTATCACCGGCTTACTTTTTCTTCAGAAAAAGTAAGCTCTCACTATTGTAGATAATTTTCTAAGCAGGGAGAATTAATGCAAGCCGTGAGGCCATTTTCCACAAAATCAAAGATTTCTGGAAAAGAAGGCAAAAGACTTTTCACATATTTGTTTAAAGCTAAAGTAAAACAGATTATGGTGAAAAATTTTTAGTTAAGAGATTAAATGAAAACTCAATTCTTTAAACACAAGCCCTTGTGGCTCAGGGGTAGAGCACTCCCTTGGTAAGGGAGAGGTCACGAGTTCAAATCTCGTCAAGGGCAAATTTAAAAGTCCTTGTAGAGAGGATAAAATAACTAAAATTGAAAATTAAATAAGGGTAGGTGCCCGAGTAAGCCCGGAGGCAAGGAGACCGAATAAAAATGATTAAGTATCATTTTTAGAGGATGCGTCTAGAGCAGATCCGCCAGTCGGAGTACCTACACAAGAACTGAAACAAAAAATTGAAAATTAAATAAGGGTAGGTGCCCGAGTGGCTAAAGGGAGCAGACTGTAAATCTGCCGTCGCGAGACTACGGTGGTTCGAATCCACCCCTGCCCACCATAATAAAAGCCGTCAGAAATGGCGGCTTTTTTATATCCATTTTTACTTTAACTTGAGGTTTTCAACTTGAATATTGTTCAAAAAATTAATCTTTGGCGAAGAATCGGAAGAGACTATACTCTTTCCCAGTCTTTTTTGCCTTATCTTTTGGCTTTTGTTATGGCAACAAAAGTTTGTCAGGTAAATTATTTTTTAAGCATGTTGGGTTTGATTGGCGTTGTTCTGGTCCAAATGAGCATGAATATGATGGATGATTACTTTGATTGGAAAAGCGGTTCGGTTGCAGAATACAAAAAACTTCTTGATGAAGGAATGAAAGCCCGCAGTCACAAATGTTTTTATCTCATAAACAGTTCTGTTTCAATCAATCAGCTTCTTTTTGCAGCTTTATTCTTGGATTTTGTTGCGGGTGTTTTTGGTTTGATAATAGCCCTAAATGTTGGCTGGCATGTGGTTGCAATAGCTCTTTTTGCAGGCGTTTTGGGAGTATGCTATTCTGCTCCTTATATAAAACTGGGACAAAGAGGATTTGGAGAAATTTCAATCGGGATAATTTTCGGCCCGTTGTTGATGATGGGTGCATACATAACAGCAGGTGCAAACGTTGATTTTACAATGCTTTATACTTCAATTTTTGTGGGTGTAATGGTTGCAAGCTTAGCTTTTGGTCATTCGATAATGGATTTTGATTCAGACAAAAATGTTGGCAAAGTTACGTTGCCGGTCGCTTTAGGCTCAAGAAAAAAATCCGCGTTGGTTTTGGGCTTGGCGTTTGTTTTTTCTTATTTAATGGTCTTGATAGGTTTGATAAAAGGCATTTATCCAATGCCAGTGCTTCTTGTATTCTTGACTCTTCCAAGAGCTTTTGGGGTTTTAAAAATAATGAACACTGATACAAGAGAGAAAAAGTTTTGGATGGGTGTTATGGAAAAC
This sequence comes from Cyanobacteria bacterium OH_SFB_17, assembly GCA_023395735.1. Taxonomy (GTDB): domain Bacteria; phylum Cyanobacteriota; class Vampirovibrionia; order Gastranaerophilales; family Gastranaerophilaceae; genus JAEWYI01. The sequence continues at coordinate 12,623 of JAEWYI010000029.1, forward strand.
TGGAAAATGCATCAAGAAGAGGGTTCTGATTGGTTCATGTT
>JAEWYI010000073.1 GCA_023395735.1 Cyanobacteria bacterium OH_SFB_17
GTTCTTTCTTCGTTCTTAAGCATAACAATCTCCTCAATCGCTCAATCAAGTCAATTAAACCACAAAAACCGCCGCGTGTCAAAAAAAATAAGCAAAAAAACTGGTAGCAATAACTTTGCTACCAAGAAAGAGAGCTTAATATGAACCTAATAAAAATTAACTTTCTGAGGAGTATTGCGGAGCTTTAAAACCAATTTGTCTCACTTCTTTCTTTTTACCTTTTGAACTAACTCGCGCATACGCAACATCAAAATCTTGCTCATCTACAACGATATTAGCAATATCAGAGCTGCTGAATTGACCACTTCTCATTTTCTCGAAAACTTTTGCCCGTTCAAATGCTGAGTCTCTGGCATCAGTTACAACTTCCTCAATCGTTGCACCTGTCATTTTTTGATCAAAGAGTTTTTTTACAAACTTATCTTGGTTAAAATTATCAGAAATTTTCAAATTTTCTAAAATATCTTTCTGTTTAAGCTCCAATATAGCTTTTGTTTCTTCAGCAGCACTCGGTGGTCCTATAAAAATATGTTGACCGAGACGTCCTGAACGAATCAAAGCCTCGTCAATTATCTCAATATTATTGGTAGCCGAGATAACTTTTATATTATAACCATTTTCGTTAATTTCATTTATTTTGGTCATTATTTGATCTGCAACATTTAAATGAGTTTTACCTGAAGAACTTGATCTTGAAGCTGCTATTGAATCGATTTCATCAAAGAAAATCAAACATGGCTGTTTTGAAATAGCTTCATCAAATATTTCTCTAATTTTTTGCGTTGGTTCTCCTACGTACATGGTTTTTACATCCGGGCAATTAACTTTAATAAAGTTCATTCCCATTTCATTTGCCAGAGCGTTTGCTAAAACTGTCTTACCTGTACCAGAAGGCCCAACTAACAAAGCACCATTGACTTTACCTTTAGTGAAAGCACTCGGAAATTTCATCGGATAAACAAACTTTTGCAATAAAATCTTTTTAGCTTCAGCGTGACCACCTATACTATCGAACGTTAATTTTGTAATTTCGTCCGATTTTTTAACAGTTACAATAGAATCAAGATTTTTTCTATTCAATTCAGCAATTGAATTATGAGAAGAATCAATATTGAATATTTTTAACATTTTCATCGTTGCATAGCTTTGAGAGTCTTCGCCCAATCCAGGAACTCTAAGCCTTCCTGTAGGAGTAAAGATGTCCATTGCTGGGCTAAGCACTTTTGGTTCTGCACTACTGACCGAAAATGGTGGATTAAAATTATCAGTTACGGCAATGTTTCTTTCGCCAATATTTGAAATTTGCAAAAGTCCTTCATCATTCAAAGTAAAAGCCGAAGCCCATTTTTCAAGTCGTTCATCTTCCAAAACAATTACACGTTTTATAATTTTTGGAAATTTTAATATCGATTTTTTGAAATATTCAACACTCTTTGCAACGTCTGAACCTAGTAAAAAGACATCATCACTTGTCAAGATTTCAATTCCTGCTTTAAAAATATTACTAAATTGCTTTTCTGCTCGCATTGAAGTAGAAACTGGTACGATAGACGTTGCACCTTTAAACGAAATATTGCCGCTGGAATTTAGTCCATAACTTTTTAATGGCAATCCTTGAGAACGATTATCAATAGAAGAAACTTTAGACTTTGAATCTTTATTAACTGACAAATGACCTATCTTTTTACCAACTTGAACATTGTTAACGGAAATAATCGCCATAACACCTCGCAAACCAAATTTTTAACCTAACACATTTTTAATACTACAATAGTAGTACCATAAGTCAGATTTGTCAATTAGTATACTTAGTACACTTTATATTTATTTACAATGAGCATATAATTTGTTATTAAAAAACTAGCGGTGAATATTTGTGAAATTTTCTATACAAATTAATTAAATTAATGTAAATTTTACACTAATTGACTGCTTTTCGTGTTATATTTTATATGTGATATTTTAATAAGGGATTTGGCATGGGTAAAATTACTGTCTCAGACTATTTGATTAGAGAGCTTAACAAGCTTGGTGTAGAAGAATTTTTTGGACTCCCTGGAGACTACAATTTCAATATTTTGTACTCTATCGATGGCAACAAAGATACAAAATGGATTGGGTGCACAAATGAACTAAACGCAGGATATGCAGCAGACGGTTATGCCAGAGTCAAAGGATATGGCGCTCTTGTTACAACATACGGAGTCGGAGAGCTCAGCGCAATTAATGCTATTGCAGGAAGTTATGCAGAAAATATTCCTGTTTTCAAAATTGTTGGAGTGCCTGCAACTAAATTTATAAAAAAGAATGCCCTTATTCACCACAATTTTCAACACCCTGATTATTATGCTTTTGAACGCGCTTTTTCAAACGTAACAGAAACCACAGCATATTTGGATGAAAAAAACGCAAAAGAAGAAATTGACAGACTGTTATCTGTTTTCATTGAACAAAAAAGACCGGTTTACGTTGCAATTCCTGTAGATATTTGCCTTTTAGAAATAGATGATGAACCTGAAATAAAAACACTCAAAACAGATGAAAAATCACTGGAAAAAGCTCTTGATGCAGCTCTTGAGATTATAAACAAAGCTAAATACCCTATCATTTTAGGTGATGTATTAATTAAAAGATATGATTCAAAAAAAGAATTTTTAGGATTAGTTGAAAAATCAAAATATCACGTTTCAAATTTACTAATGGGAAAAGGAATAATCGAGGCGAAAAATCCAAAATATTTGGGAACTTTCCTCTCTCAATATGAAAATATCATTGCCTACAATGCACTGCACAAGTCAGATTGTGTAATTTCAGTGGGTGTAATAAACAGCGACCTAAACACTTATCGCTCTGGTCTTCCTTTTTTACCGGCTGACTTTGTTGAAGTTCAAGGAACTTACACAATTGTAAATCACAAAAAATATGACAATATAAAAATGGCAGATTTCTTGAACGCACTACAAGATAAAATCCAACCGCTTGATCTTGATATGCCAAAAAAAGAACCTAGTTTTATAGTTCCAGAAAAAGCAGAAGATACAAAGCTTGGACAAAATTATATTTATCCGAGAATTCAAGAATTTTTGCAGCCCAACGACATGATTTTTGTCGAAACAGGCATAATTCCGCACGGTTTCGCTCCAACAAGATTGCCAGAAAACACTGAGTTTAACTCACAAACGCTTTGGGGCTCAATTGGTTGGGCAACCCCTGCAATAATGGGAGGCGCATTTGCTGCTAAAGACAGAAGACCCATCCTTTTGACAGGAGAAGGTTCACACCAGCTTACTTGTACAGAAATAGCAACAATGCTAAGATACAACCTTAAGCCGATTATTTTTGTATTTAACAACTCAGGCTACACAATTGAAAGAATTTTGTCTAACGATCCTTGGGATTTCTTTAACGACATTTCTAAATGGGATTATTCAAAACTGCCTGAGGTTTTTGAAGGCGAAGTTTTTGTGTCTCAAGTAAAGACAAACAAAGATTTTGACGATGTGTTAAACCAAATAAATGAAGAACAAAAAGAAAAATTATGCTACATCGAACTGTTCACTGGGCAAATGGATTTACCTTATTTAACTTCAAAAATTGTGGAAAACATTAAAGCTTTAAATCCGACAAAAATTGAAGCATAATTATAAATTTATAATCTCATCAAACGAAGAAAAATTATAAAACGGGAAGTGCCCGCCAATTATAGTCTTTATATTTTTAGGCTTTGACCAAGCCGAAAGTTGGTGCTTAAGTGGAAGAAGCTCGTCATCCTCAGCGATAATTATTTTGTCAAAATCAATTGGAGAAATTTCTTGAGAATAATAAGAGCACAACGCGCTAAGTTCATTCAAACTACTTTCGATATCTCTAAAAGGCTGATTGTTATTAAATTTTTCAAGATGATTTACATCTGTAATTAAAGTTTTGCGCAATTCCATATAATTTTGCAAGCTGACATTTTTCATCAAATCAACACTTTTCTCAGGTAGCCCCAAAGCTAAATCAAAAAGAGGCAAAACACCATTAACAGCAATTTTCAAATCAAATTCCGGAAGTTTTGTACTCAAAAAGGCAGACATAAAAACACCTGCAGAATAAGCAATTAAAATATTTTTTTCATATTTTGAAAAATCAAAAGAAAAATCCAAACTATTATAATCAGATAAAAATAAAACATCACAAGAGCTATTGAGTGGCAAAAAAGGTTTTTCATCCATTCCCCACCCATTCATCACTACAATCAAATTTTTAGAGCCATTATTTATCAAAAAAGTTTGCATATAATTCTTTCATGTTAATAGGGGCGAAAAAACTTCGTTTTTCGCCCCTATTAAGGTAACTATTTAATAGAAGCCTTAACTCGATTTAGCACTTTATCTTTGCCTAAAATCGAAAGCACAGCACAAATATCAGCACCTCTGGTTCTACCAGTAACAGCAGCTCTGATTGCCCACATTGTATTTTTAGGCTTTATACCTTGCTCTTTAAATTTACCTCTAAATTCTTCCAGCTTATGATGGAGAGATTCCTCATCAAAAACCCAATCTTGTGCTTGTGTAGCAAAATCTTTGAGAACTGTTTGTGACAAATCTAAATCTAAAACTTCTACTTGTACTTCAGCTTCAACTTCAACCGCATCACCGAAGAAATATGGCACAGCATCGGTTATATCAGAAAGAATCGTAAGCGGTTCTCTAGTAATTTCAACCATTTTGTCATAATTTTCTTTAGACAATTCAGACAAATCATACTTTGTTAAAAACGGCTTCAATCTTTGACCCAAATCTTCAAGTGAAAGCTTCTTAATATATTGAGAATTCATCCAATTAAGTTTGTCATATTCAAAAATTGAATTAGAAGATGAAACTTCATTTATTCTAAAATCAGCCGCAATTTCTTCTACAGATTTAACTTCTTCGCCATCTGAAGGAGACCAGCCCAAAAGCGCAACAAAGTTGACCAAAGCATCAATCAAATAACCTTTTTCAACAAATTCACTAACCGCAGTTGCACCATGACGTTTGGAAAGTTTGCTTCTATCAGGCGCCAAAATCATTCCTAAATGACCAAATTTTGGAACTTCTGCACCAAGAGCTTCATAGATAAGAATTTGCTTGGGAGTGTTAGATATATGATCTTCTCCTCTTATAACGTGAGATATTTTCATTAGCATATCATCAACAACTACAGCAAAATTATAGGTTGGAGTTCCGTTTGATTTCATAATTACAAAATCACCAATCAAACTTGTATCAAATTTCAATTCACCTTTAACCAAGTCGTCGAATATCAAATCTTTTGATTCGACATGGAATCTAATAGCCGGTTTTCGGCCTTCTGCACGTAATTTATCTTTTTCTTCTTGAGTCAAGTTATGACATTTTCCAGAATAAACGTGAGCAATTTTCTTTTCTTGAGCCTCTTTTTTTTCTGCATCCAACTCTTCAGGAGTACAAAAACACTCATACGCATAACCTTTTTCAACAAGTTGTTGTGCGAATTGAGGATAAATATCAAACCTTTCAGATTGAGTGTATGGACCATATTCGCCACCTACATCAGGACCTTCATCCCAAGAAAGACCTAAAGCTTTCAAACTATCAAAAATATTTTCAATATATTCTTGACTTGTTCTTTCGGCGTCAGTATCTTCAATTCTTAAAATATATTTTCCGCCTGTTTTTTTAGCAAACAAATAATTAAACAAGGCTGTTCTTGCTGTTCCGATGTGTAGGTTTCCGCTTGGTGACGGAGCTATACGTACTCTAATTTCATCCATTTTATTTTCTCTTTTCTATTTATACTCGGTGCAAAATGCACAATCTTTTAACCATAGTTTGATTATAACCCGAACAAAAAAAGTGAGCAATATTAAGAGCTTGAGACTAAAAATATTAAGCAATATTAATTTTTATCACTTCAACTAGCAAATTATTTTTTTTCATCTTTTAAAGCATAGGTCGATTGCATACCTTTGGAGGTTTTATGAATATTTCTTCAGTTAACCTTGAACACAAGCCTGTTTTTAAAGCCAGAATTATAGATGACCATATTGCAGAAAAAACCATTGTGGATTCTATAACAAAGTTTTACAATGCTTGCACACCTGGGAAAAAAGCCAGCATCTTTGGTAACACAGAATTTAATCCTGCTAAAATGTACAGCGATTTTAAAAATCTATTTGAAAAGGTAACGTATGGAATAGATGACACTGTAATTTTCAGAAAACATGCAGGTGAATACATTAGATGCGAACACGCGAAAGATCGGATTGAAACAGAAGGCAGAGAATTGTTTACCAAAATGCCGACCGCCTTTATAATCCCTTGGGAAAGACTTGATAGAGGCACTCCACATAGGGCAGGAGTTTCAACCTTAATCGCCGCACTTTCTAACTCCAAAGCTAAAGACGTCGGCTATGGTAAGAAAAATGAATATGTCAAAATTTTTAATGAATTGACAAAAGATATGTATTCCAAAACAAGCACCTAACTGTAACGTAATGTAAAATTGAGTCCAATTTTGTTGAAATATATTATAATTGGCAATATTATAAATAAAAATTTTATGAATCGTGCTAGCAAAAGTTTTTCGTTTTATGGTTTGTATAGCACACAATAGCTGGTTTTTAGATTAAAGTTAAATATAGGGGTTATATGCGTACAAATTCAATTTCTGCAGTAAAATACGGCAATTTTACATCTATTGATGTTAACAAAAGAAAGAACGCTCAACCGCACTTTCAAGGAAATGGATTGCCAATTTTAACCAACACGCTCGACAAACTTGAGTTCAAAACAATAAAACACCAGAAAAATGTAATAAACGCAATTAAAAAAGGATTGGATTTTTTAACCAACTCTTCTATAAAAAGAGATTTTGGCACTTATGAAATTCCAATCAACAACCCTGCAATAGCTCCTTACATTAAAAAAGACTATACATACGCATCTTTCAAAAAATTATACCGCCAAGCCAAAGCCGATGGTGTTTTTGACTATGAAGTAAACAAACAAAACGGATTTATAAAAACATCCGCATTTAAACCAGAAAGCTATGAAGAAGAAAAGATGGCAAAACTTGTATGGGTAACAGATACCTGCAGAAACATGTCACTACTTGAAAAAGATACGCCTGAACTTTGTACAACATCACTTGAATCAATTTCTTCTTTTTACAAAAAACAACAACCTAACTTTGACAACATAATTGAACATCCTGAACGCTACGGAAACAACAACGGATGGGGCGATGGAGTTTTCCATGAATTTGACCCTTCGAATTTTGAGCCCAACTACGATTTTCCAAGAACTCGATTGGAGTCCATCGGCAGATATCTTAAAAAAGCAGGACAATACATAAATGGCGGAATTGAAGAAGGAAAACCTTACGGATATAGAAGCTCAAGCGAAGTAAGCAACAATACAATCGATTCAATCGGAAATTGTGTAAAATATCTTTCTTCGATCTACTATCCTTACGCAAAATCCTGTGGGGCGTGGGAAGAAAGAACTTTCAACTCATCTCTGACAAGTGACACTGCCATCATAAATGAAGGTTTCAGAAAAATAATGAAGTTAATGTACAAAGAAACTCAAAACCCTGAAATTTTAAAAATACGGGAACGAATTAAAAATTCAAAATACGGAAATATTTTTAATGAAGAATCAAAATTAAAAGATATGCTTCACGATGGCGAAAAAAGAATAATTGTAAATCATCTTGAAGAAGCTCAAGGAGAAAGAAAATTAGATTCATCTCTAAGTTTTGCAACCCATTATATCAACTCAAAACTTGTTTGGGATAATCCTGAACTCACACACTCGCAAAATGTTATAAATGATGTAATCGAACATACAAAGCTGTTATCAGAACTAGAAGGCAATGAAGCCAGCAAAGGCTTAATCGGGGATTACGGCGCAAAAAGATACCTTCATGATGAATACAAAAACCTTAATTACGATATTCCAGAACTTAAAGGAAAAATAAACGAAAACCACGAAGCTGAATGGTTTATGGTTTCAGACATTTCAACAGGTTATGGTATACAATTAAAAAAAATTACAAACATGCTCAAAAAAGAAAAAAGAACTCCTAATATGGCAGAAGCAAATATGATAACTCAACTTCTTGAAAAAGAAACTGAATACATAAATAGGGCTTATGCAAGAATTACAGGATTTAACAAGCTTAAAGCAAACAAAAAAGAATGTCCTGCGTTCAAACTTCCTGAAGCATATCAAGCTATCACAGATTCAAAAGGAAACGTTAAATACGTACCTGGCACAAACACCCCTCTAACTTGGGCACAATCATCAAACCTTTTAGCTACAAAAATGTTTATGCAAAACTTGAAAACTCTTGAAGAAATGGGGCTTTTGGCTGAGAAAGCAAATTTACAAAAAATTTCTTAATGTCCGTATGGCAAAATGCGAGGGTGGGGCGAAATTTTCTGCATGGAAAATTTCGCCTTTCCTCTAAAAAGTTAACAACAAAAAACGAAGGCGATTTATAATCTTTTAATTCAAGATTTAAAACGCCTTCGTGTTTTTTTAACTAATTTATTTGATTAACAGCCACAAGAACAACCGCAACCACAAGAGCAAGAATCATTCAATGCTTGTTTAGCTTCTTCAAGTCTTACCTTGATACGACCGTCAACAGCGATTCCCTCACCTGTTTTTTCAGAAATTAACAATGGGTTAATATCCAATTCATCAATGAATTTAAAATCACTTACAAGTTGAGACAATCTCAACAATGTTTCTTTGATTTGATCCATATTAGCAGGTTTTGTTCCTCTTGCACCTTCCAAAAGTTTGTATGATTTAACTGATTTAATCATTTCATCAGCATCAACATCTGTCAAAGGAGCAAGTCTGAAAGTTACATCTTTAAGAACTTCGATGAACACCCCACCCAAACCGAACATCATCATTGGTCCGTATTGAGGGTCAGTTGCGATACCGCAAACCATTTCACGAGAACCTTTAACCATTTCTTGAATAATGACACCTTCTAGCCCGTCGATAAGACCTTTTTCTGTCAATTTTTCAATTAAATCTTTGTATTCAGCTCTCAATTGTTCTTCTGACTGTATGTTAACTCTAACACCGCCAACATCAGTTTTGTGTGAAGTTGTTTTTGAAGTCATTTTCATAACAACAGGATATCCGATTGAATTTCCGAGGTTTACAACTTCTTCTTCATTTGTAGCAAGACCGTATTTGCAAGCTCTGATTCCATACGCATCAAGAACATCAATTGATTCAAGTGTTGTCAATTGTTCTCTTCCTTCTGCGATAGACTGCTTAATGATTTTTTCAGCTTTAGCTTTATTTACATCATAACAAGCAATTTTACCTTCCGGTCTTTCTTGCCATTTTCTTTGTTGGTTCAATCTGTTGAATCCGTCTGCAGCTTCTTCAGCATACATAAAGAATGGCATATTAACTTCCATATCAGAAATCTTCAAGAAGAAATCGCTGGTTGTCATAAACACACCGATAACAGGTTTTTCAGGATGTTTTGCTTTGATTTCGATTAATGCTTTTGCAACATCAATATCTTTCAAACCTAAGAACGGCAAATAAATTACCATAATCATATCAACATTATCTTCTGCAATAACAGTTTCAAGCGTTTGCTTGTAGTGTTCGATTGGAGCAGAAGCAATCATATCAATAGGGTTTTTAACAGATGCAGCCGCAGGCAAGAAGCTTCTTAATTTATCTTTTGTAGCTTCTGAAATCTCAGCCATTTGTAAACCGTATTCGCAAATTGCATCAGTTGCCATAATTCCAGGGCCGCCTGAGTTAGTGATAATTGCAACTCTGTCCCCTTTTGGAATAGGGCAGTTAGCAAAAACTTTTGCAGTTGAGAAAAGATTTTTCAAAGAATATTCTCTTATAACACCTGATTGCATCAATAAAGCGTTAGCAGCTTTATCTGCACCAGCTAAAGAACCTGTGTGAGAACTTGCTGCAGAAGCACCTGCCGCAGAACGGCCAGCTTTTAGAGCCAAAACAGGCTTTTTCTTAGTGATTCTTGTTGCTAATTTTCTAAAATTAGAAGGGTTTTGGATTGATTCCATATAAAGAAGAATTTGTTGGACATCATCTTCATTTTCCCAATATTCAAGAGCAGTTTCAGCATTAACATCAGCCTGATTACCGATTGAAATAAACTGAGCAAATCCAAGGTTTAAGTCTTTTAATATATTCAAAATACCGCCGCCTAAAGCACCAGATTGAGAAACGAAACCAATGTTTCCGCGTTCTGGAAGAGTTTCAGCGAAACATCCGTCCATTCTGATATCAGAAGCAGTGTTTACAACGCCCAAGCAGTTTGGACCAACACATCTCATTCCGTATTCTTTTAGTTTTGCAACCAATGCTTTTTCTGCTTCAACACCTTCAGCACCAGCTTCTTTAAAGCCTGCTGATATAATACAAATACCTTTTATTCCTTTTTCGTTGCAATCATCAAGGGCTTGAAGAACAAACTTTTGAGCAATTACGATAATCGCCAGATCAACTTCGCCTGGAATTTCTTTAACGTTAGTATATGCTTTAAAACCTTCAATTTCGCCACCTTTAGGGTTTACAGGATAAACCTCTCCTGTGAATTTGTAATCTCTCAATCTTTTCATAATATCAGAACCGATTGTGTGCTCTTTTGTAGAAGCACCGATTACGGCAATACCTTTTGGTCTCATGATTTTGTCTAGTTGTTGTTTTAACATTCTCTTCGCCTTTCTGTTAAATATATTAACTACATTATTTTAATTGTGACTAAAAGAGGTGAAAGTCATTAGGATGTCCTTATACTTTTCACCTCTGATTTAATATCCGCTGTCGAGCCATTCTCTGTTTCTAAATTTTGCTCCGAGAGATTTGGCTATACTTTCGCACTCTTCAACGTCAACATCGTAATCTTTGTAACCAGTTACAACGCTGGCTGTTGTTTCTATTCCGGCTTCAGTACATTTTTTTATAAAGTCTTTTACAACCTCAAGCGGTTCTTCGCTTGAAATATTAGGTTGCGAAAGCTCTTTGTATAATTTTTCATCAGATGCATTCAGACTGACTGAAATTTCGTCAATCAAGCCTACAAGCTCTTTTGCAACATTTCTCTTATGGATAAAATTAGCATGCCCGTTAGTATTAAGTCTGATTTTTACTTCTTTATAATTGCTTTTAATAAAAGAAGCAACTTCTTTTAATATATCGATCTTAATCGTAGGCTCACCGTATCCGCAGAAAATAATTTCTTTTTCTCCGTTATATATTTTTTTTAATTGATTTATAACTTCATCCGCGCCAAAATCTTCATGCTTCAACCACAAATTTTTACCGCAGACGTCATCCTTCAATGAACGAATACAAAAAATACACTGATTCGTACATTTGTTTGTCAAATTTATATAAATTTTTCCGTCTAATAAATAAACTAAATTGTCTTCTTCTGTCATTTTTCCAATTCTCTTAATAATATTATGGCACAACCAGAAACTCAGGCAAGTAAAAATAATGTAAAGGTTCGGGCATGTAAATAAATGTAAAATTAAAGATATTTTTTTAAAAAATATAGCAATTATTTTTTTTAGGAAACTTGAAATATCTGTAGACAGTAATTTTTCAAAATAATATTAAAATATTTTAACAAGGTATAAAAAGACCCTTGAAAAAAAAATCAAAGTATGAGATAAATAGTTTTAATAGAATATTGAAATTGGGATGAGGTAAACACCACAATGAATTTAACACTAAATAACGGTCCAGTGCTGCAGAACAAAGCCAAGACGAAGTTCATGGCAAGCTCTCGAAATTCCCATCCGTTATCTAAGCCAGAGTTATCACCATCATTGTTTCCGTTTTCCGTTTCCGATTTAAAAAATAATATAGAAGAAAGACCTTTAAAAACAAATTCTCAGAATTTAAGTTTTAAAGGTCTTTTTTATAAACCAGTTATGGAAGCTTCTAAAAAAGCTGCAAAGATTTATAATGCAAATGAAATTCTTTCAATCGCAAAAGAGAACAACCTTGGGAAAAGTGTAGAAGATTTATTTAACAGTGTGAAAAATTCTGAACACACAAAGAAAATGTTTTCTCTTGATGAAACAACTAAACAAGTTACATTCCAAAAGAAAACAATTCTTAATCTTATTATTGACGGAATCATCTACCCTATAAAAACTCTTCCGCTTGAAATATTAAACGGCGGGATTCAATTCTTGAAAAAAATAAAACCTTTCAAAAAATGGGCAGAAAAAGCTTATGATTCTCCTATGCTAAAAAATATGCGTCAAAAATTAAAAAGTGAATCAAAAGTTAACGCTCTTAGAGGCGTCTTTGAAACTATTGATGAATTGAAAGATAAGCCAAAAGATGAAATCGCGTCAAAATTATTCCAAAAATCAGTAAAAATGTTTGATGCCAAAACAGGAAACTATGACACAAAACACGAAAGAAGCTTGTGCAGAATAGTTTCAGGATACATTCCTGCTGTTTTCTTGGCAAACGATGCTTATAACCTTTCAATAATGTACAAAAACGACAAAAAAGAAGCTGATAAAGAAAAACAAGCAAGATTCAAACAAGAACTTAGCAGAGTTACTCTTAATGCTTATGTAACATTGATTACCCTTGGCGCGTTGCAAAAATACATCAACAACTCTTCTCTTGGTATTATGCTTAACACAGCGGTTACAGTATTGTTTACAGAATCATTTGCCAGATTGACAAACGGAAAACATATAACAAGATTAACCCCTGAACAAGCAAAAGCAGAAAATGCCAAAAACGGAATTGTTGTTAAAGACCAACCGAAAGTTGAAAAAGAAACAAAAACAAACAATGACAAAAAAGATAAAAAAGCTCCATTGTTAAGCTTTGGAACAGTATTGAAAGCAAGTTTGGCAGTTATAGCAACCGGCTACGGAGTTAAAGCTCTTAGATCAATTACGATAAAAGGCGGAAGCGAAAATGCAGCAAATACAATCGGTAAATATATTGATAACAAATTAAGCCCGATTACACAAGGGTATAAAAAACTTACTCAACAAAAGCACGAAATCGATCTTGAAACATTCAACAAAGTAATTAAAACACTTGAAGATAACGGCTTTGACGGAATTGCAAAAAAATATAAAGAAATCGCAAACGACGGACACATTAAAGATGGAAAAGTTATACTTGGAACAAAAGATAAAAAGACTAAACCGTTTGTTGATTTTGTTATAGCTCCATTTAAATTTATATTTAACACAATAAAATTACCATATTCACTTACTGAAAAAGCTATAAAAACTGTAGGCAACAAACCAAAAGATAACACTAAACCATTAAAACAACTTGACCTTGAAGCTCTTTCAAAAAGTATTGATAAGATGATTACGCAAGTCGAAAGCAAAAACTTCAACAAAGAAAAATTCCAATCATATCTAAACGACAACATTTTAAAATCATTCAACGTTGATAACGTATCAAACATATCAAACAGTGAACTTGCAAACCTTGCTAAAACATCTGCAACGGCTGCGACAATATGGTTCTTGATGACAGACAACTACAATATGGTTATGTTGAAATCTAACGGCGAAAACAAAAATGAAGCTGAACAAAAATTCAAAGAAAGATTTGTACAGGAAGGTTCAAGATTATTCTATCAAACATTATTAATAGACTTATTCAACTCAACATTCAGAAGCCAATACAACAGCTCACTATGGGGCATGACTTGGGTAACGGCAATTAATACAACAATCAGCGAAATATTAAACAGAAAATCTATCGGTATGCCTGTAAAAGCACACTCTAAAGAAGAACTCCAAGGCCTTGACGCTCAAAAAGCAAATGCAAAAGGGGCTTTGCGTTCATACTATGACTTTATGGCAAGATTAACAGGCAAAAAGACAATAACAGAGATTCACGAAGAAAAAATCAAGAAAGAA
>JAEWYI010000002.1 GCA_023395735.1 Cyanobacteria bacterium OH_SFB_17
AACGGAGGAAAAATTAAAGACTACGAAGGCGATGATAAAATCAAAATAAGAAAAACTCATCTTATAGCTATCGCAACAACTGCAGGAACATCTTCTGAAGCAAACAAAATCGCGGTCATTACCAACACAGAAAAACCCGATTTAAAATACAAGATGGGATTTGTCGACTGGAAACTCCTTCCAGACGCCTCAATAAATGATCCGCTTCTCACAATGGGACTCAATAAATTTTATACAGCCGGTACGGGGCTTGATGCATTTACACATGCGGTAGAAGCAATTATGTCAATAAATTCAACACTTTTTAGTGATGAAATGGGGCTCAAAGCCATCAGTCTTATTTCTAAATGGCTTAAAATAGCCTACGACGATGGCAAAAATCTTGAAGCCAGAACAAACATGATGTTTGCCACCCTTTTTGCAGGTATAGCCTTTAACACAGCACTTTTAGGAATCGCCCACTCGCTTGCTCACCCAGTGGGGACCTACTACGAAATTCATCACGGAATGAGCAATGCGATAATCCTTCCTGAAGTCTGTCGATTTAATTTCCACGAATCTATAGACAAACTTGCGATGATTGCAGAAGCTATGGGTTGCGATATTTCAAATTTATCTTCTGTAGAAGCTGCAAACAAAGGAATTGAAGCGATTGAAAAACTCCTTAACGATTTGGATGTTCCAAAGAAATTGAGAGAGCTTGGAGTCGGAACAGATAAAATTGAAAAAATGGCAATCGATGCCTATAACGATTTTTGCTCAGGAACCAACCCAAGGAAAGCGACTATTGAAGATTTTATATCAATTTATGAATCAATAATATAAATAAAGAGGGACATTTTGTGAATAAAACAAATGAAATAATAAATAAAATAAAAAAAATTAATCCGTTTATGAACAATCCTTTTGACGACGTAAGAAAAAAAGAATTTGAGCTGCAAACAATGCTGAGCAAAACGTTCATAAGCTCATCTGATCCTGAAGAGCTCAAAAATATTATTGTAAAAGAAATATCGACACTTTTAAACGCAGAAAACTGTTTTTTGGCAGAATATTCTCCTGAAAAAGATATCTTTAAAAAAATAACAAACTCTTTTTCGAAAAACAGAGAAAATCAAAGCCTTTTGGGATTTGATTTGGAAAGACAGGTTCCCTCTCAAGCAACAAAGCTGAAATATATTAAAAATTTAATCATTAATGATACAGAAAAATATATAAGCAACAACAATCTTGAAAGAAGTGACGAAAACAATTTTTTTCAAAAATTCAACATCAAATCATATATTACAGTCAGGCTTGAATTTGGTGAATATTTCCTTGGTATTATCGGGCTTTGCTATTCTACACCTAAAAAGAATCTTGAATCATTTGAGCTTAAAATACTTCAAAACCTTACAACTAATATTGGAATTGCACTTCATTTGAGCAAACTTTATTCCGTGGAAAAAACCGAAAGAGAAAAAGAAAGACTACTGCGCTCAATGATTTCTATAATTAATAGCGATTTTGACCTTGAAATAATATCAAAAAAAATCTTTGAAATCCTTGCAACTCTTTTTTCCGCAAACTCGATTTACATTAAAATTGACCAACAAAATTTTAAAAACATCTTCTTCTACGACAAAACAAAAAATGGGAATATAAATGAAAGTGAAATTTTTTCAAAAAGTACAGAAATATACGACAAAAAAGTTTTTGAAAAAATAAAAACCAAAAACCACTATATCCCCAATACCCACAATTTTGTAATCCAAAATAATCTTGAAAATAGCGACATACAAAACTATTTTTCCTATTATGACATAAAATCCGTAATCTATATTCCAATATCAAATGAAAGTGACAATTGGGGCTCACTTGTTATACAATTATCCAAATCCGAACAAATAACTGACGCCGACATTAAATTCATTGAGGCTTTAGCTGAACAGCTGGCAATTGCAATAAAACAAGCTCTTGCCTTTCATAAAGAAAAGGAATCATTAGCTAGAGAAAAAGTACTCAGAAAAATTACAACCAAAATAAGAAGCTCACTTGAGCTATATGAAATAAGTAAAGAAATTGTCAATCGTGTTGGCAACTACCTTAAAGCGGACAAAGTTATGCTCGGGATGTACGACGAAAAGACTGGCAACTTCACTGTCTTAAAAGAATCAGAATTTCTATCATCTGGAGATATAAAAAGCTTTGTAAACTTAGACTTCACTCAAATTGAAGGTTTTAAATACGTCAGCCAAACTCACGCTGAAGGTTTGGATATAATATTCAACAATCTTGATGACTATGTAGAATCGAACGGGCTTAAAGATACTCCTGCAGAAAAATTTTTCAGAGATTATGACATAATCTCATGCGTAGCATTAAACATTTATTCAGGTGAGAGATTTTGGGGAAATCTTGTCATAAACTTTAAAACGCCGCAAAATTATACAAAACAAGAAATAATGTTTTTAAAAACAATTGCAGACCAAGCTGGTGTTGCAATTTATCAAGCAGAACTTTATTCTAAAATAAAAAAGCAGGCAGAGAAAGAAGCTTTACTTAGAAAAATAACCGCAACTATAAGAAACTCCCTCAATTTGAAAGAAACTTTTAATGTAATTAGCAAAGAAATTGCCACTCTTTTCTCTTCAAGCAGAGTTACAATCGTTGAAATGCTTGAAAAATATAAAACGGAAGCAATAAAAGGTGAATTTTTATCAACGCCTGAAGTTAAAAGTATATCGCAAATGGGAGAGAGAAGATACGAAGTCTTTAGTTTTATCTCAAGTTTTGTTTTTACCAAAAATATGCCGCTTGTCCTTGAAAATATCCAAAATTCTGATGTTCCCGAACACGTAAAATCCTTCTATAGGGCACTTGGTGCAAAATCGACAATAATTCTTCCAATCAAAAAAAATGAAGATGAATGGGGAACCCTCTCAATTTCTTATAACGACAATTACAAATCTTGGGACGAAGATGAAATCAAACTTCTTGAAACAATCATAGACCAGATTTATATTGCAATACACCAAGCAGAACTCTACGAAGCACAAAAAATCGCAGCAGAAAGAGAAAGAATAAGCAGAAATATCATAGAAATTTTAAGAAGCTCTATTGACAAAACCGTTATCAAAAAATTATTTGTAAAAAATATCGGAAAATTTTTCAACGCAGATAGAGTCTTCTTCTCTGACTATGATACTGATTTAAAAAATTACATCCCAGTAGACAAAGATTCTGAATATCTTTCAACCCCACAAATCAAAAGCTACATAAACGTAGATTGGACAAATCAGGCTCTTCAATCTCACATTAAGCCTCTTACTGAAAAAAGAGAAATAAGAATCCCAAACTGGCCTGACTATATCGAAAAAAGCAATTTAAAAGGGCAACATGCCTGCTTTATTTGCGATGAGTTTGACATAAAATCCAGCTACAAATTTCCTGTTATTTACCAAGACAAAATGGTTGGATTTTTTGGGTTCGAATTTACCAAAGATTTTTATGTCTTGTCAGAAGACGACGTCACAAGAATAAGAAGCATCTGCACACAAGCAGGAATAGCGCTTTACCATGCTGAGCTTTATCAAAATGCACAAAAATGTTACTTCCAAGATAAAAAAACACTATCTATTTTGGCAGAAAAAATAAAAATGCCGGTTGAAAAAATCATTGAAACAAGTACCCTGCTGTCTCAAAGAGAATTTGAAAGGAACATTCAACTGGAATTTTTAAACTGCATAATCGAAAGTTGCAACGAACTTTTAGAATTAACAAAAAACATATAAGGAAAAGCGAAATGGACAAATATATTTGCAAAGTATGCGCCACAATTTATGACCCCGAAATAGGTGATATTGAAGATGGGATAAAACCCCAAACACCTTTTGAAGCAATACCTGATGACTGGACATGTCCAATTTGCGGCTCACCAAAGTCTTCATACGAGCTACTTTCTGCGGAAATGTTTGAAATCATAAAAAAGAAAATCAGAAACAATCTTCAAGGTTAAGATATTTTATTTTCGATCATACACTTTGATTAAATGCCAGCCAAATTCTGTTTCTACAGGATTTGAAACTTCATTGACAGGAAGAGAAAAAGCTACATCTTCAAATGATTTTACCATCTGGCCTCTTTTGAAATATCCTAAGTCTCCACCGCTTCGACCTGATGGACACTTTGAATATTTTTGAGCCAACATTTCAAAACTTTCGCCTTTGTCTATTCTATTTTTTAACTCTACAGCCTCATCTTTTGTATCAACTAAAATGTGAGAAGCCTTCACAACATTGGCTCTCGGCAGATTGCAACTCTCTTTTGATAAAACCTGACTAGTCAAACAAGCAAACGCAATAAAACCAAAAACTAAAGTGCTCAATAATATTTTCTTCATAAAATTCTCCTTTTTTTTAAATTTATAACAAAAAAAAGAATTAAACCATTAGCCCCAAGATGGATTTAAATTATTAAAAATAACTAATATCTGCTTCCTATAGATGCCGAATCAAAAGTGAACACAACATCCAAATAACTCTTGGTATATTTTGCAGGAAGCGGATTTAAAGGCATAGCCTTTCTAACAGCATCCAAAGCTGCATTGTCAACCGCGGCTACTTCTGATGTTCTTTTAACATTCAAAATAACAACTCTGCCGTCTTTTGCTATTCGCATAAACAATTCTACTCTTTTATTTTGTTCTTTAACAGGGCGCCAATTCCATCTTATATTTCTTTTTAGTTCACTCACATAAGGACCGATATCAAATGAACTTATCATTTTTCTTGTTGTTGCTTTGTCAAAACCGTGTCCGCCGCTGCTTCCGCCGACACCGTTTGCATCACCGTTAATATCTCCGCCGCCTGAAGATGCTGCTCCGAAATGCGAATGTCCGGAAGAGCTTCCGCCACGTCTACCCAGTCCTCCGTGCCCTGTAGAAACAGGACCAAGTTTGGGTACAGGAATTGAAAAAGCTCCAGGATCTTTAGATGCTTTTGGCGCTGAGGTATGTCCTTTTGTATTGGATTTTCTGACTGACTTAAAAAGATTGTTTGAATCAAAATTTTTCACAAAAGATTTATCCTGCCTTATTGCCTTTGCAGGCGAAGATTCTTTTTTCTCAACTTGTTTTTCTTGCAATGCTTTTGGTTGAGGAATATTTCTTTGTTTTATAACTCTTTTCGGTTTATTTGGAGTATCAAGAATAAATTGGATATCCTTAACTTTAGGTTTTTGATTGAACAAAGGCGTTACAACACCTATTTTGAAAACTCCTATTAAAAGCCACAAAAGAAAAAATAGCATTAAATGAGACACCAATGAAACATTAAAATTTAAAAACAAAGAAGTTTCAGGCTCAAACCTTTCTCTTAAAAAAGCAGGAATTCCGTTCCAATTTTTTGCGGAACGGACAGTTAAAGCGCTGAATTTATATTTACTTTTATACTTATTTCTTTCTATAGTTTTCAATTATAGCTATCCTTTTTCGGACTTGCGGAACATTTTCATCTTTTGGTGCAAGTGACACAAATTTCTTATAATTAATCAACGCATCAGCGTAGTTCTTTTCCTTATCTAATAATACACCAACAAGATAATATGCATAGGCATAATCAGATTTGAGTTTAATAACATTTATAAAACATTCTTTTGCCGCTTTGTCATTACCCAACTCGAAATTCATCAACCCTTGACTGAATCTGGCCTCAACATTTTGAGAATCAACTTGAGCAGCCATTTCATAATATTTTAACGCTTCTTGATTTTTAGACAAATCTTTGTATATGTTTGCGATATTAAAAATCAAATCAAAATTTGTTTTATCCATATCCAAAGCCTGTTTATAAAGTTCCAAAGCCTGTTCTGATTTTCCATCTTCGTATAGAGCATCAGCATAAATCAGATAAATATTTGAATCAGTTTTATTTATATTTATTGCTTCTTTGTAGTTTTCTTCAGCCTTTGCAAAGTTTTTTTCTTTCATATAATTATCCGCAATCGCGATATAAACTCTCGAAAACTCGGATTTCACTTTTGGATTATCTTCAAGCTCAAGCGATTTTTTAAAATTCAAAACGGCATTGTCATAATCCTTCAACAACGTATAAGAAAGCGCTATGCTATAGTATAATTGAGGATTTTCAGGCGAAAGCTTTATAGCTTCTTGATAATAATTAACAGACTTCACAAAATCGCCTGACATGTAATAATTTTTACCTATTTCTCTTAAAACTTTTACATCATCTTTTTCTTTTTCATGCAATTTATTCAAAACATTCAATGATTTTTCATAATCATTTTTCTTTTGATAAATATTTGATATTTTATAATACGCCTCCGAGCTGTCAGGATTTGATTCAAGATAAACTTCGTAATACTTTATCGCATCATCATCTTTACCTAAAGCTTCAGAAATTTTACCAAGGTTAAAATTAACATCAATCAACGTCGGATCAAGTTTTAGCGCAGTTTTATATTCTTCTATGGATTTTTCGTTTTCACCCATATTTTCATACGCGGATGCTAGAATTATCCTTAATTGAGGATTATCAGCATCACTTTCGATTGCAGGCTTTATGATTTCTGGAATTTTTGCAAACTGCTCTGTCAAAAGAAGAGCCTTTGAATAATTTTCCCACTCATCAAATTCGTCAGGAGAAATTTTTAACGCAAGTTCGTATTCTTTTACCGCTTCTTCTTCCATGCTCAAATCCAAATACACACCTGCAAGAGTTTTTCTGGCTTCTGTATCATTTGGGTATGCAGCTAGAAATTTTTTGTACTCTTCTATCGAATCTTTTTGTTTGTTAATCATAGACTGCATCTGAGCGATATTTAAATATATATATTTATAATCAGGCAAAAGTTTTGAAGCTTTTTCATAAGCCTCGCATGCTCCTTGATAATCTTTTTTTGTCCTTAAAATACTTGCGATATTAAGATAAATTGAACCATCGTTTGGACTTAGCCCCGAAGCTTTTTTGTAATAAGCCAAAGCTGAATCCCAATCTTGTTGTTCAACGTAAAGATTGGCTAATTTTAAATAAATCAAAAGGTCATAAGGCGAAAGCTCTTCTGCAGCTTTAAATTCAATTTCAGCGCCATCTGCATCATCGTCATTATAAAGTTCCACAGCTTTTTTATAATGCTTGTAAGCCTTGTGGTTCATTGCCCACGACGCCCCATTCAATATAGTAAAAACTGATAATAATATTATTATATTTTTCTTTATCTTTTTCATAAAATTACTTGCCAAAATAAAATGTGCCTGTATAATTATTTAATAACATGTTAAATGATTTAGAAAATTATTGCAAGTAAAAATATACAAATTATTTTTTTTGTATTATATTTAAATAGATAAAATAAACACTTTAAAAATTAACACGAGATAACATAGCGGGGCAGAACTACGGTTAAAATAAAATCGAGTTGGCATGCCCGAAGTAAGATTAATGGTATAGCAAAGTAAATTATTTACTTAAGAAGGAGAAAAAGAAATGAAAAACAGCTTGAAAAAATTGCTAATGTCTTTGTTAGTAATTACATTGATGGCAGGTAACGCATTTGCAAAAAGTTATCCGGATTTGCCTACTAACCACTGGGCATACAAACAAATCCAAAGCCTAACAGATCAGGAAGTATTAGTTGGTTATCCTGATGGAAACTTTAAACCAGATGAATCAGCTACTAGAGCTGAATTCGCAGCTATGGTAATTAAAGCTCTTCACCAAGACAAAGCTCCATTGAAAAAAACATTTGAATTCAAAGATGTTCCTTACAAACACTGGGCATTCAACACAATTCAAAGAGCTATCAACTTTGATTTGATTAAAAACAACGAATCAAATTCTTTCAGACCAGAAGATACAATTACAAAAGCAGAAGCTATGGACATCATGGTTTGCTCACTTAACCTTAACAGACTTGGTGTTTACAAAGCTAAAAAAGCTATCGGCGAATTCAAAAACCCTAACTC
>JAEWYI010000015.1 GCA_023395735.1 Cyanobacteria bacterium OH_SFB_17
GGTTTGATTTTGACGGAAGTAAAATTTTTGCGCTGAAATTGAAAACAGGTTTGGATGTTGAGAATTTATTAAAGTAATGAAAAGCGAAGATATTGAAAAAATAATAGAGATTTTGGTAGAAGCAAAACAGCAGCGAAGCGAGTTTGTTGACTTGATGGATACGTTTCAGGATCCTTATTTGGTTCTGATTTCTTGTATTTTAAGCCTTAGAACAAATGATAAGACGACTTATCCAGCGACTTTGAGGATGCTGAAACTTGGCAAAACTCCTTATGATTTTGCTAGGGTTGAGGTGGAAGAATTAGAAAAGGCGATATTTCCTGTCGGGTTCTACAAGAACAAGGCAAGGCAGATTATTGAGTTGTCAAAAATCATTGAAGACGAATATGGGGGCAAAACTCCGGAATCAATAGATGAGTTAATTAAGTTCAATGGAGTTGGGCGAAAAACGGCCAATTTGGTTGTTGCAAGAGGCTTTAATAAGCCTGCAATTTGTGTTGATGTACATGTTCACAGAATTTTTAACAGACTTGGATATATAAAAACAAAAACACCCGATGATACAGAGATGGCGCTTAGAAAGAAGCTTCCCAAAAAGCACTGGATAGCGATAAATACGCTTATGGTGACCCATGGGCAAAATGTCTGCAAGCCGATAAATCCAATATGTGAAAAGTGCCCAATTGAAAGATATTGCGACAAAAAAAATTTAAAACCAAGCGGAAAGAGTTTAAATAAGTAGCATTTTGTTTTTTTAAACATTCAATTAATTAGAGTGTAAATAAATTGTTACATTTCCCCAAAAGAACGGTTTTTAAAAACGATTTAGGAGTTTCACACTACAATTGATTGTGTTGCAATTTTATATAAACAATCACAATAAAATTTATCAATAAGTTGTTAAAAGCTTAGTTTCAAGTGTTTGTTAGTGCTTGCTTTAAAATATTTTGCATGTATGATAGATTATGCACTAGTATTTTGAAGAAATATGAGCAGAAATAATGAGAGGACAGAATGTCAAAAGATGTAATTGAATTTGAAGGAACAATATTAGAATCAATGCCAAATGCAATGTTTCGCGTAAAGTTGGAAAATGACCACGAAATATTGGCTCATATCTCCGGAAAAATCAGGAAAAATTTTATAAGAATATTGCCAGGCGACAAGGTAAAAGTCGAAATGACACCGTATGATTTGACCCGCGGCAGAATAACCTTCAGGTTAAAGTAGAAGTAAAAAGTAAACGGTAAAGAGTTGAAAAGTCGAAAAGATTGTTAGTTTATAAAATAAAAGACATTTTAATTCAATAAACAAGAAAATCTAATCACAAATCAGCTTAGACACTAAAAGAAAAAGGATAAAAAAATGAAAACAAGATCATCAGTAAAGAAAATTTGCGATAAATGCAAAGTAATTAAAAGAAAAGGAAGAATTGCAGTAATTTGCGAAAATCCGAAACACAAACAAAGACAAGGGTAGTTATTTTGCCTATTCATAGGTGCTGAATTAAGTCATTTATGAATAAATCAAGATTAAGACTCAGGTTCAGACAGAACAAACAAGTTAAAAAATTATTAAACAAGGAGAATAAAACACATGGCAAGACTTTCAGGGGTAGATTTACCTCGTAACAAAAGAATAATCGTAGCTTTGACATATATCTACGGAATCGGACCAAAAAGAAGTGAGAAGATTATTGCGGCTACAGGAATTTCACCGGATTTGAGAACGGATGATTTGACAGATGAAGATATCAAATTGTTAAGAAGCGAATTGGCTAATTATACAATCGAAGGTGATTTGAGACGTGAAGTTACAATGAGCATCAAGCGTCTTCAAGAAATCAACTCATACAGAGGAATTCGTCACAAACGTAAATTACCTTGCAGAGGCCAAAGAACAAAGACTAACGCAAGAACAAGACGTGGTAAAAAAGGATTGGCGATTACTAAAAAGAAAACAGCTTAGTTGCTGATTTGTTAATGAATCGCTGGTTGTGTATTCATTAAAGTCTAAAAGACAAAGATAAACGAAGATTTATAAAAAATAATACAAGGAGCATAAATAAAATGGCTAGACCACAAAAAACAAAAAAGAAAGAAAAGAAAAATGTATTACAAGGTGTTGTACATATTCAATCAACTTTCAACAATACAATAGTAACATCTACCGACACTCAAGGTAACGCTATTGCTTGGGCAACAGCTGGAGCTATCGGATTCAAGGGCGCAAGAAAAGGAACACCTTTTGCAGCTCAATCAGCAGCTGAACAAGTTGCAAAAAAATCAATTGATCAAGGTATGAAAAAAGTTGAAGTTCATATCAAAGGACCTGGCTCAGGAAGAGAAACAGCTATCAGAGCAATTCAAGCAGCAGGTCTTGAAATCACATTAATTAAAGACGTGACTCCAATCCCTCACAACGGATGCCGTCCGCCTAAAAAACGTAGAGTATAGGCAACTGATGCCAAAAGCCTATAAGGTTATAAACTAAAATAATAATGTTAATAAACAAAACAAGGAGCAAATAAACAAATGGCAAGATATACAGGACCAACAAACAAATTATTCCGTAACCACGGGGTAAAGGATTTATCTAACAGAAAGTTAGTTTCATCCATGAGACAACATGCTTCTGGTCAGCATGGTGCGGTTAGAAAAAAACTTTCAGAATATGCACTTCACTTAAATGAAAAGCAAAAAATCAGACTTACATATTTAGTAAGCGAAAAACAATTTGCAAAATATTACAACTCAGCGGCTAGAAAAAAAGGCGTTACTGGTACTATTTTGTTGCAATTATTAGAATCAAGACTTGATAACGTACTGTTTAGAGCTGGTTTTGGTATTACAAGATGCCAAACAAGACAAATCGTAAATCACGGTCATATTCTTGTAAACGGTAAAAAAGTAGACATCCCTTCATTCTTGGTGAAACCGGGTGATGTTATCACTGTGAAGTCAAAAAGTTCTGATTTCATGAAATCAGTTATGGAATTGATTGATTTAGCTTGTGCTCCGGCTTGGATGACAATCGACAAAGAAGCTATGAAAATCACTTTCGACAGGATTCCTGAAAGAGAAGAGTTAGACCCAGAAATCAAGGAACAACTTGTAATTGAATATTATTCTAAGTAGTGGTGAGTGAAAAGAAACTAAAAAACACTCTTAGTCACTTAGTCACCTAATCACTTATTCACTTAAAAAGGAGAAATAAAACATGGAATTAAAAATTAAAAATGTTGATACAACGACAAGTTCAGATGGTTCACAATACGGAAAGTTTGTAATTGAGCCTCTAGAAAAAGGTTTTGGAACAACAATCGGAAACTCATTAAGAAGAGTTTTACTTTCAAGTTTGGAAGGAACAGCAGTTACATCAGCAAGAATCGAAGGGATTACTCACGAATATACAGCAATTCCTGGCGTTTTGGAAGATGTAATCGATGTTATGTTGAATTTGAAAGGTCTTGTTGTAAAAACTGATTCTAAAGAACCACAACATTTAAGAATAGATGTAGACAAACCGGGCGCTGTTTTGGCTAGCGACATTCAACTTCCTGCAGGCGTTAAAGTTGTTAACCCTGACTGGTTGATTTGTACAATCGCAGAAGGTGGAAGCTTCCACGCTGACGTTATCGTAGAAACAGGAAAAGGTTATGTAGCAAATGATGTTCCAAGAGATGCAAAATCCGGAGTTTCAATTGATGTATTGCCTATCGATGCTACATTTATGCCTATTAAAAGAGTTAGCTACAATGTAGAAGCAGCTCGTGTAGGAAATTCACTTGATTTTGACAAATTGACTTTAGAAATTTGGTCAAACGGTTCAATTGATGTAAACAACGCACTTAGCCAAGCAGCAACATTGTTGATTGAGCACTTTATGCAAATCGCATCATTGACTGGTCAACCTACAATTGCAGCAATGCCTGTTGTAAACGAAGTTGTTGCAGAAGTTGAAAGCGTTCCAAGCATAACAATCGAAGAACTTGAACTTTCTGTAAGAGCTTACAATTGCTTGAAAAGAGCAAGCATCAATTCAATGGCTGAATTGTTGAAAAAATCAGAAAATGATTTGTTAAACATCAAAAACTTCGGTAAAAAATCTTCTGACGAAGTAATCGAAAGATTGCGTCACTTTAGTTTGGATTTAGCTCCAAGCCCTGAAGTAGAAGAAGAAGTATAAGACTAAAATATAAATAGACAATAATAAAAATAAAAAAAAGGTAGGAAAAAAATGAGACATATGTGCAAAAAACACACGTTAGGTAAAGCGAAGGACCAAAGAGAAGCGTTATTGCGCGCTTTGGCTACAGAGCTTTTCACTCACGGTGAAATAAAAACAACTATGGCACGTGCAAAAGCACTTAGACCATACGCAGAAGGAATTATTTCAATGGCGAAAAAAGGTGATCTTCACTCTCGTCGTCAAGCTGCAAGATATATTTACGATAAAGAGATCGGAAATTTTGTTGTAGTTGATACAAAAGAAGTAGTTGAAACTCCTGCTGAAGGACAAAAAGTTGTACCACAAACAGTTTTGAGAAAATTATTTAACCAAATCGGTTCTAAATATTCTTCAAGACAAGGTGGATACACAAGAATATACAGATTGCCGCCAAGACGTGGTGATGCTTCAGAAATGGCATTGATTCAATTGGTATAGTGAGAATCGAGCCTTGAAGAGGTATATTTTTCGGGTTGAATACATAGGGAAAAACTATGCAGGAAGCCAAATTCAGCCGAACAATCCAACAGTTCAAAGCGAGTTGGAAAAGGCAATTAGTACATTGATACGTGATAGCAAGAGTTTAGACCCAAATTCTAATCTATCCAAAACAAGAAAAATTAAAACAGTCTTTTCAGGACGAACAGACAGAGGTGTCAGCTCAAGAGGACAGATGGTCCAGTTTGATACTGATGAATCGATAGTTGCTTCTCGGTTTATCAATTCAGTTAACGGGCTTTTGCCAAATGATATTTCTGTTTCAGAGATGAAAGAGGTTCCGACTTCTTTTCATGTTCAAAAGTCAGCAAAAAAAAGACATTACAGATATGTTTTTGTAAATCGAAAACAGCGTAGTGCTTTTGATTTTGAACTTCCTTTGATAAGATTTGATGTAGATATTGAAAGAGTTAACAAAGCTTTGAAGTATCTAGAGGGAGAACATGATTTCAGTTCTTTCAGGTCATCGGGCGGGAGCAATCCTGATTCAGTCTGTTTTATTTATAAAGCTGAGTGTCAAAAACTTGGCGACACGGTTGTTCTTGATATTGTGGGAAATAGATTTCTTTACAATATGGTCAGAATAATTGTGGGAACCCTGCTCTATCTTGAAAAAAACAATTTGCCTCCAGAGTTGATGAAAGAAATTTTGGAAAGCAAAGACAGGACAAAAGCAGGAAAAACAGCAAGTCCAAACGGGCTTACATTAATGAAAGTAGAATACTAAACGGTTAAGGCAGATGAAAATTTTATTCGAAATTTGTCAAACACCAAAATTAAACGGAGATAAAGTAATATGAAAACTTATAGTGCAAAGCCTCTAGAAGTTGAAAGAAAATGGTATGTGATCGATGCTGAAGGAGAAATCCTTGGTAGATTGGCTACAAAAATTGCTTCAATTTTAAGAGGAAAGAACAAACCTGAGTACACACCAAATGTTGATACCGGTGATTTTGTTGTTGTAATAAATGCAGCAAAAATCTGTGTTACAGGTAAAAAGTTAACTGATAAAAAATACTATCACCACACAGGATTCCCTGGTGGATTGAAAGTGGCTAGCCTTCAAGAATTGATGGAAAAAAATCCTATTTCTGCTTTGGAAAAAGCGGTTAAAGGTATGTTGCCACACAATACTTTGGGCGATGAACAATTCCAAAAACTAAAAGTTTATGCAGGAAGCGAACATCCTCACGCGGCACAACAACCAATCGAACTTAAAAAGGAGGCTAAGTAATTATGGCAACTTCAAAAGAAATTATGGCTACCGGACGTAGAAAAAATTCTATCGCGGTTGTAAAATTGGTAAAAGGCAAAGGAAGAATTTTCGTTAACGGAAAAACTCTTCAAGCTTATATCGGTAACAGACCGGCTGTTGAATTAATGATTTTTAGACCTCTTGTTTTAACTGATAATCAAGAAAAATTTGATGTAAAAGTAAAAACAGTTGGCGGCGGAATTGTTGGTCAAGCAGGTGCAATTAGACATGGTATTTCAAGAGCTTTAGTTCAAGTAAACGAAGAATTCAAAAATGTACTTCGTTCAGAAGGTCTTTTAACAAGAGATCCAAGAGTTAAAGAACGTAAAAAATACGGTAGAAAAAAAGCAAGAAAAAGATTCCAATTCTCAAAAAGATAAGGAATATCAAATATCAAAATGGACCGAAAAACTTTCTTTTCGGTCCTTTTTTAATATTAACCTTTTCAAACTTGTGTTCTTGTCTTTCTCTTTTTTGCGGTGAAAAGAGAAAATAGTAAGGCATTACCTGACCTACACTACTGAATTGACACTGTGTAAAATGTAATATATAATAGCGTAAGAGTGTGGAGTTTAAAAAGAATTGATAGGATGTAATCAAAATATAAATATATTTTTAAAGCCGTCTTTTAACGCGTTTACTCTTGCTGAGGTTTTGATAACTCTCGGGATAATTGGTGTAGTTGCCGCTTTAACTATTCCTTCTTTAGTTTCCAATATTCAAGACAAGCAGTTTAAAGAGTCTGCAAAAGTTGCTTTTTCTAAAAGTTCGCAAGCAATTCAGCAGATGAAAATTGATAATGGTGGAGACTTAAAGGGGTTATTTGATAGCATGAATTCATTTAAGCCCGTTTTTGTAAAATATTTTAAGTTAAATAGTTCAACTTCAGTTTTTGTTCCTGCGCTTCATTCTTCGGATGTATATAAATCTCTTTCTGGTGATGCATTTGATACTTTTTATTCAGATGATGGTCAATTTATGACAAGTGACGGTATGTTATTTATGATAGAAAATTGCGGGGTTTCGCATAGTGTTTATAATGGATTTATTGGAATTTTGGTCGATGTAAATGGCCACGAAAAAGCTCCAAATGTATTGGGGCGTGATTTATTTGTCTTTGAGTTATTAGAAGACGGACGCTTTTTGCCTGCTGGTGCTGAAGGTACTAAAATTCCTGAAATTGGAGCAGACCCCGATGCTAAAAATTATTGCAACAAAAATGTTTCTTCTCGCTTTCAAGGATGGGGTTGTATGAATAATGTTGTTCAGGGTATAGATTACAAGGTCAATTAATAATCAATAGAAATATCTACTACTGCTTTTATTTTGCTTAAAAGCTTAATTTAATAGCCGTTTTCTAGCAAAAACAAAGGGTGATTTTTCTATTAGAAAAATCGCCCTTTGTTAAATTATTTAACTGTTAGTTTATTCTTTTAAGAAGCTTTCGTAGTTTCTTGCAAGAAGGTGAGTTCTAACTTGGTTAATCAAGTCAAGAGCAACCCCAACCATGATGATTAGAGATGTAGCTCCAATCCCCTGCAGTGTTTGGATGTTTGTTATGTAGCTTGTAAACGAAGGAACAAGCGCGATTACACCAAGTCCAAGCGCTCCGATAAATGTTGTTTTGCTCAAAATTTTATCAAGAGCTTCAGAGGTTGGTTTCCCCGGTTTGATGCCCGGAATAGACGAACCGTATTTTTTCAAGTTGGTTGCAATTTCTTTTGGTTGCATATTTGGCATAATAGATGCGTAAAAGAAAGTTAGTGCAACGATTAACAAGAAATAAATTACATAATAAACTATGCCTGAAGGGCTTAATATTTGGCTCAGGTGCATTATGAAATTTTTGACCGCTAAGTTTTGAATATTTGCCTGTCCGATAACGCTTAGAATTGTTGTGGGGAATAGAAGTATTGCTATCGCAAAGATAATCGGCATAACCCCACCAGGGTTAAGTTTGAAAGGAATAAACGTATTTACTCCGCCATAAACTTTGTTTCCGACTTGTCTTTTTGGATTAACAATAATAACCTTTCTTGTCGCTTCTTGCATAATAACGATAAATACCATTGTCGCAAAGAAGATTAATAACAAGAAAACAAGTCCCAATTGTAAGCTTGAATCTCTAGCTACCAGTTGAGCGGTTCTGGATGCGTAAATTGGGATTCCTGATAAGATGCCGACGAAGATGATTAAAGAACCGCCGTTGCCGATACCTTTTTCTGTAATTAACTCAGAAAGCCACATTACAAGCATTGAACCTGCTGTTAGTACAGCTACAGAACTTATGAAGAACAGTCCTTGGTTAACCCCCGGTAGTATTGCACCCGGGAGTTTGGACATGAAAATCATAAATATAATTGATTGGAATACGGCTAAAAGAACCGTAAACACTCTTGTATATTGAGCAAGTTTACGCCTGCCAGCTTCTCCTTCTTCTTTTTGAAGTTTTTCAAGCGAAGGAATTACAACAGACACCAATTGAATAATGATCGATGACGTGATATATGGTCCGATACCAAGGGCAAAGATTGAAACTTTACCTAAAGCACCGCCTGAAAATAGGTCTAAAAAACCGATGATATTGTTTTGAGCAGCCATATTAGAAAAAATGTCGTTGTTAATTCCAAAAATAGGCATCTGAACACCAAATCTAAATGCTGCTATCATCAAGAAAGTAAAGATTAATTTTTCTTTTAATCCTGAAGCGTTCCACATTGACATTAAGTCTGAAGTGGTAGGCATTTGTACTTTTTGCTGCATTATACTAACTCAACCTTTCCGCCTGCTTTTTCGATTTTTTCTTTTGCTTGAGGCGTTACATAACTAGCTTTAACTGTGATAGCTTTTGAAATTTCCCCGTTGCCAAGGATTCTAAGTCCGTCGCAAGATGGGTGAACTTTTTTAGCTTCTTGAAGGCAAGAAAGACAAACTTCTTTCATATCCAATTGAGCTAAAGTTCCAACATTCATTTCTGCATAATTACGTTGGTTGATGATTTTGAATCCTTTCAACTTCGGTAATCTTCTGTAAGCAGGCATTTGTCCACCTTCAAAACCTCTTTTTGCAGATTGTCCTGAACGTTGACCTTCACCATTGTGTCCGTGTCCGCTTGTTTTACCTTTTCCTGAAGCTCTGCCACGGCCAACTCTTTTTGATTTTGATGTTGCGCCTTCAGCAGGTTTTAAATCTTCTAAAGTTATAGTCATTTTTATAAATCCTTTCTGATTTTTTGTTTATTAGTCTACGATTTGTACCAAGTGAGGAATTTTGTTAACCATTCCAAGAATGATTGGAGATTCAAAATGCTCTTTTACTTGGTTCATTTTGCTCAAGCCAAGGCTTTTTGCAACTCTACGTTGAGCTTCTGAAGCTCCGATTAAACTTCTTACAAGTTTAATTTTTATTTGTTTTGCTTGTGTTTTTGCCATTTTTTCTACCATTACACGAATTTTAATCTTCGCGCCTTTACTAATTTAATTGATAATCTACTAACTTTTTTATAATATGACTTGCAATTTATAATAACTTGCTAGCCAATGCAGTTTTTTGATTGAGAAATCTTAGTTCAAGATTTCTGCAATTGTTTTACCACGTTTTTTAGCTATTTCGCTGAATGGAGTTAAGCTTTGAAGAGCATCCAATGTTGCGTTAGCTGCGTTAAGAGGTGATTTAGAACCTAATGATTTGCTCAAAATGTTTTCGATTCCAGCAAGTTCTAACACTTGACGAACCGCACCACCTGCGATAATCCCTGTACCTTGAGAAGCTGGTCTTAGCATTACGCTACCAGCGCCTGAACGACCTACGATAGGGTGAGGAATTGTTGTTTTGAAAATAGGAACTGTGATAAGGTTTTTTCTTCCATCAGCGATAGCTTTTTGGATAGCGATGATAACTTCAGCTGCTTTTGCGCAACCTACGCCAACTTGACCTTTTTGGTTTCCTACGATAACAGTAGCTCTAAAACTAAGTTTTTTACCACCTTTTACAACTTTTGTAACCCTTCTGATTTGAACAACACGTTCAGTCCATTCAGATTGAGGTTTTTCTTCTTGAGTTTCAACTCTTTTTTTTCTTGATCTTGGTCTTCTTGAATTTTTACCTTCAGTTGATTCAGTTGTTTCTTCAACTACTGCTTCTTCAACTGTTTCAACAATTTTTTCTTCTTCCACGTTAATTTACCTTTCTTATAAGTAATACTAATTTATATTTTACTAAATACCCATAATAAAAACTCAGCAAAAATTTATTAAAAAACTTTTATCTTTGTTGTATGGAATTGTACCTAGTTCTTTCTGACAAAACTATACATTAATAATATAATATAAAGAATTAATTGCAAGTGCCTGAGTGGCTGTTTTTAATATTTGTTAATTTTATTCGGGTTATGCATAAGGATTTGACCAAAGAGTTTCTTTAGGATAAACTAAAATAATGGAAGTTAATGTTATAGGAGCAGGCTTGGCGGGGAGCGAATGCGCACTGCAGCTTGCAAAAAGAGGAATAAAAGTTAATTTGTATGAGATGCGCCCAGAAAAAATGACGGGGGCTCATACAAGCGAAAAGTTTGCTGAATTTGTCTGTTCAAATTCATTAGGAGCTTATGATATTACAAATGCAAGCGGCCTTTTGAAAAAAGAAATGGAAATTTTAGGCGGCGAGCTGATTAAAATAATATACGAGTGCCAAGTTCCAGCAGGTGGTGCACTTGCCGTGGATAGAGAATTGTTTTCGTCCAGAGTTACAGAAATTATTGAACATAACGAAAATATAAATGTTATAAGAAAAGAAATTACTGAAATTCCGCAAGGTCCTACAGTGATTGCTTCTGGACCTTTGACAAGCGATTCGTTGGCTTTAAAGATAAAGGAATTTACAAAAAGCGAACATTTATACTTTTTTGATGCAATAGCGCCGATTATTGAAAAAGACAGCATAAATTTTGATGTTGCTTTTTATGCAAA
>JAEWYI010000085.1 GCA_023395735.1 Cyanobacteria bacterium OH_SFB_17
TCCTTTTTTGAAATCCCTTACCCTTATATAAAGATTTTTTTCTGAGAGAAATTGACTTTTTCGATGAATTGTTTACAAAAACAGGTATTTTTATCTAAACAGTATATACTTTTTAAATAAAAAGTAGTTATTTTGCTTAACAAATGAATAAAAAATTCTAATAGATTGATTCAATAAGAGTTTTTGCTTTTTTTACTGCTTCATTGAAAAGGGCTGAATTTGTTAAGAAATCTTGTTGTTGGGTTAGTTCTTTTATAATTTTTCTTGCGTAGGAGCCGATTGCTATTCCGTCGTAGTGGATATTGCATTGATTTGCAAGTTGAGCGGTTTTGGAGTTTGTGCCGCCTGACATGATTACGTAGCAAGGGAGTTTTGCTTTTTCGATAAGCTCTGCGGTTGCTACTGCTTGGAGAGTACTTTTAAAATCATCGTTGCCACCGGATATCGGGGAGCCGTCTGCTTGGATGATTGTGGTGTATGGTTTTCTTTTTTGGACGAGTTTTGTTATAAGATTTAGAAGCTTTTCGTCGCCAAGTTTTGTGCGCCCGAGGCACAGACTCAGCATTTTGGGGAATTGTTCATTTAGGTTATCCCAGATTTTTTCTACTAAATCCAGCTCGTCGCTGATTGCATGAAGCTCAACACAAGAGATTTCAGGGTATTGCGGCAAATGAAATTCATTAGTTTCTTGTTGATTGTAGATAGTTATTGCGTTGTGTTTGCAGACTTGTTTACATTTTAGACAGCCGATGCATTTTTTTTTGTCTATTTTGAAGTAGCTGCTAATTGCTTTTTGCGGGCAAATATAAATACATTGCTCGCAGTGCTTGCATTTTTCATAATCGATTTGTGCTTTTTGAAAATGGGGATCGTCTTTTATTCCAACACTTATACAAAAATGATAATCCTTTTGATCTTCTTTTTTTATTGCAAAATCCAATCCTTTTTTTGCTGCAAACAAGACATTTTGATTGTTTGAAAAATCGAAAAATTTGCAACCTGCTTTTGCGTAGACTGCAACTAATTTTTCAACTTCTTGAACATCTTCGTTTCCGGCTCCGCAGATAAGTTTAAAAACTTTTTTTTCTTCAAAAAGACTTTGCATTGTGGCTAATCCTCAATAATAACAAAGGCGATTGCTTTTGTTTGATCGTGCGAAAGGCTGAGTTCTATTTTTAGATTTAAGTAGATATTTTCTTGAGGAAGATTAATTTTGGGGCATCCGTTTTCATTGTGGCAAACTTCAATCTGACCTAGCCTTGGATGTGGGAGATTCATAGAATTAAGCGCTTTTATAACGGCTTCTTTTGCACAAAATCTTACCGCGAGATGGCTTTGGGGTTTTGGTTTTGAGAAACAATAATTTTGTTCATTTTTTGTAAAAATTCTATCCAAAAACTCTTGCGATTTAGCTTCAAATCTTGATATTTCTTCTATGTCTACGCCTATTTTCAACTTTTCTTCCTTTTGATTGAACATGGTAAGGATAGCATAAAAAATCGAGAAAGAATAGTGCATAAATGATGCTAAACAAGTTGAATTCAGCTCGTTTAGCATCAAAGACGGATTTAGGCTTCTATTAGTGGAATAAAATACCTTGCTTCGCCGCCGGAGAATTGATAGGTTTGCCCTTTTGTTATTGGCAAGGTTCCTACGCTTCCGCTTCCTTGAGAGGATGACCAGCCCATGTTGTAGAAAAATCCTTCTATTGTGATTCCGATAGCATCATTAAGATTGGAGTGCCTTATAAATAATAGACCATCAGATTCTGCGGTGTAGGAGGTTCCTGACGCTTTTGATATCGGGTTTGCGTAATCGTATTTGTATTTAGGGATAGAATAAATATTTACGTCATAGCCGTTTTGGTTAAAAGGTAGTGTTTTTAGAGATGTTATTGCCGAATTTTCGATTTCTACTTTTCCAAGCGCCACATCAAGAAATTCTTTGTCTGTGCTTCCGTCATATTGTACACAGGTTAAAGGGGTTTTGCTTGTGTTTAGCCAGATATCTCCGGAGTACATTGAAGGTCTTGCTTTTTGGACAAAGATGGAATTTTTTTGCGAATAAATTGTGCCATCGGGTTTTAGAAAAATATGATAGGTGCCGTCGGGTTTCCCTTGCATGGTCAAAGAAAGAGAAGAATTTACTACTATTTTTGTCCCCAGATAATTTGCTGCAATCAAGCTTTCGTAACCTGTTCCTGTTTTTGTTGTTATTGTAAGTCCGCTTTGAGAAAATAAATCTCCGTTTCCGTTTGTGGTGTTTCCTGATTTTACACAAAATTTCGATTCAATTTTATCAAGCTCTTCGTTTAGTGATTCAGAAAAAGAATCCAGCTGGGCTTTTGTAACAGCATGATTTTGCTCTGTGGCGGTTGCTACATAAAAATTTTGTGTGCTGTCGCCTGTCATTGACGCTTTTGATTCTACAGCATTTTTAAGCGCAGAAAAATTTGCGTTTACCTCCTGAGCTTTGGCTTTTGTACCTGGTATAAATTCGGTTAATGTTAAAAAATCTTCTGCCATAACCTCTCCTTTCAAAAAATTATTACATTTTTATTATGTCATTTTTGAACAGAAAAAAAAGTCCGTAAAAATACGTAAGTATGTTCTTTAGAGTTGAATATGTGCCCTTTAAAAGAAAATGCTTTTCATAAAAAAAATTTGTGTTACAATGAGAATACAGCTGAATAAGGAGAAGTGGCCGAGTGGCTGAAGGCGGCACCCTGCTAAGGTGTTATATGGAGTAATCTGTATCCCGGGTTCGAATCCCGGCTTCTCCGAACTTCGCTTCCTGACTCTTTTTATATTTCGGCATAGTTTGTTTTTTTTATGTCATAATATTCTCTAAATATAATTTAAAAAAGGAGACGGCATGAATAATTTTAAAAAATGGTTAAATACACAAACGCTTATAACTGTTTTTATTGTGGTGAGCATTTTTGTTTATGGAATAGAATCAACAAACGCCGCCTCTGGGCAAAAATCTAATCCTGCTAAAACTACCGTTAAAGTGGGTAAAAAACGAATTATAACCCCAAATCGCGCTCGTAATTTTCTTAATGATTTGGATATGCCGACCAGAGATTATGAAAAAACAGGAACGGTTGGCCTTTATGGCGGATATCAAGCCGATTCAGACAACTTTATATTAGAAACAAGAGATCCTGACAGATTTTTAAATAATCTTTCTTACTCTGTTTTCGGTGATAAGAATGTAGCAAAGGCTGTTGAATTAAACTTGAATGTCAACGATGTAAGTTTTAGCTCAAATGCTGTTGGCGAATTGATAAAATATTCGGATTTTTTGATGCAAAAAATAACAGGCAAGCATTTGACTCCTCAGATAAAAAAGGCAATGCAGACAAAAACTTCAGGCGAGTGGTTAGTTGACGGGTATAAAATCAAGTTGAAAAAATACACGTTTCCACCAGAAAAGCTTATAAAAGGTGAGGCTCCAACAAGTGATCGCGGTGCTTTTTCATTGACTTTTTTGATTGAATTGTTTGATAAATAAAATATTTAAAAATTAACCGTGCTTAAAAATACTTTGCTTTCGCACAGATTAATTTAATGCGAATCATTAAACTTTTATGCATTGTAAAATTATATCTTTCTTTATAAAATCAGCTAGCTGTATTTAAAAAGAGAGATATCACCGTGAAAAAAATTTTTTTGATTTTAATTGCTGTTGGTATAATATCATTAAAAGTTTTTGCTTCTGAACCTTCTGATAATATTTATAAGGAAGTTATTATAGATGATAATCTGACAGAAAGCAGTGCAATGAAAAAAGAAGTGCCAGAAACTTTTTTAGAAGACAAAATATCTGAAATAAATTCTATACAGAATAATGAAGAAAAAATAAAAGCTTGGGCAAAATTTAACTACATAAAAAATTATATAATAATCAATAAAAAAAATTGCGAAGCCACCATCTACGACAAAGACGGAAACGAAATAAAAAGTTTTGAAATTGGGATTGGTAAAGAAATTGGCGATGATTTTAATGACACAAAAGGACTTCTTGGAAAACCTAAAAACACAACCCCGGCAGGCGAGTACACGCTTATTGCAAACGTATTTAACAAATCGGCTTACGGTGATTTGACACTATCCTTGGGAGGAAAAGCGAACAAAGTTCGTGACAATAAAAAAGTCGTGGCACTACACAAAGTTCCAAAGTTTCGAGAAAAAGACAGGCTCAAATTGTTTCATGATGGAAATTTATCAAATAACAGAATGTCTCACGGGTGCATTAATTTTTTAGAAGAAGATTTTAAAGAATTAACCAAATACATTCAAGGTGGAGGAAAGCTCTATGTACTTCCCGAAGAACCTGATAACGAACTAAAATTAATTAAAAATGACAAAAACAAATATGAATTAGCTCAAACAAAGTATTAAAGATTAATATTTTGTCTATATTTATTTATAAAATATTATCTGTTCGGGTGCCGTTTTTGATTTTTAATCGGCGTAGAATGATGAAGTTATTGAGATAGCAAAATGGAATTAGATTATCTCAATTTTATGTTAATGAAAAAGGAGAATTTATCATGAAAAAACAGTTAATAGCTCTAGGAGCTTTCTTAGTATTAGCGATTGGAGCATTACCTAGTATGGCATCTTGCCCATGTCAATCTCAATCAAGTTTTCAGTATTACACGATAGCTCCGTGCTGCCCTGCCGCAAAGCTTGAAAAACCTTGCTGCCCTGAGGCAAAACCGTGTTGTCCAAAAGCAAAGCCTTGTTGCCCTGCAGTGAAGCCTTGTTGTCCTGATCCGTGCATGGATTCTTGCCCATGTCCTGCTGCACCAATTCAGGAGCCTTGTGAAGAAAAGACTAATAACGATTGTTGCGATTAGTCAAAATTCCTTATTAAAATTGAATATTAATGAAAAGGTGTACATTGAATATTTATTCGGTGTACACTTTTATTTGTATATAATTTATCCGCTGGTTTAATCGTTCAAAAAGCAAGCGCTTACGTGATTTTTGTTTATTTTTTCAAGCGGAGGAATATTATTCTTGCATTTTTGCATCGCAAATTCACATCTTGGATGAAATTTGCATCCGCTAATCTCTTCTTGAATTGATGGCGGTTGTCCTTCAATCATAGCAAGCTTTTCTTTCTTGTTTTGAGGTCTCGATTTTAAAAGCGCTTTTGAATATGGATGATTCGTATGCCTGAAAAACTCTTCCACAGGTGCACTCTCAACTATTCTTCCTGCATACATTACAGAAACTATATCGGCATTTTCTCTAACCAACTCCAAATCGTGGGTTATCAAAACAATCGCGGTTCCCGTTTTATCCTTGATTTCTTTTAAGATATTCATAATTTGTGCCTGAATCGTAACATCAAGCGCAGTTGTCGGCTCATCTGCAATGATTACATTCGCATTGCACGCTAATGCCATGGCAATTATTGCCCTTTGCTTCATTCCTCCTGAAAACTCATGCGGATAAGCCCACAATCTTTCTTTAGCGGTCGGGATTTGTACAAGCTCAAGCGCCTCTATCGCTTTTTTTTCAGCTTCTTTGCCACTTAGGTTTTGATGAATTTTTATTACTTCTAAAAGTTGATTGCCGATTGTATACAAAGGATTTAAAGATGTCATCGGGTCTTGTGGTATCAATGCAATTTTTGCTCCGCGTATTTCTTGCATTTCTTTTTTTGAAATTTGCAGAAGATTTTTATTTTCAAATATGATTTCGCCGCCCGTTATTCTTGCCGTTTTGGGAATCAAATTTAAAATACTCATAGCGCTCATTGTCTTTCCGCAACCTGATTCTCCAACAATTGCATGGATTTTGCCTTTTTCAAGTGAAAAAGAAACATCATAAAGCGCCTGTTTGAAACCTGATTCTGTCTCAAATCCCAGATTTAAATTTTTTACTTCTAAAATATTCATCTTATAAATTATATCCCCAAAATAAAAAAAAGAAATTAGGCATCACGCCAATTTACAGCAAAAAAATTATGACCCTTTAGATGCAAGGTAATTAGACAAAATATTTTTTACATAATTTTGCGTTTCTTTATAAGGCGGTACGCCGTCATATTTGTCAACTGCGCCAGAACCTGCATTATAAGCCGCCAAAGCCAAAATAACATTTCCGTTATACTTGCTCAAAAGCCATTTTAAGTGTCTTACTCCACCATCTACGTTTTGAACAGGATTGTAAGCATCTTTTACGCCAAGAGTCTTTGCAGTCCCAGGCATGAGCTGCATCAATCCCATCGCCCCGCAGTGGGACTTAGCATTTGGGTTGAAACCGGATTCTTGTTTTATCACAGCTTTTACCAATGATTCATCTACGCCGTGCTTTTTTGAAATCTGAGAAATCATATTCAATAACTGAGGTTTTGAGCTTGTTGCGTAACTTCTTAATTCTGTCGGCTCTGTAGAAATTTTTGCATCAACTTTTGTGACGGCAGGATTTGTTAAAAGATTGCCAAACTGGGTTTGTGCGGAAGATTTTAAAACTTCTTGAAAAGGAATAATGCTTGAATCAGGAAGCGCAGAAACAGAGCTGGGTTTTTGTTGTGAAATAGCCCCAGCTTGAACACCTGCAGCGTAATTTTGCAGCTGAACCGCTCTTTGCTGTGCTGCCTGTTGTCCGCCTGATGACAATAATCCTTGTATCATTGATGAAAACATTTTTAAACCTTACTACCTTTCCGGTCTGCCCCGATTAAGTTTTCGACAATGTTTTAAAGGAAATTTAATCCCTAGACTAAAAATCCTCCAACTGGTCGAACATTTTTGCTAATTCGATCCCTTCTGAAGGATTTTTAATTCTGTTTTTTTAAAAGTCAAGAAATCTAAAATGAAAAACGTCTCTGTCTTGCAAGTTCTATTTCGATTTCATCCGACTTATGATACTGACCGTCTCTGTCATACAAATCTTTTAAATTGTTCATATAATGCACAATATTTTGTCTTAGATAATTTGCCTTCGGTAATTTTTTTATCT
Organism: Cyanobacteria bacterium OH_SFB_17; assembly: GCA_023395735.1. Lineage (GTDB taxonomy): Bacteria > Cyanobacteriota > Vampirovibrionia > Gastranaerophilales > Gastranaerophilaceae > JAEWYI01. Next base: position 6,984 of record JAEWYI010000085.1, read on the forward strand.
TCGCAATTGCATCTTCATAACAAACTATCGCATCTTTTACCTGTTTATCATCTTTTGCATACAAATCTCCCAGATGAATTTCCGTTTCTGCAATCAGCTCAAAATCAGGTTTAAAACAAGATTTCAAAAGTTCAATAGAGCTTTTGTATATTCCAATAGCTTTTTCATTTTCGCCTTTTTTGAGTTTGTATTCTGCAATTCGCTCAACAATCCTTTCGAAAACCCTATAATCTATTTCTTTTTTTGCCGAAATGTTGTAATAAGCTTTTTCGTAAAATTCCATAGCGGTATCATATTTTTTTTGCTGATAATAAATATCTCCGCTCAACCTCAAAACATCTGACATCTCACTATCGCTATAGCCTATTTTTTTATGAATTGTCATTAGATTCTTAAACTCTTGTGTCGCAAGATCAATCTTGTCATTTTCCAAATAATATTCTATCAAATATCTTCTTATAAAATAAGCAGTTTCCTTGGAGAAAATTCCATATTGTGACTGCGTAGAAGTTATTGCGTTAAGCATTGTTTCAATAGATTTTTTCTTCTCACCTGATTTTAAATAACAAATAGAAATCTGATATGAAATATTAAAATATTCCTTCTTGTTTTCTTCCGTAAAATGGTTCACAAAATAATAAGCTTTTGCGACATAGTAAAAACTAATCGCGCTCCTATAATTTTTCTGAATCTGTTCACTATTAGCCAACGGAACAACTACTCGTTTGAAAACAAAAGAGTCTACAAATGCATAAAGCATTATTGCACACATCGAATAAATGGCTATTTTATTGAAAATATACCGCTTTGAATACAGAAAAACACGAATACTTAAATACAGCTTCCTTAAAATCTTAAACATATACTATTCCATCAGGCTACACTAATTTATTATATTACTTTTTCTATTGATAGTCAATCTTTATTTCGCTTCTCTTAAAATAACTACAGTTGATTTAATTTCATCCAACAAATAATCCAACTGGTTGTTTATCCCGTTTTGCGAAAACATATTGCCAGAACCTTCACTCGTAACATAAGGACTGAAAACTTCATTATCTCTTCTTAACATCGCAATCGCCTGTACATGCATGTTCAACTGCATTAATTTCTTGTAAGATAAATAGCTACTCTCTGCTTGATTTTCATATTTATCCCTGAAAAATTCAACTTCTTCTTTCAAAAAATAAGCTCTTGCATTAAATTTTTGCACGTCATCTTTTTCTTCAATAGAAGTCTGTAACCTCTCCAACACAGGAATAATCTCGTTTAAGTCATTAACATACTTGGAAGTCTTGTCCTTTTTTAAAATTATATTTACAAACGCAGGGTTATTAACAGGTGCCTGTTTAATATCATCATCAGAATTAAACCCGTCCTCATATTGAAACGAAGGCTTCGACTCCTCCTGACGACTCCTTTGAAACCTATCTTCCAAATTCGGCAAAGTCCCGACATAACCGCTACCCTCAGGAATAACAACCTTTGACCTCTTGGCAAAGACACAGGGCGAAAATCCCACCAAAATTAATGCTAATAATATAATCTTCTTCATACCCTAAATTATACTATTATTTGCCCAAACGTCAACCTTCTTTTTCTGTAGAAAAAGCAAACTCTCACTATTGTAGATAATTTTCTAAAGCAGGCAGAACTAATGTAAACCGTGAGGCCATTTTCTTCAAAATCAAAGATTTTTGGAAAAGAAGGCAAAAGACTTTAGGCAAATTAACTCTATTCCTAAAGCAAAACAGATTTATGTGCATAAGATTTTCTTTAGAAAAAGTGTAAAAGAATCTATTTCCAAGTGTTACAACTGCCTCACCTGAAGTTGATTCATAGTGATCAGGCGTTTTGCTTGCAAAATAACCTGCACCTACTGATTTTTAATAGTCCATTTCCCAGCTTTTTTCCATCAGACGACCTGTACAATACCAACCATCTTTACTGCCAGCTCCGCATCGATTGCTATTACTATAATTCCACCAATCACTTCCACCTGTTGTGATATTTCCAGTATTGGAGTTTGAAAAATAAAATCCTCTCGAAGGATACAATATAGGTGTTCTATTTGAGGTTATAAAAAATTCAAAGACATCTCTTCCCAAATAGTTAGGTTTCTTTTTTCCGTTTACGTCTATAAATACAAGACCGCAAGTACTGTTTGTAGGTGGAGCATCAGGTGCCGCTGCGAAACCTTTGTTTTGTGTGCAATTATCATCATAAGAGTAGACAGCAAAAGACATCCCATCTGCCGTTATGAATTTATAATATGTTCTTGCACCATTCCAAATGGATGTAGAATTAGCACTGCCGTCATAGTTATTGTCAAATTTAGCAAAACATTCTTCGTCTTGTTGGCTTGGTGGGCAGGTCTTTACAACTTTGTATTTAGAGGCAATTGCTTGGCCTGCATCAGTAGAAGACCCGAAATAATCAGCGATACTTTCTATCGTCCCGTTGTTTACCGCTAGCTGTTGCAAAACCTGATTCATTTGTGTGTAGGCTTTTTTAGCTGACACACTATATTGAGTCTTTTGGTAATTAGTAATTAGTGCTGGAATAGTTAGAGCCGCTACGACCCCTATTATGCCAAGTGTAATTAAGACTTCTGCAAGAGTAAAAGCTTTATATTGCTGAGATTTTACTGAGTTTTTAACAGAAAAAATCAATTTAAAATAACAAGTAAAATTCTCAGTAAAATTCATTTCCAAACGCTCCAGTTTTTAATCTAATTTAATTTCATTATATCATTAATTATATTTGATTTATTTAGGCAAACATTCCCAATATGTTTTTGTGGGATCATCAGGACAAATATTTTCGATGGCATACCCAGCGCAACCCATGCCGTTTAAAGGGGAAAATGAATTTTTAGAACACGGAAATCCATTATGATCTAAATTTGGATCGTTTTCTAATTCTTCAGCAGTATAATTATGCGTATCGTACGTTTTCATTCCGACTAATTTATTGTCTTTTCCCACGTAAAACCTGAATACGTCAAAACCATACCTGTTAGGTTTTTTTAATCCGTTTGTATCAACTTGTATTGATATTTTAATTCCATTAATACTGTTTACGCCCGTAGTTACCAGGCTACCATCTTTTAATACATGATTTATACTTGCAACGCTATAGGCTGGTGGTTTACTTTGAGCTTGTGCTGTTTTTGTATAGTTCCAATAAGTAAGAGTTTCGCTTGATGACAAAACTTTGACATAAGGCATAACTTTATAAAATTCATCTGTCCACTCAGTATTCATATAATACCCATTTTCAGTAGTATAAACGGAGTATATGCTATAAATGTCATCTGTCCCCGCATTTGATTTAATCATATTTATTGCCCCTGAAACATTTGAATAAGATTTTTTAAATGCTGTTTCAAGTTCTTTATTTCTTGCATTTTCAGATAACGTTGGAATAGTTAGAGCCGCGACGACTCCGATAATGCCAAGTGTAATCAAGATTTCTGCAATCGTAAAAGCAGAAATAGTGTTATTTTTGTTCTTGGCAAAAAGCATTATTAACAACTCCAAATAAGTAATTCTTATTTATAATACAATATTGCTCAATTTAAATCAAGAAGTTGTAGTAACTCAAGAGTATCTGTTAATGCACTTCAACGCTTAGGTTCATAAATTCGATGTCATCGTAATCAACGTAGGCTGTTTGCATAAGATTTCTGCCTGTTTTTATCGTGACTTAGTTTTGTTGATTTTGTCTGATTTTGTTATGAAGATTTTTTATTTTTTGTCATCGCCATTTAGTTGAAGTTCTGCGATTTTGTTTACGTTGAAATATACTTCAGAAGTAGGGTGTTGGCTTCAGCCCACCCTACAGCCGGGGCGGTTAAATCCGCACCCTACCCTTCTTCCAAGCTTCAAGCCTCTAAACTTCTAAGTTACTAAACCTCCGAGCTTCCGAGCTTCGTCTTTTGGCTACTTCCAGCTTTTATTTTGGTAAGAAGATATTTTGCACATCCCATTTTTTTGCTCGATTTTTAATGCATTTTGCCTATCGGTTCTATAAATTTTTATTTTTTGTTTTTTTAAAATATCCAAAGTGACTCCGTTTGGGTGCCCGTAATTATTTTCTCCCGTAGAAATTATTGCACAATCGGGTTTTAATCTTTCGAGCATATCCAAGCTTACAACATTTTTTGCTCCATGGTGGCCGACTTTCAAAACCTCAACCTTAGCCGGAAGCCCATTTTTGATATTAGAAAAAGCGCTAACTCCTGCATCACCCATAAAAAGCTCGTCAAATTCTCCTTGAGATGCCAGTGTTATAATTGAATTTTCATTATCGTTATCTTGAAATTCAGGCTGTGATTTCATCGCATAGAGCTTCAAGTCACTATTTTTTTCTTGATAAATAATCTTTTTAGCATTAATTTCTTCAACGCGCCTGCCTGCTGTCAAATAAATTCGCTGAGCAATTTTAGATTTATCTTCAAGAGAATTTACATAAACTTTTTTTATATTTAAATTTTCAATCAAATCAACGGCTCCACCTGCATGATCTGAGTCAAAGTGAGTTATAATCAAACCTTCAATATTTTTAATCCCATTATCTTTAAGATATTCCAAAATAATTGTCTTTGCCTGAGTCTTACCGCCTTTGAAAGGCATCTTTCCGCTATCGATTAAAAAATATTTATCTTGTGGTGTTTTTATCAAAAAAGCATCCGCATTTTGAACGTCGAAAACAATAGTTGTAAATTTGTTATCTGGAACTTTTATTAACGTGGATAATAAAATTGAAAGTGTGATAAAAAATGCAATCACTATTTTTTTTTGCCGCCCTAAATATAGCATATAAGTTAAAACAAATAGCATTACATAATATAAAAATATTTGAAAATCGCTAGGTAGTGGCGTTTGCAAAAGAGAATGAGGCAAATTTGCAAAATAATCTGATATCATAACAAGACCAGTCAATATTGGATTCAAAACCCAATCGAACAAGCCGCAGACAACATTTGCCATCGGTTTTATCAAAGAAAGAACCGCGCTGATAAACCCTCCAAAACTTATTACCGTCACAAAAGGGAGAATAGCAATATTGGCAAAAACAGAATATGTGCTAAACGAGTTAAAATAATACATTTGGATTGGTGCAATCCACATCTGCGCAATAATAGGAACAAAAATAGCACCCGAAAGCCAACTTGGCATTGATATAACTTTTTCAAAAACAGCAGGAGCCATCATCAAAAGCCCAAACGTAACTATAAAGGACAGCTGAAACCCGACATCGTTTATATATGCAGGGTTGTATATAAGCATCAATAAACAAACAAAAGCCAATAATGATACGCTGTGTGCATCCCTATCCAGAAGTTTTCCTATCAAGATAAAAATCAGCATAATAGCCGCCCTAACCACAGAAGGGCCCATGCCAGTCATCATTGAATAGAATATTATTACAAAAATCCCGCTTGCGACCGAAAAATTAAACGGAGCTTTAAGTTTTCTTAAAATAAAAAACCATATTCCATAAATCAAAGCAACATTCATCCCTGAAGCCGCAAGAATATGAAGTAATCCCGAGCTTTTAAAAGAGTCTTTTACATCCTCAGGGGCTGCAATTGCATCATCACCAAAAACAATTCCGCCAAGAATTTCTAAATTAGGGCTTTTCAGATAATTTGCATGCGTTTTTATAATATCGTTTCTTAACTCATTTAGCTTTTGTAAAAACATCCATTTTAAAGAAATATTCTTTTGTAATGGTTTTATTTCGCTTGAGTAAAACAGTGTGAATGTGTCAAAGTTTCTTAAATATTTGCCATAATCGAATTGTGAAGGATTTGAAGCCTTAAATGGCGCTCTCAGTTTTCCTTCCAGAGAATAATAGTTGCCTATTTTTAATTCATTGTTATTATCATAAATATTTACAAGCGTTTTGGCATTTATTTTTTCTTTTTTATCTGAATATTCTATATTGGAAACTTTAAAGAAAAATTTTGTTTTATCTTCTGAAACTTTTATCGGGATTGAAACTATTTGACCTTCAATCTTTGCTTTTTGCGGTGCAATCTGAAAAAGTTCGTCAGAGTTTTTTGTCCTTATTGCGGCGTTAAAAAACGCGAAGAAAAACATCAGATACCAGAAAACAGCCAATTTAGGCGAAATATAGTTTTTTAAAATAGCAAAAATCCCCAAAATTAGTATTATAAAGGCAAAAAAGATTCCGTTTTCTGAAAAATATGCATACAACCCCAAAATATAGATTACGCATGTGAAAAACATAAGAAAAAATTTTTTTTGCAAAATATCTGTTATAATTTCTCTAAACATGTTTTCAATTCCAGTCTTTTAATTGAAAACAAGTATAGCAGAAATACAAAACGCAGACTAATATACTTTTCATACATATCAAAATATTAATCAGGTAAAAACTGAAAAATCTTGATATAATTTGAGGTTGTCACTTTTTTCTCTGCTAAATCCTACCGCTTGGGTTCGTTTCTTTTTTATGCAAAAAGTAAAAAAAGAGCGTCTGATTTTTCAAACGCTCTTTTAATATTATTTTGAAAGATTTTTAATTATTTTACTACTGATTTTGGTTCTTCTTTTTTATCTTCAGCTTTAGCTTCAGGTTTAGCTTCAGCAGGTGCAGCAACTTGGCTTAGTTTTTCAAGTGCTTTTGTAGCCGCTTTTTGAACATGAGAATCTTGGTCTTTTTGAGCTACTGAGAACAATGTTGACAAATCTTGTTTGTACTCAGGTCTTTGAATATAGCTTAGTGCATCGATTCCGGAAGCTCTAACCATTGGGTTAGGGTTTGATTTAACTTGTTCAACAATTGCAGCTGCGCCAGGAAGTTCAGTCATTGGAACAACTGAATTGCTCAATTTTTCAACTTCTGTTCCGTAAAGTTTTTGAAGTATAGCAACTGTGTAAATTGCAAACTGTTTGTTTCTTTCAGCAAGCTCCATTGGAGTTATTTTATTAGCTTCAGCATTTTCAGCATCGCTTACTTTTTTGCCTTGAATAATTTTTTCTCTTATTTCAAGTTGTTTTGCTGAAGGACCTTCAAGCTTGGTTGAATCAGAGTTCATAATTCCTATCAAAGTATCAACAACTTTTACATCCAAAAGTTCTGTTGCTTTTTTAGGTTGGGTCTGAGCCATATTTGCAATTTCTTCCATTGCATTTGCTTGAACATCATAATTTTTGTCGTTAAGCTTTGTTATAAATTCATTCAAATCTACTTTAGGCTTAGCTGTTTCAGGTTCTTTTATTTCAACTTTTTTTGGTTCTGCCACTTTAGCTGCGTCTAAAACTGCAGCTGGAGCAGGGGTTTCTACCTTAGGCATTGCAGGTGCTTCAACTGTTTTATCAGCAGATGCAACAACAGCAGGAGTCGGTTCCATCGGTTTTACAACAACCGGCATCGGAATTGCAGGAATTTCTTTTGCTTTAGGTTGTTCTTTATCTTCAGGTTTTTTAGGTTCATATACGGAAGTTTTCGGTACATCATAGACCGGTGCTTTCGGATATGAATAAACAGGAGCTGTAACAGGAGCTGCTGCTTGAGAACCTGTGTTTACCTGAGGGTTGTGAATGTCTATTTTAACCGCATTATAGCTTGGTTGTAGTGTAATATTTTGGGGCTGATAAGCTTTTCTCTCTTTCACTTGGTTTGGCATTGCCATTGGATTTTGAATCATGTTTTTTCCTTTCAAAATAATATTAGTGAATACTTTTATATTCTAATTCTTTAATAACCCTAAAGAATTTTTTTTGCTACTTTTCATGTTTTTTTTAATATTTTGTAACATGTTTTTTTTCAAGCGCGTCTTTATTATCAAAGCGCTGTCTTTATATTTTTACACAAAAAAAGATTAAAATTTGTAAAACATGTTAAATATATACGTTATATATATTCCTTCTTTGGGTACATGATAAATATAACCAATCTCTTTTTCTTTATTTTCTCCTCCACTCCTTTATCCAATGTAGAATTTTTCAGCCGTTAACGCGGCTATTTTCATGTCTACCCTCGCATTTTCATAGTCATGCGGCATAAACAGGCAAAATCTAACTGTGTACGGATTCTGCCTGTTTTTGTATTTATAATTATGTGAGACCAAATTTTTAAAATGTTTAAATAATCGAAATATCTTTATCTGTATTTATGTCATAAGATGCATTATCAAGCTTTTTTACAATACTGTTATACTTTTCTTCGTCTTCACAAAGTCTTTTTATGTTTTGAATGTTTGATTTTGACCATTTTCCAAGAGAAATAGAACCGCTTCCGTTTTCACCGCCATACGCAATTTCGACTAAAAAATCATTTGACGAAATTTGTCTTGCATTCAGTTTTAATTTTTCAAAATTGTTAATAGTTCTGGGACCAATAATGTCTTGGCTAAACTGTTTGCTTCCATTTTTAACGGCGTTTGCAACCATTTCCATGCCTATTTTAAGTTCTACCGGTGCGCCCTTAAATGAAACAAATTCATCTTTGTCCAAGGCTTGCAGTTTTAGCTTTGGGCTAAAAGGGGTCCCGAGCGAAGGATTTGCTTGGGATAATATTCGATTGCTATTGTTATTTCTGTTTGAATTTATTTGATTAATTATTGAAATCATATTTAAGCCCTTTTTGTTTTTTGTTATTAAACTATAAAAACAAAAAAAATAAAAGTTGCTAACTATTTATAATTTTAACAAAAATTTACACTCGAAATTTAATCCTTTTTAGCTATTGCTGACATTGCTACTAATTGAGAATAGATTTCAAACGGATTTTTAATTTCTTTTGTATCATATTTACCTATTTTTGAAGCAACCTGTTGAATATTTTCTACGCTCAATATGCCGTCAATTCCTTCTGGAAGCTGAGGCGCTTTTGATGGTAGTCCTTTTTCTACTCTTTGAGCATGGATATAGTTTTCATACATGTATTCTTGATATCTTGCAAAGTCTTCTTTTTTCATTGTTTGTATTGTTTTTTGAACTTTTGAAAGAAGAATTCCGATTTGATTGTTATTTTTAGAGATATCTTTACCTTGGCTCAAATCGTATGGAATATGCTCAATATCTGCAAATTCGTCAACTTTTTTGCCTCTAATTTGCAATTCTAAAACTTTTCCGTTCTTTGGTTTAACTTTGAGCTGTGTAGCTGTATATCCTGAAGCTTTTGGTTTGAAAACAAAGTCAGTGTTTCCTGATACATTTGCAAGTTTTTCTACCTGCGCTTCTGTTAGGTAAAAGTCATTTTCACCTTTGTATTTAGAATTTATTCCTCTGTAATTCTCTATTTCAAGAATTTCTATTTCGCCTTTGCGTGCAGCTTCAGCTAGAGCATTTACCAATTTATCAATATTTTTGTCTGAAATATCGTCAAGCGTAAGCCTTGCACCAAGCAAGTCTTCAACTTTGCCTTTTGCTTTTGTTGGGTTTGTTCTTATTTCGTTTCTTTCTTTAAGCAATAAGTTAATGCTTTTTTCTCTTTCTGCCTCAGACAGGTTTACGTTCTTTTTTACAGTTTTAATTTTGTCGTCGATTACAAGAGTCATTTCTTTAACCATTTTTTCGCAAATCGACTGTTCACATTTTGCTCTGCCTTTTAGTCTTGGTTGAAATTCTTCAGGAATAACTTCTTTTAGAGCATTGAATGAGGATTTGAAAGTATCTTGTCCTTCTGCGCAGAGTTCTTTGCTGTATCTTTTAATGTTTCTTGGAGTTTTAGCAATTTTTACGGCATTTGCAATATTTGCCTTGTAATAACCTGATTTAAAAACGTTATAACTTTCAACTGCCATATCTTTTGCAGATGTGAAAGATTTTTTGATAGCTGAAAAAGTATTTAGTCCATCGGTTTTAATACCGGCTTGTTTTAGGGTAGGTTTTGCCCCGATAGCCGATAATCCAAGAGTAGAAGTTGCTCCACCGATATCAAAAAAAGCTTTTTCAATATCATCACCATTTTTTGCTTTAACAATTTTTACAGCAGCAGAACCCGCTTGCAAAACGCCCATTCCAACGCCAGCTGCAAGAAGTATCGGCGCTGCCGCGCCTCCTGTTGCGATAATAACTGCAGTAGATGCTGCCATAATACCTGCGCCGATTGCAAAATTCTTTACGCTGGAAAACATTTGAGTAACCGGTGAAAATACACCTTTTACAAAGTTTTTTCCTGCTTCGGACGCGTCAAATTTGCCATTTGAGGATTTGTCGAATAGGTTTTGTTGAGCTCTCTGGGTCGCAGCAAAATTGCGCCCTTTTATGGACTTGTTATTTTTCAAGTTCAAATCATTATTATTTTTTGGAATATAACCAACGTTTAAAGACAAAATTACCCCCAATGGACAAACCTATACTATATAAAAACAAAAGCGAACAAAAAATTGCTTAAACCAGCACTTTGACGACGGCTTTTTTAACTCGCGACGACGAGTTACAGGCAACAGAAGGCTGATGGGCATCGCTTGGCATCAAAATCACAAACTCGTCCTGTTTGAGATTGACATAATCACCCATGCCGGTTCGATTTCGCTTTAAAAATACAATATCTTTTTCTTCATTATAATTTGTTTTGGGAGAAAAGTTTTCAATATCTTCCACGCCGATTTTTTCTTCGCCTTCAATCATGTATTGAATATCAATATATTTTTTGTGGGCTTCAAAATCCACTGGCGTTTCTTTTGTCATATAATCCTGAATTGTAACGAAAACTTCATTGTTTAAGATTTCGTATTTACCATTGTCAAGCGCGGATAAATTTTCGTTTTGCAAAAATTTCAGACCGAGTTCAACGCGTTCAGAAAGATTATAATATTCTTTTGCTTTTTTAATATTGTCTTTTATCACCGGATTATAATATCATATATAATATGAAAAAGAAATACTACACCTATGTTATTTTAACAAAAGATAACACTTTGTATTGCGGATACACAGATGATGTTGAAAAAAGATACGAATTGCATCAGTCTGGAAAGGGCGCGAAATATACTCGTGCGCACAAACCGGAAAAACTTGTTTATGTCAAAGAATTTGATACAAAATCAGAAGCTATGAAAGAAGAATATAGAATAAAGCACTTGTCCCGAGATCAAAAAGAAGAAATGATTGAAGGGTTTGAAAGCTTAGAAGCTTAGAGGTTTGGAGGCTCAGAAGCTTGGAATAAGATAAGAACGGTAGGGTGCGGATTTAACCGAATCAGTACAAACTTACAATTTTCTAAACTTCCGAACCTCTAAGCTTCCAAACCTCCAACTTTAATGTATCTTAACAAAATTTTTTAAAAATACTTGTAAATATCTTTTTTTTGCGATACGCTAGACTAGCACTAGTAATTTACATAAGGAAAAATAATATGTCAAGACAATGTGAAATATGTGGTAAAACACCATTAAAATCAGCTAAATTAAGCTTTTCTCATAAGCAAAATGTACACCGCCAAGCTCCTAACCTTCAATCAGTTAAGACTTGCATTAACGGAACTGTTAAAACAATGAAAGTTTGTACTTCTTGCATCAAAGCAGGAAAAGTTCAAAAAGCTTTGTAATTTAAATTTCAAAAAGAGCGCTAATTTTTGTATACACAAAAATTAGCGCTCTTTTTGGCATGTAAAATCTAACTCGATTTTTTAGATTTTAATTTACTTAATAATAAGTACTTTTTTCTGATGTTTGTAATATAATTTATCCTAATAGGAGGACATTTTATGCCGAAACGCTACAATGCAGGCGAAGTCATAACTGCGATGGTTACGCCTTTTAACAAAAAAAGAGAAGTTGATTATGATAAAGTTACAGAACTTGTTAAACATCTGGTCAAAAATGGATCTGATTCAATTCTTGTAACAGGGACAACAGGTGAAAGCCCTACTTTGACACATGAAGAAGAGCTTGAAATCCTTTCTACAGCCAAAAGAGCTGCAGAAAACAAAGCAAATGTGATTATGGGGGCGGGTTCAAATTCTACCGACACTGCTGTTCTTATGTCTAAAAAAGCAGCAAAAGAAGGCGCTGATGCTATTTTGTCAGTTGTTCCTTATTACAACAAACCTTCTCAATCCGGCATGATTGCCCATTTCTCAGCTGTTGCGGAGAGTGTTGATATACCTGTTATTTTGTATAATATTCCTTCAAGAACAGGTGTAAATATGTCTGTTGAGACTGTTAAATTTTTGGCAGAAAAATATAAAAATATCGTCGCTATAAAACAAAGTTTTGGCGATATGGATGCTGTTTCTGATTTGAGACGTGAGTGCCCAGAAGATTTTGCTATCTATTCAGGTGATGACAGTTTGACTTTGCCGATGCTTTCTTTGGGAGCAGAAGGCGTAATCTCTGTTGCATCTCACTTGTATGGCAAAGAAATTAAAACTATGATTCATAATTTTAAAACAGGTAATTTTAATATTGCAAAAAATATGCATTTAAAATTGTATCCGGTTTTCAAACAGTTATTTATGGCTCCAAATCCAGTACCTGTAAAGGCAGCATTGGAAAAAACCGGCTTGATTTCTGCGTTTGTCAGACGTCCGTTAATTGAGTTGACCGAAGAACAAAAAAGTGAATTGTTTGCTGTTTTGGAACAATTCGATAAAGATTAGCCCAAGCGGGTAGGCACAAAGGGATATGTCCCTGATAAAATTATGTAAAAGTCGCATGGACAAATTGTTTTGTTGTTTAGCTAAATGCCAAAATGATTAAACTATTTGATAAGATTTTAAAGAAGGGTTGAAAATGAAGAATAAAAAAATTATGTTTTGGGTAATTGCTTTAATTGTTATTGCTTGCGCAATAGTGGTTAAGGTTAAACCGACAAAACTGGGACTCGATCTTGTTGGCGGTTCAAGACTTGTACTTGAGGCGCAAACAACTCCTACAGTTGCAAAAATAACTCCAGAGATGATGGATAGCTTAAGATTTGCGATAGAAAATCGTGTAAACAAGCTAGGTGTTTCTGAAACAGTTGTTCAACAAGCAGGTGATAAAAGATTATTGATTGAAATCCCGAATGTTTCAGATTTAACAAAAGCAAAAGAATTTTTAGGAGAAACCGCAGAGCTTTCTTTCAAAAAAGAAGGTCCGATTCTAAACGGTGAGCAAACTTGGATTGACACTGGATTGAGCGGAAAAGATTTGAGCAAGGCTCTTTTGAGTACATCTCAAAATGGTCAATGGGTTGTTGATTTACAGTTTAATGATAAAGGGACCAAAAAATTTGCAGACCTTACAAGCAAAATGGTTGGAAAACCAATGGCAATATTTTTTAATGGTTCAATCCAATCTGCACCTGTCATAAGAGAGCCGATTATTGGCGGAAACGCTCAAATTTCAGGTGGCGACAGCGGTTTTGAATACGAAGAAGCTAAAAAAATGGTGGATTTGCTAAACGCTGGTGCACTGCCTGTTCCTGCGAAAATCATTGAAGAAAATACAGTTGGGCCGACTTTGGGTGCTGACAGTATTGAAAAATCAAAAATTGCAGCGGCAGTCGGTATTGGCGTAGTCATGATATTTATGATTGCATTTTACCACGTCCCGGGGGTAATTGCGGATTTGGCTTTGATTTGCTACAGTATAATTTTATTTGCACTGTTTAAAACAATTCCTGTAACTTTGACTTTAGCAGGGATTGCAGGTTTTATTTTAAGTATCGGTATGGCTGTTGATGCGAATATATTGATTTTCGAAAGAACAAAAGAAGAGTTGAGAGCCGGAAGAACCTTATTTACAGCTATTAACGCTGGCTTTGACAGGGCATTTACGAGTATTTTTGACTCAAATATGTCAACAATAATTACCTGTGTAATTTTGTATATGCTTGGAACAAGCGTTGTTAAAGGTTTTGCTTTGACATTGGCGTTGGGGGTTCTTGTTTCTATGTTCTCGGCAATTACAATAACAAAAAATATAATGCACTTAGTTTTTGGAACAGGAGAACTTAAACATCCTGGATTATTTGGATTGAGAAAAAATGAAATCGGAAAGGCTTTTGAGGCAAAAGAAACTAAGCGTGAAAAAGCAAAATTCGGAGTTATAGATTAATTTGAGATAAAAAACTGAAGTTAATCGATTTAAGGAGATAAAAATGGCAAATACAGATGCAACTGAAAGAAAACATATAATTGATATAGTTAAATATAGATATTGGTGGTTTGGACTGTCAATCGCAATTTTGATACCTTGTATCGCTGCGATAATTTATTCAATGATAATTTATCCAAACCATGCGCCTCTAAAAGTCGGTATTGATTATACCGGAGGCACAATTTTACAATATTCAATCGAAAAAACAGTTAATAATTCAGAAATGGCGCAAACTCGTTCTAATCTTGAAAAAAATGGTATTGAAAATCCTTCCCTTCAGATTATTGATGTCAACTCTAAGGAAAGTGCTGCAAAAGGTATAAAATCTATTATTTCGATAAGAACAAAATTTATCGGAGAGCAAAACAATAGCGATTTGAACAAAATTTCAGGGATAATCTCAAAAGAATATCCAAATTCTCAATTGGTACAAGTAAGTTCAATTGGCCCTACTTTAGGAAATGAGTTGTTGAAGAACTCTCTATTCGCTTTGGCACTTGCAGGACTTGGTATCGTAATATATTTGAGCGTAAGATTTCAGCTTGATTTTGCGATTGCTGCAATAATTTCACTTTTCCACGATGCATTTTTTGTATTGGGTTGTTTTTCAATATTGGGATTATTTTTCAACGTGCAGATTGATGGACTTTTTGTAACAGCAATTCTTACGGTAATAGGTTTTTCATCGCACGACACAATTGTTGTATTTGACAGAATTAGAGAAAATTTAAGATATTATTCAAAGAAAATGTCTTTTGGAGAAATTGTTAATATAAGTGTAAACCAAACTTTCGTAAGAAGTATAAACACCTCTTTAACAACATTAATTACGTTGTTGGCATTATATTTCTTCGGAGGGGTTACAACAAAAGATTTTGTGCTTGCTATGATTTTGGGTATAGCTGTCGGAACATATTCAAGCATATTTTTTGCAAGCATGCTTATTGATGTATGGCGTGAACACAAGGCGAAAAGAGTATAATCAGAAAACATGGAATTGGAAAAAGGACAATCGATATTTGAAAAAGCTCGTGGCTACGGGGCTTTGTTTTCAAACAGAGCTTTTTGTATGCTATGGCTTGCACAAATTTTTTCGCAGTTTGCGGACAGAATTATCTTTGTCGTTTTTGTAACGATAATTGCTATAAATTTTGACCCTAGCGGAAAATCCACAAGTCTGCAGAGCTGGCTATATATTGCTTTTACAATTCCTGCGGTTCTTTTGACTGCAATTGCCGGTGTTTTTATCGACAAGTGGAATAAAAAAGTAGTTATGATTATCACAAATATTTTAAGAGGAATTATAATTTTACTTTTGCCGTTTTTTGATAAATCACTGGTGTCTCTTTATATGCTGGCATTTTTGTTGTCTTCTGTCACACAATTTTTTGTTCCTGCAGAGGCCTCAATCATTCCGACGGTTGCAAATAAATATCAACTTTTGACTGCAAATTCTCTTTTTGCAACTACTATGATGGCGTCTTTGATTTTTGGGTTCGCTTTGGGTGATCCTATGATTAATATTTTTGGAATAAACTATGTGCATTGGGGAATTGGATGCTTCTTTTTCTTGTCTGCAATTTGTTTATTTTTTGTCAAATACAAACCACTTCCAAAATCAGAGCATAAATCAAATTTTGTTGATGATTTAAAAGAAGGGCTTTTATATATAAAAGAAACTCCTGTTGTTCGTTCTGCAATGTTAAAATTGGCGGCACTATTTTCTATAATTGTTATGTTGTCAATAATGTCTATCGGAATGAGCCAAAAATATTTGTATCCTAACAATCCTGCAGTTGGAGCACAGAAATTCGCTTATATTGTAGTTTTTTGCGGAATTGGAATGGTTTTTGGAGCTTTTTTGGTCGGGAATTATTTTAGAAAAATAGAAAAGCATTTTTTGGGTTATATAGGAATTTTAACTTGTGGAATATCTTTATTGATGTTTTCAATGTTGCCTTTGATCCCTCAAGTGAGTGTTTTTAACTTCAAGGCACATTCTTTATCTGTCTTATATATAGAAAAATTTGATTTAACTTTCCCTATGTTATACAGTTACATAAGTGCAATAATCATAGGTATTTCAACTGCTATAATCGCAATTCCGACTCAGACAATTTTGCATTCGGAAATTGATGCAAAAGTCAGAGGAAAAGTTTTTGGAATATTGTTTACACTGCTAAGCACAGCTTCCACTTTGCCTGTTTTAATTACCGCATGGGGTGCGGAAGTTTTTGGTATTGCCAGAATGATTTTTATAATCGCGCTTCCTGTTCTTTTCTTCGGTCTGTACAAAATTATAAAATTCAAAAGAGAATCAAAATAAAAAAGTTTATTTCTACATTATTTGTAGTATTTCTTAATATTTTAAGAATATTTTGGAATATTTTTTTTGCATTTGTAATCTATGTTATTGTAAGCACTTTTTTTAAAAGAATTAGATAGTTGGAGATAGTATGGCGCTTTTTAAAAAATTAAAAACAATAACACCTGCATTAGAAGAAGATTTGAATGATGCAAAGTTATCTACGGCAGATTTTGCAGATATAAACATTAAGAAAAGAGCATTTTTCAACGTTTTAGGTGCGCGCCTTGCAATCAAAACATTTTTTAACAACAAAATTAAAGCTGACAATTTATATAGCATGTACACAATTCACAACGTTTTAGAAGAAGTGGATGTTGCTGATGTTTACTTTGAAGGAATCAAGATAGATGTAAGACTTGTTTTTAATAAGGATGAAATTTTTATTCCGAAATCTCATTTCCAATACGAAATTTTACCTGATATTTATACGGTTTTCATAATGGATGAAACTCTTTCTGCGGCTGAATTTTTAGGATTTTTCAAACCAGAAGATATAGATCAGGTAAATCAAAACAGAGATTATTTTTTCTTAGAGCCTGAAAAATTACAAAGTCCTGAAGGGTTTAAAAATTATTTGGAAACTTTCAGCAAAGGTGAAGATTCTTCTTTTATGCAAATTGAAGAAGAAAAACTGGAAGAGATGTTTATTTCTTTGGTAGATAAAAATCTTGATATCAAGGATAAAAAAGAGTTTTTGCGCAATGTTGCAAGCAATATTTTGTACAGAGAAACTTTGGTTGAATACGAAAATTTTGAGATAATTTCAAAAGAAGCAATCAAAAGCGGAGTTTTTGCTCAAGACTCATTCTTGAATGTTGTTGGTGCTCAGGAACTTTTTGAAGACGAAAATTTTGATGAGTCCCAGCTTGAAATTATAGATTTCAAAAATAACGATGATGAGCAAGAAGAAAAAGGTCTTTCATTCTATGAAGATGAAGACGACGATTCCAAACCTTCATCAGGCTCTGGTGAAGCTGGCCTTAACGTTGCGGCTGCCGGATTAGGACTAGGAGCTGCAATTGTTGCAGGAAGTGCTGCAGCGGCTGCTGCAGGCACAAACGCTCAGGCTGGATTGGTAGCTGGCACAGCAGATGTTTTAAGCACAGGGATTGAAGCGGGAGCCGATGTTCTTAGCAGTGTTTTAAATTCGACACAACCGGCGTTAGACAAAGATACTTCCGTTGAGAATTTCGATGAATTATTCAAGGAAAGCCCTGAGGAAGTTAAAGAAGAAATTTCGTCTGAAGAAGAAGATTTTGATGTGACTGCAAATTCAGACAGTACAATTGAAGAGATTCCTGAGGTTAATTTTGACGAAAGCTTCGAAGAATTAGTATTTGATGAACTAGAAGACGAAAAAGATGAAGATGTTATTAAAATTGAAGCTGAAGTTGAAGAGCAAGAGGCAGAAATTGAATCTATTGAAGTAAATGATGAAATCGAAGAAATTCAAGTAGAAACTCCTATTGAAATTGAAGACGAAACTATAAGTGAAGTTGATGATTTTCTAGAACAAATGGCAACCGATAGCGAATCTGAAATCAAAGAACAAGAAGCAGAAACCATGGTTCTTCCAGAATTGGGAGAATTACCGGATCTTGAAGAACTTCCGGATCCCGGTTATTTATCTGATTTAGGTTCAGAAGGTTTTGAAACAGAGGCGCACGTCGAAAATGTAAATAGCGAATTTAGCAATCTTGATTTAAAACTTGAAGAAGAAAACCCACCAACAATCGAAGAATTAAATTTATCCACAAACGATGCTTTGTTTATAGATGAAGAAATCCCGCCTATGGAAGAAAGTATAATGACTGACGACGATGGTTTTGAGTTGAAGCCGCTTGAAGATATCGCAGAAGAAGAAACTCTTTTATCGTTTGACAACTTAGAAGGGAAAAAAGAAGTTCAAGAAGAAGTTGAGTCATCAAGACTTGGTGAAGACGAGCTTGAAGCAAAAATAAAAGAAATTGAAGCAGCTGAAGCAGAAGAAGATGAAGATTTCGCCACAACTGTTGAAGAAAAAGCTGTAGAGCTCGTTGCTGATACGGCTCAATCAGATGATTTTATTTTGGAAGTAGATGATTTCTTGAAGGATATTGAAACTATCGATACTGAAGGTAATCCTATCTCAGGAGCGCTGAATATTGACGATGCGATCCTTTCTGATGTTTTGGGACAAAATGAAGATTTGCTAGCAAAAAGAGAAAACTCTATAGCTGATGGTTCAAAAGATGGTGATGTTCTTCAAGTACTTTTTAATGAGGAACAAAAACAGGAATTATTGGATGAAAATTACGAAATGGAAAATAATCAATCCATTGACACGCCTGAAAAAATTAAAAGAAAAAAGATGATTATTGCTGCATCTGCTGCGAGTATCGTGCTTGCATCTGCAATAATCGTAAGCGGAGTTATGCATAACGGGCAGCCTGCAAATTCGCCTCAAAATATGGCACAGGCACCGATTTCTGCAGATGGACAAATGACTTCACAAAGCGAAGAAACACTAGCTGGGGAAAATACTCAAAGTGATTTGCAAGGCGGGCAGACCTTCTCATCTCCTCAGGCTATTCCTGGTGAAAACCAACAAAATGTTTCACCTGATATGGGAAGAGCTGTTTCAAACGCATTTATGTCTGAACCGGTGAATGCGAATATATCAAAAGTCGCTTGGGAAGTGCCTGAAGATTTGGCTTATAATGATAGTTTTAGAAAATATCTTCAAATGGCTGGTAAAAATATTAAATTAAATCTACAAAATAGTCTTTTATTGGCAACTGAAATGGCTTATTCCAACAAAGTCGTAGTCGACTTGGAAATAGGCAAAGACGGGGGCTTGACCAACTCAAACGTAGTAGCATCAAGCGGTTCCAAGCAAATAGACAAAATAGTGTTACAAAGTGTTAAAGAAACTCTCATGTACTTGAAAGTCCCTAGTAGCGAGCTAAACGGGAAAAATGCCAGCGCAACCCTTATCATAAACTTCTAAATGTGTTATGATAGATAGGGTGGTTACTACTTTCGAGAGTTTTTACAGTGAATGTGGAATTAGAACAAGAAAAAGTAAATTTAATAAAAAAGATTATTACGTCTGATAAAAAATATTTGAACAACGAAGATTTGTACGAAGATTTTTTCAATGAGACTTATAAGCGTTCATTTATGATTATCAAAAATGTCAAAAATGAGGCATCTTTGGAGTCTTATTTAAAAAAGATAGTCACGACTTCGATTATAAATGTTTTAAAAGATTCAGGACGTGTCCAGAGAACAAAAGAAGGTTTTGTCCCAACGGTAGAAAAATCTTTAGATCAAATTAACGTAACTGCTGATAATAAATACTCTCAAACCCAAATTGATTTTGACATAGCTGATTTGAGCGACGGGCCGGAAGAGATAGTTGTAAAAAAAGAAATTTTAAGAACTCTGATAGATGCAGTGTCAGTAGCCAACCACAAATACCCAGAAAAACAATTTTTGCAGTTGTATGAATTGAGATTTATTAAAGGTCTTAAACAAAAAGAAATAGCAAAAGAGATGAATTTATCGCAAAGCGAAGTTTCAAAAAGACTTTTCATGCTGATGAAAGAAGTAAAAGACTCTTTTAACAAGTAATCCACCTGAGAGAAAATCTTTATGATATGTCCTAAATGTAAAAAAAAAATAACGGAAAAATCGCTTAAATGCGGTTATTGCGGGGCAAAAATCGCAACTTTTTGCAAAAAATGCCATACGTATAATTCCATCTACAATCTCAAATGCGTAAATTGCAGCGAAGAACTCTTAAAAATTTGTCCTAGTTGTAAAAGTGTAAATTTTCCAAATGCTCCTAAATGTAGAAAATGCGGCGAATCTTTTGTAAAAAAAGAAACTTCAAAAGACTTTTCGCAACCTGATATCGTTCAGCAAAAAGAAATTGAGTCAGAAGAAATCATTTCACCAAAAGCTGAAAAAGAAAAAGAAGAAAAAAGAGAAGAAGTTCCTTTAATTAACTATGATACAAATTTTTATTCTCAACTTCAGGCAAAAGAACTTGTTTTAAAAGCCTTTGAAGCAGATGAGAAAAAAATAATTTCAATTAACGGGCCGAGAGGGGTTGGAAAATCCGTTGTATTAAAAAGCACTATTCAAGAGCTGAAATCTATGAAATTAATCTGGGTATTCGGCGAATGCACGCATCTTAGCCAACTGAGCCCTTTTGGTTTAATCCAGGATGTCCTTTTAAGCTTTTTTAACGTAACAAATTTTTGCTCAGACAGTTTAAAGTTAAAAAAAGATTCGCAACGATTTTTTCAATCAGAGTTTCCTGAGCTTACAAACGACGAAATTTTTAATCTTTTAAACTTTTTGTACCCGACAAATGCTGATTATTTTGAAAATATTTTGATAAACAAGAAAAAAACTTTTAGTTTCTTGAAAAAAGTGTTCAAAACCATCTTTAACAGCAACAAAACTGTTTTAATAGTTGAAAATTTTGACTTAATTGATGGGCTTTCGTACGAATTTTTACATACCATGTTTAACGATTCTTCTTTTGCAAAGCCTTTTAAAATGATAATAACTTACAGCGAAATAAGACCCGCAAGAGGATATTTATATTCAGAAACTCTGAGTGGCGAAAACTACGTTGATATTTCACTCCATGCGTTTGATAAAAATCAGGTCAATTCCTTTATAGATCAATATTTTCAGGATAAAAAGTGTCCGCAGGCCCTAAAAGATGAGATGTACAAATATTCTGCGGGAAATCCTGCGGTTTTAGAGCAGTATGTTTTTTATTCTCTAGAGATGGCAAACAAAATGAACTCCCTAGATATAAGTTTGCCTTCTTCTTTTGCTGAAGTTGTAAAATACAGATTGGAGTTTTTGAAACAAAACCCTGCCGCATACAAAATTTTGTCTTTGGCTGTGATTTTAGGCGCGAAATTTCATCCGGGAATTTTAAATCAGGTTCTAAAATTTGGTGATGCAGTTTTTGAAGAAGCGCTAAAAGCACTACAAGATTTAAATTTTATTATAAGGGTAAACGAGTTTGCATATTCGTTTAAAAACAGTTTGTTGTGGGACGCATTATTTAATGCAACAAAAGAAGATGAGGATTTCTCTTCTTTGAACGAAAATCTTTTTGCGGTGTGTGCAAATTATACGCTATCTTCAAACTCCATGATGGCGATAATTGCGCAAAACCTAAACCAAGCTTTAAGTGCCTTGAATATTTGGACGGATAACGCCAAAATTGCATCTTATATCGGGGACACAAATCTTTATGCAATATCACAAAAACAGTGCCTTGTTTTGATAGAAAAACTTGAAGGAATAAATACTTCTATCATAAAAAATAATATTTATGAAAGATTGGGAAAACTTTTGGCAAAATCCAACCCGAGTGAGGCCATTTCTTATTTACCGGATGCGATTAGAAACGCAAGAAAACTTCAGGATTTGTATAAAGAAATTGAGCTGACCGGATATCTTGCAAATTGCTGCATCGCGCTTGGTGATTACTACGGAACCATAGAATGCATTGACACAACAATAGAAAAGCTTGATTCAGGTTATGAGCTTGAAATTGCTATGCTAAAACAAAGAAAACTTTCTTCTCTTTTAAATATCGGAAACAGCGGAGAAATAGTTAATCTTGCTGATAATGAAATCCTGCCTGTTTTTGACAAATACCTTGGAGCCAAACCTCATAAAAATATCTCAATAAAAACTCTATACAAAGCTTGGTTAAGCACCTATCTTGCGTTGGCAAACGCTCTTACTATCCAAGGAGACAGCAGGGCTTTTGAAGTCATATCAACGCTTTTTGAAATTATTGAAAAGAACAATTTTGATGAAAAACTTTTCATCTGTAAGGCGAAATTGACGCTAGCGTTTGCAAACACCATAAAAGGTGACATTGAGGCCTCTGAAAATATACTTTCAGAAGTTATAAAAACCTATAAAACAGATATAATGGACAACGAAGCAATTTCAAAATGGAATTTAATTAATATTTTGAACAACTTCCTTCACAAAAAATATTCAGGGCTTAAAGAAGAGCTTTTTCAGGTAGTAACATTTGCGAATAATACAAATGACAATTTCACAAAAAATATTCTCAAAACACTTCTTGGAAAAATATTCAAAGACGAAGAAAACGCAAAAAGAGCTTTAGAAATTTATTCAGAGCAAGTTACTTATTTTGCAAAACAAAAAAATGCGATAGGAGCATTGTTAACTTGGTATTTGATAGCTGAGGCTAATTTGGTTGCAGAAGGCCCAGAAAAGGCCATAGACGTCGCGCAAAAGGCCTTAGAAGTAGCTCAAGGGCCAAAGATTAATAACTATTTGTTTATTGTCCTCTACAATAAGGTTTTGGCCGAATCATATATGGCTCAGTCTGAATATGAACTTGCAAAAGTTCATATTGAAAAAGGTATTTTGGTTGCAAGAAAATTTGAGTTGTTGCATTTCTTGTCTGATTTATATTTGTTATACGGAAAATATTTGCAGGATATTGCATTAATCAAAACAGATGCTCAGGTTGATTATGTAATGGGCGCTGCAAAAATGTATAAAAAAGCCGGCTTGATTGCACAAGGAATTAAAAATGCTTATCTTATATCAAAAATTGATAAAGCAAAAACAGTTCTATCTTCTTTCTGTCAGCTGAACGGCATAACGTTAAAAGATGTGTAAAATTTGCCGTAAAAAATATTAGTGATAAAATAAAAAAGTGTTATATTTAATTGGGGATTAGGAATATGGATCAGACTAATGTACTTTTATTTCTGCAAAATAGAACAGAAGCTTTGGAAAATAAAATTGCCGTCGGAATGAAATCCAATCTTGGGTGGAACGAGCTTTCTTTTAGAGGACTTGGTATTTTATCAAGAAGGCTTGCAAATTATTTGATAAAAAACGGAGTAGATAAAGGTGACAAGCTTGCAATACTTTCTGAATCAATGCCAGAGTGGGGCGCTGCTCTTTTTGCCTCCGTTGTGGCAGGTGCAATAACTATTCCTCTAGATATTAAATTAACACTTTTTGAACTAACAGCTATTTTAAATGACTGTATGCCGAAAGTTTTGGTTGTATCAAGCGCATATTTTGAAGTGGGAATGAAATTAAAAGAAACCATCAGCTCTATTGAACAGGTAATTGTGTTGAATGATATCGGCTCAAGCACAAAACAGCCAAGCCTTTATAATATTCCTGACGAAGCTACAAATAGAAAATGGCGTCACCGTGCCGTGAGCAAAACTGCTTTTATTATTTATACTTCGGGTACAACAGGAACTCCAAAAGGTGTTGAAATTTCATTTAAAAATGTTATTTCCCAAATAAATACGGTTGGACCTAGTTTTGATTTAGGTGAAAATGATAAATTTCTTTCAATTTTGCCTATGAATCACCTTTTTGAATTAACAGTCGGATTTTTGTCTTTTCTTAACAAGGGTACTTCGATTTATTACTCACAAAGTTTAAAACCGAAAGATTTATTTAACATAATCCAAGAAAAACAGATTACGTTTATGATTGTTGTTCCTGCCTTTTTAAAATTATTAAAAACAACAATAGAATCAGAAATGAATCAAATGTCAGCATTTAAAAAAATGTTTTTCAATTTTAAATACGAATTGGCAAAATTAATTCCATGTCATAGAATTCGAAAATTAATGTTCCCGTCAATCCATAGAAAATTCGGCGGCAAGTTCAAAGGTTGTATCTCAGGTGGAGCACCTTTAGACCTTACTGTTGCAAAATTCTTTGAGACAGTCGGAATGAGAGTTTTTGAAGGGTACGGACTTTCTGAGGCAAGTCCTGTTGTTGCAGTAAACACCCAAAAGTATTCAAGATTAGGCTCAATCGGAAAATCTCTTAAAGGGGTTGAAGTTAAAATTGATAAAACAACAGGTGAGCTTTTGGTAAAAGGCGACAACGTCATGAAAGGTTATTATAACAGACCGGATTTGACTGCTCAGGTTATTGACGAGGATGGTTGGCTCCATACAGGTGATATCGCAAAAATAGACAAAGACGGGTATATTTTTATCACTGGAAGAATTAAAAGCATGATTGTTTTATCAGGCGGAAAAAAAGTTTTCCCTGAAGATTTAGAAGCAATTTTTGAACCGAGTCCGAAATTTGCAGAAGTTTGTGTCTTCGGTGCAAAGCGCTCAGGCGGGGCAAAGGATGGAACAGAAGATATTTTTGTCGCAATTTTACCTTCTCAAATGATGCTTGATAAATATTCTGATGAAAAAGAGCTTGAAGCAGAAATAAAAAAAGAGATAAAAACTCTATCCTTAAAGCTTTCGAATTACAAAAGGCCTAACAATATAATTATCGTAAAAGATCCTTTCCCAAGAACGTCCACAAGAAAGGTTAAAAGAAACGACGTTAAAAAGGCGCTTGTCGGGGTTTAGTATGGATAAAAAAAAGAAAAATAAATCGAAAAAGAAAAAAATAAATATTAAAGATATGGGTGTAAACATAGATAAAAACGAATTTAGAGAAATTGTTTTATCTCAATCCAACCACCCAGAAAATTTAAGATAAATATTTTGAAATTTAGCTAAAATATTCTCTGATTAATTTTTCTATTTTTTCAGAAGATTTACCGTCACCATAAGGGTTTTGAGCTTGCAATCTGGTTTTGATTTTTTCCGATTGAAGTATTTTTTCGCTTTCGTCAATGATTTTGTCGTAATCTGCACCGACCAAAATCGAAACACCGGCATCGATGCCTTCTCTTCTCTCTGTCTCATAGCGCATCACAAGTGTCGGACAACCAAAAGAAGGCGCTTCTTCTTGGATTCCACCGGAATCTGTTAATATTAGCTTTGCGTTTTTCATCAAATAAACCAAATTTGGATAGTCCAAAGGTGACATTAGGTGAACGTTTTTGTATTTTTCAAGCTTTGAATAAACTTTGTTTTTAACATTAGGATTTGGATGCACAGGCAATACAAAAGTGTGGTCTGAGTACTTTTCAACCAATTTTGAAATTGCATCAAGAATTCTGTCGATTCTCTCACCGTGATTTTCTCTTCTATGAACTGTAATAAGAACAAGTTTTTCGCTGTCATATTCAAAATCGAAGAACGCTTTTGCTTTTTGCATAGTTTCTTCAGAAAGACAGAAAAGTGCGTCAATAACTGTATTTCCAACTACATGAATTTTATTTTCTTCAACATTTTCTTTTAAAAGAGCTTTTTTATTTGTTTCTGTAGGTGCGAAATCAAGCGCAGTGACTCTGCTTGTCATCTGGCGCATAACTTCTTCAGGAAACGGTTCAAAAATATCGTAAGAGCGAAGCCCAGCTTCAACATGGAAAATCGGAACTTTGTGATAAAAACTTACCAATGCTCCTGTCAAAACGGTTATTGTGTCTCCTTGAACGATTGTTGCATCGATTTTATTTTCTGTAAAGATTTTGTCTAAAGAAGTCAAAATTCTAGACTGAACGCTTGCTAGAGTTTGGTTTTCTCTCATGCAATCAAGGTTTATATCAGCCTTTAGCCCGAAATAAGAAAGAGTTTGGTTTGAAAGCTCTTTTTGTTGTTCTGTATTACAAATAATTACATTATAATTTTCAGGATATTTTTTTAGCTCCAAAATAACAGGCGCTAATTTAATAACCTCTGGTCTTGTACCAAATACGAATAAAATAGTTTTCTTTTGCATATCATAATTATATAATAAAAATTTTACTATGATACAGTTTCATGGTAGAATCAATTTTATGAATAAAAATTTTAAATCAGGCTTTGTAACAATAATTGGCCGCCCAAACGTAGGTAAATCAACACTTTTAAATCAAGTTTTAGGGCAAAAAATAGTTATTGCAACAGACAAGGCTCAAACAACAAGAAAAAGAATTAAAGGTATTTATACAACAGAACAAGGTCAAATCGTCTTTGTAGACACCCCGGGGGTGCACAAACCGTTGAATAAGTTCGGCGAATTTATGCTTGATGAAGCAAGAGTTTCGGTGCCGGATTCTGACTTGATTTTGTTTTTAGTAGATGGCTCAGAGCCTGCTGGCAAAGGTGATAAATGGATTGTGCAAAATATTTTGCTTCAGTCTAAAACGCCTATAGTGCTTGTTTTGAACAAGTTAGACAAAATTAAAAATCAGCTAAAAATTGAAGAAAATCTTTTAACCTACAAGTTACTTTTTGAAGAAAATTTGCCTGTAATAAAGATTTCTGCAAAAACAGGGCGAAACAAAGATACGCTTTTAGAAAATATTTTCAAAAAACTCCCCGAAGGTGAAATGCTCTATCCTGAAGATGTCGTTACAGAAGAGACAATGCGCGACGTTGCACAAGAAATAGTAAGAGAAAAAATTCTTTTGAATACAAAAGAAGAAATTCCTCACTCGACTGCGGTTTTAATCGAAAAATATGAAGAAAAAGAAGAAATTGACAGAATTTTTGCTTCAATATTTTGCGAAACAAAAAGCCAAAAAGGAATAATAATAGGTAAAGGTGGGTCTTTGCTTAAAAAAATCGGCACTGAAGCAAGATTAGAACTTGAAAAAATTGTAGAGAAAAAAGTTTATTTAGAGCTAAACGTCAAAGTTGAAAAGGACTGGCGCAAAAATAACCGCTCTCTAAAGAATTTCGGCTATTCTGAGGAATAAATTATTC
>JAEWYI010000011.1 GCA_023395735.1 Cyanobacteria bacterium OH_SFB_17
GCCAATTGATTTTCTGTCGTCATTAGTTCCTCCTGCAATTTTTAACGAGCTCCCCAAAAGCCCTCTGCATCCTAATCTTAACACAAAAATCGCTCGGGGTTGATTTTTTTTCTTTTTGTATTAAGATATTATTACAAACTTTCTGTTGAGGATTTTTTTAAAACATTCATTTATGTTTTACCGAGAAGTTGAGAAGATGAGTTCGGGCTCTCAATCGGAAAGCCAATTTACAACCTTAGAGGATTTACATGATTAGAAAACTAGTATTAGTCACTATGTCAATAGTGTTCTTACTATGCCCTCGAGTCGAAGCAAATCAACATAGCGTTTCAAGTGTAAAGGAATCAATTGTTAAACATTCAATAGAGCTAGGAATCGATCCTGCTCTTGCTTTGAGCATTGCCAAATCAGAATCTGGATTTAGACACGAAGCCAGAAGCCGTCACGGCGCTGTAGGTGTGTTCCAGCTTATGCCATCAACGGCTAAAAGACTCGGTGTTAACCCATATTATCTTAGTGATAATATCAAAGGCGGGTTAATGTATTACAAAAGATTGTACAACATGTTCGGTTCTACAGAACTGGCATTAGCTGCTTACAATGCAGGCCCTGGTGTCGTAAAAAGATACAAAAAAGTTCCACCGATTGGTGAAACTAAAAGATTTGTTTCTAAAATTATGACAGAATACCACAGGCAAAAGGTCAATCCTGACCCTGCTTTAGTAAAATCAGCTAAAAACAGCAAAAAAGCTCCTGTTTCTGCTTCTAATTCTACAAAAGAAGTAGCAAGTATAGAAAAGAAAAAGGAACTTACAGAGATTAAACTTCCTTCAGAAGGTATTATCTAAGCTGTATGTACAAATTTTTATTTAAAAATGCTAAAAAACGTTAAGTAATTACTTAACGTTTTTTAGCATTTTTGCAAAAGTTTTGTTTTTATTGTATGATTTAAATGCTAGGAGTAAGAGATGTTTAATGAAACAAAAACACATGAAATTACAGTCGACGTTGTTATTTTGACGATTAAAAATAACACCCTGCAGGCTTTGCTTGTAAAACGTCTGAATGAACCTTTTAAAGGCAGATGGGCGATTCCGGGTGGATTTATCAGATTGTCTGAAAACCTTGATGAAGCTGCTTTGAGAATACTTAAAGAAAAAACAAACGTAGATAATATCTATTTAGAACAGCTTTATACATTCGGTGATCCATTAAGACGTACTGATGCCAGAGTCATTACTTGTGCGTATTTTGCTTTGATTAGAGAAGAAGATGTCAACGTCTTGGAAAGTAAAGATGTTGAATGGCATAAAGTTTATGATTTACCGCCTTTGGCTTTTGACCACAAAGAAATTATTGAATATTCTTTGAAAAGAACAAGGGAAAGATTAGAAATGTGTCCTGTTGCTTATCAATTATTGAGCGAAAAATTTACTCTTACGGAGATGCAAAAATCTTATGAATTGATAATGAATAAGAAATTAGACAAGAGAAACTTTAGGAAAAAAGCACTTGCTACAGAAGGTTTAATAGAATTGAATGAATTTTCAAAATCTAAATCAAAACGTCCGGCAAGGCTTTATACTTTTGATAAAATTAATTTAAACTCAAAAAGAGCACACTTTATATCTAAACCAAAAGTAAAAGAAGGTTTATCGGATGCTACACCTGCAGCTGCTCTTGTTTCGTCAAAAAAATAAGGAGAATCAATGCTTACACTAACTTGGATAATACAAATAGTAACCGCAATATTGTTAATAGTTTTAATTTTACTTCATTCGCCAAAAGGTGATGGAATTGCAGGGATTGGCGGAGCTAGTCACTTATTTTCATCTCAAAAAAGTGCAGAAGCCGGTTTGAATAAGCTTACTGGCATAATCGCTTTTATCTTTATTTTGAGTACACTTTTAATCGGGTTTGGAATTATTAAATAAATTTCAGCAGTTTTTTAGAAATGGACAAAATGGATATTTTTTCAAGAAATGAAATGTTCTGGGGTGAAGATGCGCAAAAAAAGCTTGCAGAATCTCATGTCGCAGTTTTTGGGCTTGGAGGCGTAGGTGGGTTTTGTGCTGAAGCACTTGCAAGGGCAGGTGTGGGCAAATTGACCATTGTCGATTTTGACACTGTTTCTGAATCCAATATAAACAGACAAGTTATTGCACTTACTTCTACCGTTGGAAAAAGTAAGGTAGAGCTTTTTAATACACGATTAAAAGATATTAATCCAGATTTGATTATTAATCCAATTGACGATTTTTACAATCAAAAATTGAATGAACAATTGATTGATTTGAATATTGATTTTGTTGCTGATGCAATTGATTCTATGCGCTCAAAAATTGATTTGTTAGAATTTGCGTATGTTAATAAAATTCCTGTAATTACGTCAATGGGTGCAGGAAATAGGGTTAATCCTGAAGAGCTTTATATTTCTGATATTTCTGAAATAAAAAACAAGAACGCACCTTTTGTCTCAAGTGTTTTGTATCAACTTAAGAAACGAGGTATAGAATCAGGTATTACTTCTGTTTCCAGCCTTGAAAAACCTTATTGTTTGGAAAAAATTTCAATTGTTGAAAATGTTAGTACGTTAAGCGGTGAAAATATTGAATTTAAGAAGGTTATACCATCTTCAACACCTTTTGTTGCCTCGGCGTCTGGCTTATTTATGGCTTCTTATATAGTAAGAAAAATTATATCTTAATCGTTTAATGCACTAAAGTATTACAAAAAAATAAACTTTACCTTTGCGCACAATGTTTTTATGGCGGAAATAATGTACCTTTATAGTGTTAAGAATGGGCTGGTTATGTCCATATTAAAAGGAGGTGCGTTATGAAAAACGATCTTATGTTAAGAGAGCCTGAAATGAGCTTTGATAGTATTCACCAAGAATTAAATAATTTTTTGAGAGATACTTTTATGGAAAGCATGTTTTCTCATCCGCTAAATTTGAGAAAAATGTCTACTTGGCGTCCTGCAATTGAACTTAAACAAAACGAGAAGGAATATAAGGTTAAAGTTCAGCTTCCAGGAGTTAACAAAGAAGACATAAATGTCGATATAAACAACGATTATATGACTGTTTCGGCAGAGATAAAAAATGAAAAAACTCAAAAAGATGAACACGAACAAGTTCATACAAGTGAGTTTAGATACGGAAAATACATTCGTACTGTGTCGTTTGACAACCCTGTCAAGACCGAAGATTGTATTGCAGAGTACAAAAACGGTATTTTAAACATATCTTTGCCTAAACAAAAAGTCGAAAAAAGTAAGGCTAAAAGAATCACAATTAAATAGGTGCAAGAGGCGGTTAAAATACCGCCTTTCTTGTACTTGTAATCAATTTGATTTTATGGAATAATTGTTTGTGAAATAGACTTGGTAACTAATAGAAGGAGACAAAATTATGCCAACATTTATAGAAGACGTTGTCGCAAGACAAATTTTAGATTCACGTGGAAACCCGACTGTTGAAGTTGATGTTCAACTTTCATGCGGTGTTGTAGGACGTGCCGCTGTTCCATCAGGGGCATCTACAGGGATTTTTGAAGCACTTGAACTTAGAGACGGTGACAATTCAAAATATCTTGGAAAAGGTGTTTTGAAAGCTGTTGATAATGTTAATTCAAAAATCGCTCCGGAGCTTATTGGCGAAGATGCAGCTGATCAAGAAGCAATCGACGCTTTGTTGATTAAACTTGACGGAACTGAAAATAAATCAAGCTTGGGAGCTAACGCTATGCTAGGCGTATCTTTGGCTGTTGCTAAAGCTGCTTCTTTGGCTTATGAAATGCCACTATACAGATATCTTGGCGGTATCACTGCAAACACACTTCCAACCCCAATGATGAATATCATTAACGGCGGAGCTCATGCAGACAACAATATTGACTTCCAAGAGTTTATGATTGCACCTGTAGGCGCTGAATCATTTGAAGAAGCTATCAGAATGGGTGCAGAAGTATTCCATAACTTGAAAAAAGTTCTTCACGACAAAGGCTTAGCTACTTCAGTTGGTGACGAAGGTGGATTCGCTCCAAACCTTGGTTCTAACGAAGAAGGTATCGAAGTTATTCTTACAGCTATCGAAAAAGCAGGATATACAACTGAACAAATTAAAATCTGCTTAGACGTTGCTTCTTCTGAATTCTACAAAGACGGAAGCTATGTTCTTGAAGGCGAAGGCGGCAAAGTTCTTTCAAGAGAAGAAATGGCTGACTTCCTTGCTTCATGGGTAGAAAAATATCCTATTATTTCTATCGAAGACGGTATGGCTGAAGAAGATTGGGAAGGCTGGAAAATCCTTACAGACAAAGTTGGTTCTAAATGCCAATTAGTCGGTGATGATTTGTTTGTAACTAACACAAAAAGACTTTCTCAAGGTATCGAAAAAAATATTGCAAATTCAATCTTGATTAAAGTTAACCAAATCGGTACTTTAACTGAAACTCTTGCTGCAATCAGAATGGCTCACGAAGCTGGTTATACTTCAATCACTTCTCACCGTTCAGGCGAAACAGAAGATACATTCATCGCTGACCTTGCTGTTGCAATTAACTGCGGACAAATCAAAACAGGTTCGGCTTCACGTTCTGACAGAATTGCTAAATATAATCAATTAATCAGAATTGAGCAACAACTTGGTTCATCTGCAAGATATCTTGGACTAAAAGCGTTCAACGGACAAAAAAATGAACAAAAATGCTGCTGCGGATGCGGTTGCTAATAAGTTAACTTGAAAAGATGAAAAAATAGAGATAGGATTCTTCCTTTCTCTATTTTTTTTGTTTTACTCGTTATTGATTTTGAAGATATTTTGCAGCACAAGAGTAACCATTTACTGAAAAGCTTTTGCTTGGATCACAATAATCAATTGTCCGTCCATCATATTTGTCTCCTTGTGATCCAAAAGGTAAAAGGCGATCTTTTGTTACCCAAAAAATAAACATATCACGTCCTTTTGTGTTTGGTTTTTTAAGCCCATTTACATCTATTTGTAAAGTTCCGCACACTTTGAAATCTATAGCTTGTGAGTACCAGTCAGATTCGCAAGTTTCATCACCGTATTCAAGTGCTAGTGTCATGCCATTTTTTAATATAGCTGTTGTTTTGTTACCTACCGTGTACGATGTGCCTTCAAAATTATATAGATATTTTATTTTATTTGGATCCCAGCAGCCATTTTCTGCTATCCCGCATTTTTTTATAAATGATAATTGTTTATCAAAAGCATCTAGAAAACATACATGGTCACCGCTCGAGCAAAGATTTTTTGCGCTTCCTGAGTTTTCGTTTATTACGGCACTAAAAGCTTGTGATATTATTGAGTATCCCGCTTTTAACCCTGATTTTAAACTTTGGTCCTGTGTATTGCTCAGTATTGTTGGGATTGTTAACGCCGCCACTATTCCTATTATTCCAAGTGTTATTAAAACTTCTGCCAGTGTGAAAGCATTTTGTGCGAAAGGTTTCGCAAAATTTCTCATAAAATTTTCCTTAATTATTCACCTTATTAATTATATACGATCCTTCTCTCTATTACAATGTTTTCATTATAAGTCATATATTTTTTTAATTTTCTTAGATCAATTATGAAACTTTCTTGTAATAATTTTCCCAATATTTGTTATCAAATTTGTGTTTTTTTGCAAATTCAAACAACCAAAAATCATCCGGTTTGCAAGGATCATTCAAAAGTTCCATCCCCGCTTCTTCCGGTGTTCTATCGGCCTTAAATTGGTTGCAGTTTTTGCAACAACAAACTATATTTTCCCAATCCGTTTTCCCACCCCGAGATTTAGGAAAAACATGATCAAGCGTCAAATCCTTTGTCGGAAACTCCCGACCGCAATATTGACAAATGTTTTCGTCTCTTAAAAATATATTTTCTCTAGAAAATGGCAACTCCAATTCTGGAATTGCCATCTCGTATGTCAGTTTTATTGTTCTAGGAATATAGTACTTCCCGACTTTTATGTATGTTTCAATATTAGTAATCTTTTCAATATACTCAGCTTTACCTTTTATCAACAACACAATCGCCCGCCGCCAACTCGTTATGTTGAGCGGTTCGTTTTCACTGTTTAATAAAAGCACTTTGTCCATTTTTCTTCTCTTTTCTATTAGTATTATTCCACTTTTAATTTTTCAAATAACAATAATATTCAGAAAAAACACTTAATTGTTAAGTTTTATTAATAATAGTATAAAAAAATCCCTTTCCTGTTACAAGAAAGGGATTTTGATTAAGTTCTTAACTTATCTATTTTTCAATATCTTTTGTGCTCAAAGCAATTCTGTGTTCTTGAGGCGTGAATTTTTTGATTAAAACTTCAATCTCATCACCGACTTTGAACATATTGAATGGATTAACATTCTCATTGCTCATCTCTGAAGCTGGTAATAAAGCTTCAACGCCAGGGAAGATGTTAATAAATGCACCAAAGCTTGTAATTTTATTTACTGTTCCTCTGATGATTTCGCCTTCCTTGAATTGGCCTTCGATTTGTTGCCAAGGGTTTTCGCCCATTCTCTTCAAGCTCAATGAAATACGTTTTAGTTCGTTATCAATTTTGATAATTTTTACTTCGATTTTTTCGCCCAATGAAATTATATCAGATGGGTGTTTGATTCTCTGCCAAGAAATTTCAGAAATTGGAAGAAGACCGTCAATACCATTGATATCAACAAACGCTCCGAAGTCTGCAATTCTTACGACTTCACCTGTAACAACCATATCTTCTTCAAGAGCTGCTAGAACGTTATCAACAACTTGGTCTCTTTGTTCAGCTACAGCTTGTCTTTGAGAAAGAATAAGTTTGTTTTTCTTAGGATCAGCTTCCAAAACTTTAACCTCGATTTTTTGGTCGATTAAACCTTCAAACGGAAGTCCTGTTCTCAATTGGCTTGATGGGATAAATCCTTTCAAGTCTGCAACGTCAACCAAAACGCCACCCTTAACTAAAGATATAACCTTAGCAAGAATTGTGTCGCCAGAGTTTTTAGCGTCGTTCAATTGTGCCCAAGCCTGTGCACAAGCAATTTTCTTCAATGATAAAAGCATTGGCTCGTCGTCGTTTTCTTCCTTTAATACATAAAAGTCTTTTAAATCGCCGATTTCTAAACCATTTTTGCCTTCTTCAGAGCTTGAAATTTCTCTATCAGGCAAAACTGCTTCTGTTTTTGCGCCTTTTACGCTTACCAAATAGCCTTCTTTGTCTTTTCTAATTACTGTTCCTTCCACGATATCAGCCACATTATATGACTTAGCGAATGATTCTTCCAATAATTTTTCAAATTCATCCATTTTTGTTTTTTCAACTGTTGTCATTAATTATTTCCTCCTTTTAATTTGTTTATTACATTTTGTATAATTGTATCCGGTGTTGACGCTCCAGCTGTAATAGCTATATTCGAAGCATCGTTTATCATTTTTACATAATTGTCAAGCTCTTTGTCGTCTTCAATATGGATAGTTTTTGTGATATTTTTCAAAATTTCCGCCAAGTGGGTAGTGTTAGCACTTTTTTTTGAGCCAACAACAATCACCAAGTCAGAAACCTCAGCAAGCTCCTTTGCCTCATTTTGCCTCAAAGTAGTGCTGTTGCATATAGTATTTGCAATCATTAGTTCTTTAGATATTGATGTCAAATATTCCACTATCGGGTTTAAAGTCGCTATTCTTTGAGTTGTCTGAACGACAAGACCAACCTTTTTATGCTCCTTTATTTCTTTCTCTTTTTCTTTTAATTTAGAAACATCACTTGCCACAAAAATCTTGTCACCAAACTGCTCTGCACAAGCTTTTATCGCCATCACCTCAGGATGTTCAGCCTTGCCGACTATTATCAAATAATAGCCTTCCTGCACCAACTGTATAGCCTTTTTTTGAACCTTTTTTACGTCAGGACAAGTTAAATCGAAAACCTCAAACCCTGATTCTTCTATTTGTTCAAAAACTTCCGGTGATGCGCCGTGGCTTCTTACAACACAAATTCCGCTACCTTGTTCAGGTAACTCATTAATCGTCTTGATACCTAAGTTTTCAAGCTCTTTTATTACATGCGAATTGTGAATAAGCTCACCTAAAATAAAAATCTCTTTATCAGGATTTTGTGCTTTTAACTTCTTAACAGTCTCAACAGCCCGCTTTACGCCATAACAAAAGCCTGAGTGTTTCGCTAGTTTAATATCTTTATTCAAAAATTTTAATCTTCTTTCGGTTAGACTAGCAGCTCCTAATATTTATTTGCCGCCGTATTTATATTAAAACATAAAAATAACTTTTTTCAACTTACTTTTTCTGAAGAAAAAGTAAGCAAAAAGACTTTTCGCAAATTAGCTTGTCGCTAAAGCAAAACAGATTAATGTATAAAAGGTTTTCTGAAGAAAAAGTAAGCTCTCACTATAGTAGATAATTTTTTATAGCAAGCGGAATTAATGAAGCCGTGAGGCCATTTTCCACAAAATCAAAGATTTTGGGAAAAGAAGGCAAAAGACTTTAGGTAATTTAGCCTATTGCTAAAGCAAAACAGATTTATGTGCAAAGGTTTTATGAAGAAAAAGTAAGTTGAAAAAAGTATTTTAGAAGTTTGTTTTTGCTAGATAAACAAATTGCTGTTTGCGTTTGATGATGCGTCTATATATGCAGCAACTCCGCCGATTTCTACATTTTCAATAAGTTCTTCTTTTTTTATTCCCATCACATCCATTGCCATATTGCAAGCGATAATTCTAATCCCGTTAGCTTTTGCCATTTCTATCAATTCAGGCAAAGAAGGTACATTTTTGCTTTTCATTACAGCTTTCATCATCTCTGAGCCCATTCCAAGCATATTCATCTTGGAAAGAGTCAATTTGCCTACGCCTTTTGGCATCATTATCCCAAACATTTTTTCTATCAAATTTTTCTTAACTTTCGGTGAATTACTTTTTCTTAGTGCATTAATTCCCCAAAAAGTAAAGAACATTGTAACATCTTTTCCTGCCGCTGCAGCCCCGTTTGCAATGATGAAAGAAGCCATAACTTTATCCAAGTCATTGCTAAAAACTATCAAAGTTTGTGCGTTTGAAGAGACCTTGTTTGAAATTTGTTGCGCAACACCTTTTTTAATTTGAGCTTTGGTAATTTTATTTTCTGTTGAGATGTTTAAAAGTTCATTTTGTGTTGAATTGCACCAAGCTTCGACATCCATTTTGAATCCAGGGTCTGTGGTAGAAATCTCTACAATATCTCCTTCCTCAATCGTTTTGAAAGTTTCTGAAAGCTTCATAATCGGCCCCGGACACTGCATTCCACAGGCATCAAGTTTTATAACACTATGCGTTTGCGTTTTTGCTTGCGGAAATTTGCAATTGAAATTTGGGTTTGATTTTTCAAATTTAACCTGTTTATAAAGCAGATAACCTCCGCTCAAGCTTGAAACGTCATAGCCTTTTTGCATTAAAATTCTTGATGCGAAATAGCTTTTCAAGCCTTTTGAACAGTATAAAATTATTTTTTTGTCTTTTGGTATTTCACTTAATCTGCTGCGAAGCTTTTCTAGCGGAATATTGATACTTCCTTCAATTTTTCCGATAGTTCTTTCTGCCTCGTTTCTTACGTCAATAAGCAAATAATCGTCAGAAAGTTCGTTTATTTGATCGTAATAAACCATATTTACTCTTCTTTCTAGCAAATTCTCAGCCACCATTCCCGCAATATTAACTGGATCTTTTGCCGAACCAAATGGCGGCGCGTAGCTAAGTTCAAGCTCTTTTAAGTCTTTGACTGTTTTTTCAAACTTTATTGCTGTTGCTATAATATCAATTCTTTTGTCAATTCCGTCCAATCCAATCACCTGAGCACCAAGAATTTTGCCTTCAACAGGTGTGAACAATAATTTTATCATTAAAGGAAACGCTTCAGGATAGTAATCAGCGTGTGACATTCCGTGAACGTAAACTTTTTCGTATGCAATATTATTTCTTTTCAGTGTTTTTTCACTTGCGCCTGTGGTAGCTGTTGTATAATCAAACAATTTTAGTATTGAAGTTCCTTGTGTTGAAGTATATTTTGAATTTATACCGCAAATATTTTCTGCAACAATTCGCCCTTGCTTATTTGCGGGCCCTGCAAGTGGAATCAGCGTTTCAAGGTTTGTTATAGTGTCTTTAACCTCGATTGCATCTCCAAGCGCATAAATATTTGAATCAGAGGTTTGCAAGTTTTCATTTACCCAAATTCCTCCGCTTTTACCAATTTTTAGTCCTGCTTCAGATGCAAGTTTTGCTTCTGGTCTAACCCCGATAGCTAAAATTACAAAATCTACGTCGATTTTCATTCCGCTTGACAGGATTATGTTTAAACCGTTTTCTGAGTTAAAAGCTTTTACCCCATCGTTCAAGTATAACTTTACACCATTTTCTCTCAAGTGGTTGTGTAGTGTTGCTGCAATTTCATAGTCAACAGGAGGTAAAATTTGATTAGACATTTCGATAATTGATGTGTTGATTCCTAATTCTGCTAAATTTTCTGCCATTTCTAATCCAATAAATCCAGCCCCAACGATTGCTGCTGATTTTGGACTATTTTCTTCGACATATTTTTTTATTTTATCTGCATCATCAAGATTTCTCACCGCAAAAATTCTCGAGTCATTTATCCCTTCAATATTCGGTTTTACAGGATATGCACCAGGTGACAATACAAGTTTGTCATAAGCTTCTTTGTATTCTTGTCCAGTGGTTAAATCCTTGACGGTAATAAATTTTTCATCTTTATTTATACTTAAAACTTCTGATTTTACACGCGCTTCAATATTTAATAAATCCTTTAATTTTTGAGGAGTCATTACCAACAATTTTTCTTTGTCTTTTATAACTTCTCCGCAATAATACGGAATCCCGCAATTTGCAAATGAAATATCTGCTCCGCGTTCAAAAATTATTATCTCAGCTTCTTCATCAAGCCTTCTTAACCTTGCTGCTGTGCTTGCTCCGCCTGCCACACCGCCTATTATTAATGTTTTCATAACTAAACCTCATATTACTATATTCTAATATAAATATATTTATATGTTAACACTTTTATTTTACAAAGTCAAGGGCGGTTGTTTTATTAATTATTAAATAAGGACTTTTCTAATGTGTCTTGTGTTATTCCTTTTATGAGAATAGTTTTTTCTTTTGATAATTCCCCTTTTATGATTTGCAGATTTGATTTTGCTCGTTTGATTTTTTTTGATAAGAATTCAATCAAGGCTTTATTTGCTTTGTTTTCTATTGGAGGGGCGCAAATTTTAACTTTAATAAAATTTTCTTCTTCGACAATTTCATTCCTGCTGGAGTTTGGAACTATTTTTATCCGTAAAATTGTATCTTCGCCGATTTCTTCTATATTTTTTTTATTAATCATCTATTTCCCCTATGCAAAACATCAATTTGTGAGTATAATAATTATATCATGGTAATTGATCCACTTTTTGCAGATATTAAAAAAACGCTGGAAGAGCAAAACAGAGCACCTGAGGACATCGAAAGAATTCAACAGGCATTTTTGTTTGCAAAAAAACTTCATGAAGGGCAGTATAGAATTTCTGAGGAACCTTATATTATTCACCCTGTTGAGGTTGCAAAGATTCTTGTTAATTTAAAAGCTGATACAAACACAATTATTTCCGCTTTTTTGCATGATATTTTGGAAGATACTGATACAAAGCCTGAAGAAATCGAAGAAAAATTTACTAAAGATGTATTGGTGCTTGTTCAAGGGGTTACTAAACTTGGTAAACTTCAGTTTAAATCTACTGAAGAACGTCAGGCTGAAAACTTCCGCAGAATGTTTATTGCGATGGCGAATGATGTTCGAATTATATTTTTGAAGCTTGCTGACAGGCTTCATAATATGCGAACACTTAATTTTATGGCTGCAAATAAGCAACAAAAAATCGCACAAGAAACTTTGGATATATTTGCTCCATTAGCAAACAGATTAGGTATTGGTAAAATAAAAGCTGAGCTTGAGGATTTGTCACTCAGATATTTGTATCCGGAAAAATATTACGAAATTGCGCAATTGGTTTCTCAGAAAAAAGCCGAGCGTGAATTGACTGTAAATCTTTTGATAGACAAGCTTAAACAAGATGTAAAAAACAGCGGAATAAATGCTGAAATTACTGGGCGTGCAAAGCATTATTTCAGTATTTACAGCAAAATGGAAAGATTAAATGTAGCTTTCCATGATCTTTATGATATTACAGCGGTTAGGGTTATTGTTGATACCGAGCGTGAGTGTTATGAAGTTTTGGGACTTATTCACTCCCAGTTTAAGCCGATTCCTGGTAGGTTTAAAGATTATATTGCAATGCCAAAAGGGAATATGTATCAATCATTGCACACTTCTGTGATTGGTCCAAGGTCAAAACCTTTGGAAGTTCAGATAAGAACTTGGAAGATGCACGAAGTCGCAGAATATGGGGTTGCGGCTCATTGGCTTTATAAAGAAAAAGGTTCTCAAAAGGCAAATAATGACTCGGAAGTCCAGTTTTCTTGGATGAGAAAACTAGTTGAGTACGACAATGATTTGACTAGTGCGGAAGAGTATGTAAATAGCGTTAAGTTGGATATTTTTTCCGACCAGGTTTTTGCTTTTACTCCAAACGGAGACGTTTTTGACCTTCCGATTGATGCTACACCAGTCGATTTTGCTTATAGAATCCACTCTGATGTTGGTCATAAAACAATCGGTGCTCTTGTTAATGGTAGAATTGCGCAGCTTGATACAAAACTTAAAAACGGTGATATAGTTGAAATTTTAACTTCAAAACAGCCTGCACCAAGGCTTGACTGGCTTAATTTTGTAGTAACAAAGCAAGCTTCTTCAAAAATTAAGCAGTGGTTTAAGAAAAACAATCGTGAAGACCATATTAACTTGGGCAAAGCAAATCTTGAACACGAACTTTCGAAAGCTAATTTTGATGAACATCTAAAAAGTGGTGAGTTTGAAAAAGTTGCAAAGCAGATGAATTACCAGTCGGCAGACGACTTGTTTGCTGCTCTTGGTTATGGTGAAACTACTTTAAATAAAATTATTAATAAAATTAAAAAACCTCAGGTGAAAAATATAGATGAATCTTTTGGTCAAGAAAGAGTTAAGAAAAAATCAGAAAAAGATATTGTCGGGCTTGAAGGTCTTTTGTATTCTATCGCAAAATGTTGTTCTCCAATTCCAGGTGAACCTATTGTTGGCGTTGTCACAAGATCTAAAGGGGTTTCGGTTCATAGACTGGATTGTAAGTCTTTGGATAGTATTCCGCCAGAGAGATTTATGGAAATACATTGGTCAGGCGAAAATGTTAATAGAACTTATTCTACGACGATTCGAGTTGAAACGCAGGATAAAATCGGTTTGTTGAAAGATATTATTGCCGCTGTTTCTGACAACAATACCAATATTAATTTTGCCAATGTTAAGGCTAAAAACAACAAGGTCGGTATTATTGAGCTAGGAATTGAGCTGGACAACGTTACAACGTTGAAAAAAGTTATTAATAGTATTCAGTCTTTACCTGATGTTTACAGCGTAAAGCGAATTCAAACCTCTTTTACTCAGGCACATTCTACTTCCGGCAAGAGGGGTACAAAGTCTTCCAAGCCTACTAAGCCCAAAGTTAAAAAACATTAATTTTTGTTTCTAATTTAGCATGTTTTCATGCCCGATTTAAAAATCTTATACAAAAAACAATTCAAAATTGAAACCAATTGTAAATTTTTATTACAATTTTAATTCATGCATGTAACAAAAAAGCATGCCTTGGATTATCATGCATGGTACAACTATCCCCAAATCTCCTCCCAAGATTATGAAGTACTAGCTGCTTATTAGCAGCTATTTTTTTTTGCTTAATTTGATATGATGTGTGATTTATCCTAAACAGTCTCCAGTTAGGGGTTTTAAATATATTAAAAACGATTATATTTAATTTTTTATGTTTAATTTAACTAATTATATTTGATAATTTTGTTGGAATAAATGAATTTAATTGCCCAAAATTATAAAAGTCATCATATTTAATATGATAATTTTAGGTTTTAAAATGACAGGAGTGGATTTTTTTAAATATTTTTCAATTTTTTCCCTTGACTTAAACAAACGTTTGTTTGATAATGTTGATGTAAAAAAAAATCAAACAAACGTTTGATTAAGAATTTGAAGAAAATTGTGAGGTATTTATGCAGGAACTTAAAAAATCCACAGAGTTTAATATTATGGAAGTTGGAAAAATGAATTTTGCAAAAAACGGCTATGATGGCGCAAGCATCAGAGAAATTTGCAAGATGGCAGGTGTGAATATCAGCATGATTTCATATTACTTTGGCGGAAAACAGGGTCTATATACAAAAATTGTAAGAAGTATTGTTGAAAAAATTATGAAATATATGAAAACAAATATGGGATTTGAAGAATTTCCAGAAAATTTTGATAATATTTCAAAATCCAAGCAGATTGATTTGTTGTATAAAGCCATAGGTCTAATAATTGATTTCTTTTATTCAGATAACCTTTCAGAAAGTGAAATGTTAATACTTTTTAAAGAACAAGCTACATCAGGTGTTCCATTAAACGCGACAGGATATGTGGTCTTGAAAAAGTTATTAGCATCAATTATGGAAAAGGATGAAAATGATAAAGAAATAATCTTCAGGGCTGTGTCCATTGTTGGACAAGTACATTCAGCAAGATTATTCAAGCAGTTTTCTTTAAATATGATGAATCAAAAACAATTTAGCCTAGAGGATACTATCTTATTTAAGCAGATTGTGCTAAACCAAGTAAAGGCAATCTTAAAAGAGGTAGGAGCAATAGATGAAGAATAAAATATTTGCAATAATTTTTATAATCATTTTTATGCAAATTCCTGCAAATTCTTTTTGCTGGACTGGTAAACCGCCATCAATAAATCCAAAATCAAAAATTGAATATGTGAATATCAACTGGTGGGATAATTTTTCCGACCCATATTTAAAAAAATATATAATTCAGTCAATAGAAAATAACCATGAAGCGCAAAAGGCATCTTGGCAAGTCGAAGAATACAAACAATTTGTGAAATATCAATTTTCACAAGAACTTCCAAGCCTTTCAGTAGGAGGAGTTTATGCGGGTGTTCATTGGCCGGATTCTATCAAAAATATTAAAAATAATATTTTTGCAATACCTTTTACTGCAAGCTACGAGGCTGATATTTTCTTAAAAAATCACGACAAAACCAAATCAAGCAAAAAAGCCTATTTGGCAAATCGATTTCAAGAAAAAAGCGTTTATATTTCGCTTGTGTCTGATGTTGCAACAACATATATAAATATACTTAAATTTGATGAGCAGATAAAAATTCAGCATGAAATTGTCATAAATAAAAAAGAGAATTTAAAACGTGTGAAGCTTCGTTATAAAAACGGAGTTTGTAACGCAATGGCGGTAAACAATGCAGAAAAAAGTTATAAATCTGCTTTAAGTCAATTTGATGAATATAAAAAATCCAGAGACAAAAGTTTAAATCAGCTTGCAGTTTTAATCGGCGAATCTCCACAAAACAGCTTAAATTTAGAGCGTGGACGTTTTAATGATTTTGAATATAAAGTTGAAATCCCAAGTAGTATTCCGTCAGAAGTAGTTTTTTCAAGGCCGGACATAATGGCTGCTGAAGCCAATCTTGAAAAAGCAAAAATTGATATAAGAGTAGCCAGAAAAGAATTTCTCCCAAGTTTAAAAGTTACAGGTTTGTATTCATTTTCAAATATTGGTGGAACTTTTGGCAATTGGGATTCCACAATTGCTGGAATAGTAGCAAACGCAGCTTTTGATTTATTTAAAGGCGGTGCAAAAGTTGCAAATTTGAAAATTAATATGACAAGATACGAGCAAATTTTTCAAGAATATCGACAAGTTGATTTAAATGCGCTAAAAGAAGTAAACGATAGTTTGATTATGATAAGAGAAAATACAAAAGTCGATAAAAATACTAGTCAGAATTTAATTTTCCAAAATGATAATTATAAACGTGCGCAAAATAGTTTTAAGAATGGAACTATTTCCTATACAGACTTGCTTTTGGAGCAGGAAACCTTTTTTAATTCTAAACAAAATCAAGTCAGTACAAAAACAAACAGACTTACAGACTACATAACCTTGTATAAAGCGGTTGGAGGCCAATTATGAAAAAAGTTTTAATTTTAATAATATTGTTAGGAATACTCGCGTTAGGAATTTTCTTAGCGAAAAATAAAGATAAAAAAGATCCCAATATTCTTGAATTGTACGGAAATATCGAAATTCGCCAAGTTGATTTGGGTTTTAGAGTCGAAGGAAAAATTTCAAAATTGTACGCTGAAGAAGGCGACTATGTTAAAAAAGGTCAGCTTCTTGCTTCCTTAGATGATATAGGTTACAAAGCAACTTATGAAAAATCTCTTGCTGATATTAATTTCAACAAGGCAACAAGTAAAAATGCAAGTGAAAATTTTCAAAGAAATATTCCA
Organism: Cyanobacteria bacterium OH_SFB_17; assembly: GCA_023395735.1. Lineage (GTDB taxonomy): Bacteria > Cyanobacteriota > Vampirovibrionia > Gastranaerophilales > Gastranaerophilaceae > JAEWYI01. The sequence continues at coordinate 16,528 of JAEWYI010000011.1, forward strand.
TTGTGCGCTGACGGAACAACTTCTAAACAAGATTGCGATAACCTTTTAAACACAAAAAATTCCACACAAGCCGCTTTGGATGCTTCTGTTGCCGCGAGCAAATCCGCCAAAAAGAATTATGATGATACAAAGATTTTTGCTCCTGATAATGGAATTATTATGACAAGAATTCAAGAGCCTGGTGCAAGTGTTGTACCTTCTCAATCCGTTTACACTATGGCAAAAACTGAGCCTGTTTGGGTAAGAGCTTATATTCCTGAGACAAGTCTTGCCAATATAAAGTATGGGATGAAGGCAAGTGTTTACACTGATACAGTTAATCCGAAAACATCTAAAAAACGTACTTATGTTGGTCAAGTCGGATATATTTCTCCTGTTGCTGAATTTACCCCCAAAACTGTACAGACAGAAGATTTGAGAACAGATTTAGTTTATCGGGTAAGAATTTATATCGATAATACCGATGAATATCTTCGCCAAGGTATGCCGGTTACCGTAAAGTTTAATATTAACGGCGTAAATAAACCAAAGGTTGATAATTAATGAATAATTGCATTGATATTGTTAATTTAACCAAAAAGTTCTCTGATACAGATATTGCAGTAGATAATCTTTCTCTAGGAATAGAAGAAGGAAAAATCACAGGGCTTATCGGCCCCGATGGGGCCGGAAAAACTACCTTAATAAGGTTAATTACAGGATTGTTGACTCCAACCGAGGGTAAAATAACTACACTTGGGATGGATTCTGTTAAAGATTATAAGCAGATTTGTGCCAGAATAGGTTATATGCCTCAAAAGTTTGGCTTATACGAAGATTTGACTGTAATGGAAAATCTGAATTTGTATTCTGATTTAAAGGGAATTGCGCCGAATGATAAAAAGGATATTTTCGAAAAGCTTTTGACTATGACGAGTTTGAGTAAATTTACTGATAGACTTGCAGGAGCGCTTTCTGGCGGGATGAAGCAAAAGTTGGGATTAGCTTGTACATTACTTGGAAGTCCTGAGCTTTTGTTGCTGGATGAGCCTTCGGTTGGGGTTGATCCGATTTCCAGAAGAGAGCTTATAAAAATGGTAAGAGAACTTGCAGGCTCAGGTATGGGAATATTGTGGTCTACGGCTTATCTTGATGAGGCGCATAATTTTGATAATTGTGTAGTATTGAATGAAGGAAAAATTATTTATCAAGGGCTTCCGCACGAACTTAGTGAAACAACAGAAGGATTTGAGCAGAAGGTTGTAGAGCTTATGGGGGGATATGATGAAAGACCTTCGATTTTAGCCGATAAATTTGAGCTGAAAGATAATAATGTTGAAAACGTAGTTGAGGCATTGAGTTTGGTTAAAAAATATGGTGATTTTTATGCGGTTAAAAATAATACTTTTCATATTAAAAAAGGAGAAATTTTTGGGCTTTTGGGACCAAATGGCGCAGGAAAATCAACTTCGTTTAAAATGATGTGCGGGCTTGCAACTCCTACAGGCGGTACTGCAAAAATTATGGGGCAGGATATATTAAAAAATCCGTCCAAGGCGCGTTCCTATTTAGGATATATGGCTCAGAAGTTTTCTTTGTATGGTGATTTGACAGTTGATGAAAATTTACGATTTTTTGCAGGGGTTTATGGGTTGTGGTTATTGGAAAGAAATAAAAAAATTAAAGAAATAGTCGATATTTTTCATTTTAAAAAATATTTGGATAAACCTGCAAAAGAGCTTCCGCTTGGGTATAAACAACGACTATCTTTGGCTTGCGCTGTCATGCACAGGCCTCAGGTGCTTTTTTTGGATGAGCCGACTTCGGGGGTAGATCCAATTACCAGAAAAGAATTTTGGACTCATATAAAAGGATTGGCACAAAAGGGGGTTACAATCCTTGTTACTACTCACTTTATGGACGAGGCTGAGCTGTGCGACAGAATAAGTTTGTTTTATAAAGGTGAGGCAATTGCTACTGGAACTCCTGATGATTTAAAAAAACGTGTTAATGCAAAATCAATGGAAGAGGCTTTTATCGGGTTGATTGAAGAATCAGAAAAGGTTAATTAGTGATGAAAATATTATTAGCTTTAGTTAAAAAAGAATTTTATCAAATATTAAGAGATCCAAGCAGCATATTGATTGCGTTCGTCCTTCCTTTTGTTTTGCTTTTAATATATATGTATGGGGTTAATCTTGATACTGTCAAGGTTTCTTTAGGGATGAAAATTGATGATTCTTCCCAGCAGGTTGTTACTCTTGTTGATTCTTTTAAGAATAACAAATTCGTAACGACAAAATTTTATTCTAATCCTGAAGATATGTACAACGACTTGACCGGTTCAAAGCTTCGTGGGATTGTAGTTATTCCTAACGATTTTTCTTCTAAGCTTGATAGAAATCAAGTTGCAGAAGTTCAAGTTATTGCTGACGGCTCAGAGGTTAACCTTGCTAACTATGTTCAAAGTTACACCACTTTGATTTTTAACCAGTGGCTGACTTTGTCAAGCAAATATCAGTCAAAAGCCGCTAAGCCTTTGATAAATGTTGAAGCAAGATATTGGTATAATCAGGATATAAACAGTCATTATTTCATTTTACCGGGATCTTTGTCTATAACAATGACATTGATTGGTATGCTTTTGACAGCTCTGGTTGTTGCACGAGAGTGGGAAAGAGGAACAATGGAGGCGATTTTGACGACCAAAGTAACGAGGATTCAATTTGTCCTCGGTAAATATATTCCTTATTTTTTGTTGGGAATATTATCAATGAACTTCAGCGTTTTTATGTGTATTTTTGTTTTTGGGATTCCTTTTAGAGGAAATTATTTTGTTTTGATGGGAGTTGCTTCTTTGTTTTTGTTTACTGCAATGGGACAAGGTTTGTTAATTTCTACGATATTAAAAAATCAATTTACAGCCAGTCAGGCGGCTCTAGTAGGCGGGTTTTTACCTGCATTGATGTTGTCGGGGCTGGTGTTTCCGATAAGCTCTATGCCTATTCCTTTGCAGTGGTTGAGTTCAATTATTCCTGCTAAATATTTTGTATCTTGTATTCAAAGTGAATTCATGGCGGGGACAATTCCTGAGATAATAATACCAAATTCAATATTTCTGGCAGTTTTGGGCTTGATTTTATTTACGGCAGTTTATAATAATACACAGATGAAATTGGAATAGAAAATGTTAAGAAGAATTATTGCACTGATTAAAAAAGAATTTTTATCGATTTGGAAAGACCCAAGAAGCAGGACGTTGATTATTGTTCCGCCGATTTTGCAATTGTTGATTTTTGCCCACGCCGCAACAATGGAGGTTAGAAACTTAAATATGGCTGTTCTTGATAACAGCAAAACCCTCCAGTCGAGAGAACTCATAACTAAATTTGAACATTCAAAATGGTTTAGAAAAATTATTATTGTTGATAATCAAAATCAGGTGGAAAAATTAATAAGTTCAAAAAAAGCGCATCTGGCATTGTTGATAGATGATGACTTTTCTACAAATCTGAAAAAGAAAAAGCCCACTCAACTGCAGTTGATACTTGATGGAAGACAGACAAATGTTGCAGGGATTGCGTCAGGATATGTGAACACGATTGTCTCCCAGTATGAAAATGAAAATTTTCCAAGGAAAAACGCACCACAAATCTCTGTTCAGGTAAGAAATTGGTTCAACCCAAATTTGATTTTTCTATGGTATACGGTCGTTTCCTTGATAACAATTTTGGCGACTACAATTGCTTTGATTCTTACGGCTCTTTCAATCGCAAGGGAAAGAGAGATGGGAACTTTTGACCAGTTGATTGTTTCGCCTCTTAATTCTTTTGAAATTTTGGTTGGAAAAACAGCCCCTCCGTTGATTATTTCTGTTGTTTTGACGACTATTATGGGGGTTTGTGCTATTTTGCTTTTTGATGTTCCTTTCAAAGGCAGCATTGGAATTTTTTATATCGGAATAATAATTTATTTACTTTCAATGGTAGGGATTGGACTTTTTATTTCTTCTATTTGTAAAACTCAACAGCAGGCGATTTTAGGAGCTTTTGCATTCCAAATGCCTGCAATTTTATTGTCGGGCTATATTTCTCCAATCGAAGATATGCCGTTGTTTTTTCAATATCTTACTTGGGGAAATCCTGTTAGGTTTTTCTTGGTTATAATCAAAGGTATTACTTTTAAAAATATGCCGATGAACTATATAATCGAAAATATGATTCCACTCAGTATTATCGGGCTTATAACTTTATTTGCAGCAGGTTGGATGTTTAAGAAAAATCTAGATTAAATTTTGTTTTAGCTGAATGTGTAGTTGCGGGTTTCTTTTTTCGCGTTAAAATATTAGAAAGATTAATAAGGTTTGTATATTTAAATGCAAGAAATTGTAAAAAACTTTTTAGCTCGTCATAACCTGTTGCGTTCTGAAAAAACATTTTTGGTTGGTTTTTCTGGGGGCTATGATTCACTTTGCTTGTTAGATATGCTTTGTAATTTGTCAAAAGAATACCATTTCAAAATAGTCGCAATGCATTTAAACCACAACTGGCGCGGTGAAGAATCCAAGTTGGAAGAAGACTGTTGTAGAAGTTTTTGTTGCAGTTCAGAGATTGAATTTGTTTCAGAAACAATCGAATCTCCTGAAAAAACCGAAAGTGCTGCAAGAGAAGCACGCTATGAATTTTTCGAAAGGATTGCAAGTAAATATAAAAATAGTATAATTTTAACTGCTCATACAATGTCTGATAACGCTGAAACTTTGATATATAGAATAATAAAAGGAACAGGAATTACTGGCTTAAAAGGGATTCCGAGTGAGCGAAAAGTAGGCGAAACTTTTGTTTACAGACCTCTTTTGAATGTTTCGAGAAAAGAGATTGAAGATTATTGTAAATCAAAGGGCTTAGTGCCAAATAATGATTCTTCAAATTACGATACCAATTACAAAAGAAATTTTATCAGACATAAAATTATGCCAATGTTTGATGAAATAAATTTTCACGCAGAAAGATCAATTGCTTCTTTGGCAGAATTGGCTATCAGCCAGTCAAGCATAGTTGATGAATACATGAGCAAGGTAAGATTGGAAGTGTATGAAGGTCAAAAACTTGTTACTTCTAAATATAAAAAGCTTTCAGAAGATGTAATGCTAAAAATTATTCACGATGCCTGTAAGCGTGAAAATCTCGATTATGACAGAAAAAAAATTAATAATATGCTCCAATTTATAAAAAATAACTTTGAATCAAAATCAGGCTCGAGATATTCGCTGACTAATAATTTGTGGCTGTTTGCAAGCAGTAAATATATCTATATGATAACAGACATCGGAAATTCTGAAAATATCGCGCAGGTAGATATTAATTCTGAAGGCAGTTGGCTTTTACCTTTTGAGAAAAAATTATCAATCGCAAAGTTTGAAGAGCAAAAAATTGATAAATTTCCTAAAGAAACAGATAATTACGCCTTGGTTGATTTTTCAAATGTAGGACTTGAAAATCTAACATTTAGAACCAGAAGAGACGGCGATTTTATTGTTCCTTTTGGTATGACCGGAAAAATGAAATTAAAAAAATATCTTAACGAAAAAAAGATTCCTCAGCATGAAAAAAATAGTCTTTTAATGCTTTGCAAAGGGAACGAAGTCTTGTGGATAGTTGGTGTCGGATTGAGTAATAAATTGAGAGTTGTAAATATGCCGACTCATGTGATAAAATTTAGTGATAGGTAAGGAATTAAGCATGGAAATTACAAAAGAAAAAATTAAACCTCTTTTCTCCGAAGAAGTCCTTTGTGTACGGATTAAAGAGTTAGCTGAACAGATAAATAATGAATATGGCAATGAAAAAGTTTATATTATTTGTGTTTTAAAGGGTTCTGTGATGTTTACGGTTGATCTTGTAAAACATCTTTCAATGCCGGTTAAAATGGAGTTTATAAGACTTTCGAGCTATGGCTCATCTACAACTTCATCAGGAAAAGTAAGAGCTGTAGACATTTCGCTTCCTGATTTAAACGACAAGAATGTTTTGATAGTAGAAGATATTATCGATACAGGTTTGACCGCTAAATTTTTGTTAGAATTTATTAATAATAACTTTCATACAAAAACTACAAGATTTTGCTCGCTTTTAGACAAAAAATGTTTTAGAAAAACTGAAATTGAGCCTGATTATTATGGTTTCGATGTAGACAACAAGTTTGTAATAGGCTATGGTCTTGATTATGAAGGCCTTTATAGAAATTTACCATATATTGGTTATGTGGAAGCTTAGTTATGAAAAACGTAGCGTTCATTCCTGCAAGAGGCGGTAGCAAAGGCATAAAAGAAAAAAATATTATGCCTGTTTTCAATAAGCCGCTAATATATTGGACTGCAAAAGCTTGTGAAAATGCTGATTGTATAGAAAAAATATACATTTCAACAGATAGTGAAAAAATTAAACAAACAGTTAATGATTTTGGATTCTCAAAAATAGAAGTTATTTCAAGAAGCCCTGAAACTGCTACTGACGCGGCAACCTCTGAAAGCGCCTTGATTGAATTTTGTAAAAATTATATCTTTGACAATGTTATTTTTTTGCAGGCAACTTCACCTTTGACTGATTCAAAAGATATTGATTCAGCGTTTGATAAATTTTTATCACAGAATGCTGATTCAATGTTATCTGTTGTCAAAAATTATCAATTTTTGTGGGACACTAAAGGGGCCCCGCTTAATTATAATCCACAAAACCGCCCAAGAAGACAGGATTGGGATGGATATTACATCGAAAACGGTGCCTTTTATTTGAGTAAAAGAGAAAATATATTAAAATCCGATTGTCGAATATCAGGCAAAATTTCATACTACGAAATGCCTTCAAACACTCTTTTTGAAATTGATGAGCCTGCGGACAAAGAAATTATTGAAAAACTTTTGAGCACTAAAATTTAGCGTCAAATGTTGGTCTTTCGCCGTTTGCAGCAATGTCTGCTTCAGTCAATATTGTATTCATATTAAAATTTTCGACTCTGCGTTTGTTTAATTCGTGAGTCAAATCGCCGCTAAAAACATTTTCATTTTCTTGAAGATAAGAAAATAAAGGCTCAAGAACACCTGATGCAAGCTTGCCAGCGGTTTCTCCAGCTTGTTTAATAGTTCTTTCAGGAACTTTAACATTCATTCCGAAAGATCTTGAATTATTAAAAAAGTTTAAAAATGAAGATTCTGCCATCATATCCCTCAAATTCGTATCTGCAATAAATACATCGACACATCCTTGTCAAAAGTTTAATGATAATGATGAAAATGTAAAGAAAATTTACAAACAGCTATACTGAATTTAGAATTTGTAAAACTATATACAGATAGTAATAATAAATAATTTG
>JAEWYI010000040.1 GCA_023395735.1 Cyanobacteria bacterium OH_SFB_17
ATGAAACCTCCCACTTGAATACAGCAGTTGGAGCTTATGCTCTTTCTAAATCTACTTCTGTGATAGGATGTAGCACCGCAGTTGGAGCAGAGGCCTTGCGTAATAATACGTCTGGACAGCAAAACACCGCATTTGGAACTCAGGCTTTATATTCAGGTACTACAGGGAATAATAACGTCGGAGTTGGGTATCAAGCTTTATATCATAATGAAATCGGCCATAGAAATACATCTGTTGGGTATCAAGCTCTACAGGGCATTGATACCAGTGATAATGTGGCAGTAGGATATTTGGCTTTAGCGTATACCTCTAGTGCTGTAAACTCTGTTGCGGTAGGCTCAGAAGCTCTTCGATATTCAGTTTCTAGCAACCCTAATACGGCAGTAGGTTTTAACGCATTAATGGGGACTTCTTCTTATGCAAACAATACCGGATATTACAATACAGCAATGGGTTTTAAAGCTCTATCAGGGAATACTTCAGGATTTGAAAATACAGCAATCGGTCATGAAGCCTTTTTTTCAAATACTACCGGTGGTAGAAATACTGGTGTTGGGCATCAGAATAATTACGCAAATGTAAGTGGGTACGATAATACATCAGTTGGCTATGGATCACTTTTCAGAAATACAACATCAAGAAATACTGGGATTGGAGCATTAGCTCTTAATTATAATGTATCCGGATATGATAATACAGCAATTGGATATAAGGCATGTTACAATGTTACAGGGCCTAATAAGATTTGCATTGGATCCAATTCAGGACCCCCAAGCGGATCACCATGGGGGTCAGATAATCAAGAAAGAATATTTATTGGGAGTCGATCAAACTATAACCATGCTCCTGCCGTCTTAGAAGTTCATAATACCACTCCTACAGCATTTAACACTGCTAGTGCAGTTGACACTCCTGTTGTTATAGTAAATGGAAACTTGGTTGTTAGAGGACGTACTTTTATTAACTCAGGTAGTGATGGAAGTGTTGAAATACCAAGAGCGATAAGATCATCAGGTGACTTGACTCAAAGTGATAGTTGGGACTGGCCAGGGTTTTCTTCTTCTGACAGAAGATTAAAAAACGTTGGCAAAACTTTTGATTCAGGGCTCGACAAGGTTAGAGAGTTAAAAGTCTACAATTATGTATTCAAAAAAGACCCTAAGAAAAACAAAAGAGTCGGAGTAATTGCACAAGACTTGCAAAAAATATTTCCTAACGCAGTAAGAAAAGGCGAAGACGGCTTTTTGGAAATACGTCAAGAAGACATGTTCTATGCGATGTTAAATTCAATAAAAGAATTGGATGTGATTGTCCAAAATATAGTAAAAGACCTAAAAATCGTAAAAGAAAAAGTCCAGACACTTGTTATAAAAGTCCAAACGCTTGATGACAAAGTTGCTGCTTTATTCAAGGTTAATCAAATCGAATCAGCAAAAATTAAAACACTCGAATCAAAAAATCAAAAACTAGAAAAAGAAAATGCTCTAATCTTGAAACGTTTGGCGCAATTAGAAAAAAAAGTTAAATAACAAAAAAGCTCACGACCAAGAATTAAAAATAGTCGTGGGCTTTTTTATATCTTTTGGAAATTACTTGCCTAATTCGTTGGCTTTTTGCGCTGTTTTTTCAATGAGATTAAAGAAAAGTTCATCCGTTTTTCTTTCATTCATATAATTAACCCCGACTTCTGTGCAGCCACCTTTTGTCGAAATACCTTCAATAAGGCTTTCTGCAGAAAGTTCGCTTGCCATCATTAATTTGGCAGATCCTATTGCTGTTTGTGCTGCAAGAAGAAGGCTTTTTTTGTAATCAAGTCCAAGTTTTTCGCCGGCTCTTGCCATTTCGTTTATGATTTTATAGAAAAAAGCGGGTCCGGAACCTGATATTGCAGTCACAATGTCGATTTGGGCTTCGTCTATTACAATGCATTCACCGATATTGGATAAAAGTTCTTTTACAAAGTTGACGTCTTCTTCTGTTGCGAATTTACCTTTTGCGATTCCGCTCATGCCTTCAAGAACCATCGCAGGTCCATTTGGCATAACACGAATCGTAGAAATATTTTTTTCTAGAGCATCTTCAATTTTTTTTGTGCTGACTCCTGCCGCAATAGATACAACCAGTTTTTCTGAAGAAATATCTTTCTTTACTGCTTCAAGAACCTCTTTGACGCAATTAGGCTTTGTTGCAACAACAATAACGTCTGAATTTTGAACAAGAGTTTTATTGTCAGTAAAAATTTTAATTTTGAGCTCTTGTTCTTTTTTGTTTGCGTATTCTTCATTTATCTCAGAGGCGAAAACGTTTTCAGGCGACAAAAATTTTGCTTCTAATATTCCTTTTATAATCGCGCTTGCCATGTGCCCGCATCCGATAAACCCAACTTTTTTTTCTGATTTGTTCATATTATTTAACCTTATTTTTCATGTGCCATTGACTATACGGCATGTTTGCCATATTATTATTATACTTAATATAATACTATAAAAAGGAGAAATATAATGAGACGTACACTAGAAGGAACGAAAATAAAAAGACAAAGAGTTAGCGGATTCAGAGCAAGAATGTCAACTCCAGGCGGACAAGAAGTTTTGAACAGACGTAGAGCAAAAGGACGTCATAAAATCGCTATCACAGGAAGCAAAAGAGCTTAGTAAATTTTTATTTTAATAAGTTACAAGGCGCCATGTCCGTTGGACATGGCGCCTTATTTGTGCAATTATTTAATTATGTTAAAAAAAGAATTAAGATTGCAAAAACACTCGGCGTTTCAAGCGACTTATAGAATAAAAAATTCCTACCATATTTCAGGGGTTGTTCTTTGGGTTGGGAAGAAAAAAACTGACGAAAAATATTTGACCAAAGTCGGGTTTGTTGTGAGTAAAAAAACTCACAAAAGAGCAGTAAAAAGAAACAGGCTAAAAAGGCTTATGAGAGAAAGTTACAGACTTCTTTTGAAAGAAAAAAGCATAGGTAATTCAGACAAATATCTTTCGCTTATTTTTGTCGGTTTCGAAAAGGCTCTGGAGTATAATTTTGCTGATATGAAAAAAATTATAGAAAATTTATTAAAAAAAGTGGGGTAATTTATGGGGATTTATCTTGCTCAGGTCCCGACAATTGAAGAGCTGCTTCCTCCAAGGGGCAATAGCATTTATGAGGCAGGGCTAAAAGACTCTGAAAAAGGTCATATAAAATATGCTCTGCCAAACTCTGACAACCCAAATCTTTTGATTGTTAATCCGATTTATGATAATGCAGGCGGAATAATAATTCCCGGCTATTATGAGCTTGCTTTAGGTTATGAGAGGACAATGTTGTATTTGATTCAGGCAGGAAAAGAAGTCGCTTCAATTCCTGTTTTTAAGGTTGAAGAGGATAAAACAGAAACTTGGGAACAAGAGCCAAGAGACAAAAAATCTTTGAAGAAATATACAAAAGAAAAGAAGAAAAAAGAAAAAGAAATTAAAAAGCTTAAGAAAAAAGGGAAAATAGCTGAAGAGCCTCAAATCTATTCAAAAGCGACTATTGAATATGATGAAGACGAAGATTATTATGTTATAAAATATGAAAAAGGAAAAATAAGAGCCTTTGGCGCAATAAAATGCCACTAGATAAATCCAGTGGCATTTTTAATATAGTGTTTACTGTTTAAATTTTAGCCGCGCCGGTTGCTTTGTAAAGGCTGATTTGATTAATCAGGCAGTCTGTTTTGCTAGAAACGACCATTTTATCCATTACAAGAAGGGTTTCTTTTTGTTGGATTAAATCCAATTTTGATATTACACCTTGTTCGTATCTTTTTTGCATGTATGAATAATCTGATTTTTGCATATCAAATGATTGAAGATTTTTATGATATTTTTCATCGTCGATTTTCAAAGAGCTTAGCGCATCGTTAACTTCTTGTATAGCTGTTAAATTTGTTTTGTAATAGTTCTGCAAAATTTGTTCGTATTTGTTTTTGTTTAAACGAAGATTTGCGACTTTAGCTCCACCTGTGAATAATGGAAGCATCGCCTGTCCTCCAAGAAGAGAAAGAGCATTTGTCCAGTTCATAGAGCCCATTGTTGAACCTGTTGCTAAAAATAATAATCCAAAAATATCTATTTTAGGAAGAAATTCTTTTTTTGCAATTCTTACATCCAAACCAGCTTTTTCGACATATTTTTCAGCCGCTAAATAATCAGGTCTTTGTGTAATAACTTCAGACGGAATTGATTTTGGAATATTTATTTTTGCAATCATTTTGTCGTAAGAAATTCTTTTTAATTCGTGTGCGTTATTAGGGCTTTCGCCGATTAGAACAGCAAGTGAGTTTAGAAGAATTGCTCTTGCTTTTTCAAGGTCTTTCATGTCTGCAACTGCCATTACATAAGACTTTTCGGCTCTTGTAAGGTCAGCAGTAGATGTTATTCCCTGATTGTTTCTTACTTTCATTAATTCGTAAATCTGTTTTCTATCTTTGATTATTTCGTTTTGAATAGAGATTAATTTATCTGCTTTTACTATGTTAAAGTAGGTTGCGCCTACTTGTGATGCAACAGCTATGTAGGTTGTTTTTTCGTTGAATTTTGAAATTTCATGTAATTTTTTTGTTGATTTGGTTTTGTCATGGTTTTTTAAGAAAATGTCTGCTTCATAGCTCGCGATAATTGGGAAACCGAAAGAGCTTTCTGTATTTGTAACTCCAGGCATTTTGTACAACGCAGGTGCTGCTCCTATTGAGACGTTTGGTAATTCTTTTGAAAATTGAAGTTTAACATTTTGTCTTGCTTCTTCAACTTTAAGCGTTGCTATTTTAAGATCTTGGTTTTCGTTAATCGCTTTTATAATGTAGCCTTCAAGGTATTCGTCTTGGTAATTTTTCCACCAGTCCAAATTCACGTTGTCGATTTTGTATTCTGTGATTTGAGATTTAATCACAGGAGTTTTTGGGGATTTTAAAGCTGCAGTTGCTGCAAGAGGCATGCTCTGCATTAAAAGCATGTTTAGAGTAATTGTTGTTATTAGTATCTTCTTCATGGTGTTTCCTTTATTATTACTAGTGCCTGTATAAAAAATCTTCTTTACTTTTTATATTCTATATGTTATCATAATATTGTTGTAATTGCAACATGTATTTAATACAGCAATATGTATATGCAACAAGAATAGAGTTAACAACATTTTAGCCCCAAAAGGAGAAGTATGGGACAAGAAAAAGTAAAACATGGTACAGACAGTGTACTTTATGCTATGGAACAAACGGTGGTTTATTTTAGACTTAAAGGTGCGCAGGTTTTTAACGAATTAGATTTGGGAATTACATGCGATCAATTTTTCACTTTAGAGACATTAAGCTACAATGAGGGGATTTGCCAACGTGACTTGTCTAAACTTATTCTAAAAGATAGGTCAAATACAGGAAGAATTCTTAATATATTAGAAGAAAAAGAATTAATTAGACGTAATGTAGAAATGAAAGGCAAAAGAATTGTAAAAATGATATACATTACTGATGCAGGTAAAAAAATAGTTTCAGACTGTTTTCCAAAGTTGAAAGAAGCTTTTCATACGGTTACAGAAGGAATAAGCGAAGATGATTTAAAACATTTAAGACAAACTTTATCTAAATTGAGAGATGGTTTGAGTAAAATTACGAGTATACAAATATAAAAAAGGAGATAAAAATGTCAGAAGAAAATAAAATAGAGGAAGAAAAACCTAAAAAAGTTAAAAAAAGATTTTTGATGCCTGTTATCATATTAATCGCGGCAGTTGCAGGGTATTTTGTTGTTTTGGATTCGCAAAAATATGAATCAACAGAAGATGCTTATGTTGAAACTCACACGGTTGCGGTTGCTCCAAAGGTTTCAGGACAAGTTGTAAAAATGTATGTTGTTGATAACCAAAAAGTTAAAGAAGGTGATTTGGTCGCTGAAATTGATTCTGTTGATTATGAAGCAAAACTTGCAGAAATTTCTGCAAAGTATGATTCAACTTTGTTGAAACAAAAAACGGCGAAAGCTTCTTTTGATGCAATGGATTCTCAGATTAAACTTGCAAAAAGAAATTTGGACAGATACACTGAGCTTTATAAATCAGGCGCAGCTTCAAAATTGGAATATGATAACGCAAAAATATCTTATGACAATGCAAAAGCTAACTTGACTCAAGCGCAACAGGCATTGTTGTCGAAGGGTGATAACAGAGTTGCAGATGCTGATTTGAAACAGCTTGCGGCACAAAAAAGACAAGCTTCTTTGGCGCTTTCTTACACAAAAATATATGCACCTCAATCAGGTTCTGTTTCAAGCAAAACAGTTGAAAAAGGTGCCTTTGTTTCAGTTGGTCAACCATTGTTCACGATTGTTCCTGATAATGTTTGGATTGTAGCTAATTTTAAAGAAAACCAGTTAAAGAACATGAAAGTCGGCCAAGATGTAGAAATTAAAGTTGATACATACCCCGATAAAAGATTTAAAGGAAAAGTTGACTCTATCCAAAGAATTTCTGGAGCAAAATCAAGTTTGTTTCCACCTGAAAACGCTGTAGGAAGTTTCGTAAAAATTGTTCAAAGAATACCGGTAAAAATCGTGTTCTCAGAAGCTATTAATCCTGATGAATATACAATTGTTCCGGGGATGTCAGTTGAGCCGAAAGTTAGAGTAAAAAAATAAGAAATATGATAATTGCAGGTGAAAATTAATATTTTCGCCTGCATTTTTAGGAAGAAAAATGTCAAATAATATAGATGCAAATACATTATCTCACGAAAATTGGAAACGACCTGAAAATCCGTGGCCGCCGACTTTAGCAGTTATGCTTGCTACATTTATTTATGTCTTGGATTCAACAATTGCAAACGTTGCATTGCCGCACATGGCAGGCAGTTTTTCATCAAGCAATGAAGAAGCGATATGGATTTTAACCAGCTACATGATTGCAAGCGGAATAATTCTGCCTTCAGTGGCTTGGTTTTCAGGGCTTTTTGGAAGAAAAAAATTCTTTATTAATTGTATAATAATTTTCACAGTCGCTTCGTTTTTATGCGGACTTGCGACGACTTTGGACCAGATGATCTTGGCAAGGGTGTTGCAGGGGCTTGGCGGTGGAGCTATTATTCCAGTCGCCCAATCTATTTTATTAGAGAATTTCCCTATAGAAAAAAGAAGAATGGCGATGTCTATTTTTGGGGTCGGGATTATTATAGCACCTATAATCGGGCCTGTTTTGGGCGGGTGGATTACCGACAATTATTCTTGGCATTGGATTTTTTATATAAACGTACCATTAGGCTTTATTGCGGCTTCGCTTTCAAATATGTTTTTGGAAGATCCACCTTTCGCGAAGAAAAAAGAAGGTCAAAAGATAGATTTTGTAGGATTCTCCTTTCTGATATTATGGCTTGTATGCTTGCAGACAGGGCTTGATAAGGGGCAAAATGCGGATTGGTTCAATGCGCCTTGGATTTGTTGGGTTTTTGGAGTCTCTTTATTTTCGATGATTGCTTTTATTTATTCGCAGTTAAAAAATAAGGAATCTATCCTTGATTTAAGCGTTTTTAAAGATAAAAATTTCACTTTCGGTACAATTTTAATAGTTATGGTTACGGCCGTGTTGTATTCTTCTATCGCGATAATGCCTTTGTTTTTGCAGAATTTGTTAAAATATAGCGCGTTTTTATCAGGTTTGAGCTTGATGCCGAGAGGAATTGGCAGTATTAGCGGAATTATTGTAACAGGACTTTTTGCCAAAAAGATTGAGGACAGATTTTTAATTGCTATAGGATTGAGTTTGATGGGTACAGCCACATTGATGTTTGGCTTTTTGAACCTTCAGATTTCGATGATAAATATTATCATTCCTAACTTTATTTTTGGGTTTGGGATGAGCATTTGTATGATATCGTTGAGCACTATTTCTGTGGTCACTTTAAAAAGCCATCAGATGACAAACGCAACGGGTATTCAGGCTTTGTTGAAGAACATTGGTGGCGCAGTTGGTATGTCTGCAGTAGCCACTATGATTTCAAGGCTCGGGCAGGCTCATCAGTTTAATATGGTTGAAAAACTTAACCCTTTAAATCCTGTTTTTCAGATGAAGGTTCATTCGATGACTGCGGGGTTGTCAAAATATTTTCCGCATGCGCTTGCGGAGCAAAAAGCGAATTATCTGATGTATGTTGACTTATTGAAGCAATCGAACTTATGGGCATTTATGGATTCTTTTAGGATATTTGGACTTATTTGTTTCTTTATAATTCCTGCTCTTTTGTTTATGAAGTCATATAAAAAAGATGGCGTTGACACGGATATGTCTGCTATGCATTAAATTGCTCGTAGGCGTCAGGTTTTCAGCTTTTGTATGATTACTGTAGTTTAAAATTGCAAATAAAAAGGTACGATTTAATCGTACCTTTTTTATTATTGTATTTTATAATTACTGAAAATTATTTGTAATCGTATGAATATATTCGATTATGTGAGAGAAATATTCAAGGTTTGCGTTGCCGCAAATAATCATATCCGCATCATTTTTGGAAGGCTGAACATATTTTTCACCCGCAATCTTTACGTATTGCCAATGTTTTTGGGCATTATCTTTATCTTGGTTTCTTTCAACAGCTCTGTTCATAAATCTTTGTTCGCGTTCACAGCATTCTGTTTCTATGTAGATTTTAATATCAAAAACGTCTTTTACGTCTTTATACATTGTGGACATGCCTTCTACGACGATAATTTTTTCTGATTTAATTGGAACAGATTTAGGGACGGAAACTCCTGTACCGTTTAGCAGATATTCAGGGATTCTAACGTCTTCGCCTGCAGAAAGAGCTTCTAAATCAGCCTTTAGCTGGTCAAGTTGGAAGCTTTCAGGTGAGTCGACGTCATAGCCGTTATCTCTGAGGCTGTCAAAATCGCCGTATGTTTTTATCAAGTCAGAAATGTCATTAAAATAGTTGTCTGCACTGATAATAGAAACCGGCAGATTCAAGCACTTGATAGTGTCTTTAATTTGCCGGCAAATAGTTGATTTTCCACACGCAGATTCTCCCGTAATTCCTATAAGGATACGTTTATGCGGATGGTTGATTAAACGTTTAGAGAATTTTGAGATAAAATCAGGTCTTATTTCAGCAAAAATAGGGCTTTCGCATTTTCTGTCGTATGCGAGGATTTGTTTGAATTTTGTTTGAAGGTAAAACGCAAGCAATTCGCGTCCTGTTTTTTGATTGAAATCAGGTTTTAAAATTTTATCTGTTGAATTATTTTCTTTTTCAATTAATGATATCATACTGTCCAAATCTTTTATTCATCATGGTTTTCAGGGTTGTATCTTATATAATACACGTAAAAATAAAAATTGCTAGTGAGTTTAAAAAAATGTAACTTTTGTAATAAATTGAAAAAATTTTATTTTGATGTATTATTAAATAGTGTTTAGGTTTATGAGGATTGGGCATGGAAACATTAACAAAAAGCGAAGGTTTAATTTCACAGATTATCGGACCTGTAATAGACGTAGAATTTCAATCAGGAGAGCTTCCTGAGATTTATAATG
Organism: Cyanobacteria bacterium OH_SFB_17; assembly: GCA_023395735.1. Classification (GTDB taxonomy): domain Bacteria; phylum Cyanobacteriota; class Vampirovibrionia; order Gastranaerophilales; family Gastranaerophilaceae; genus JAEWYI01. Next base: position 9,547 of record JAEWYI010000040.1, read on the forward strand.
CATTGAGAATAACTAAAGACGACGGAAGTGTTTTGGTTGCGGAAGTTCAACAAATGCTAGGTTCAAATAAAGTCAGAACAGTTGCTATGTCATCAACAGACGGCCTAAGACGCGGTATGAAAGTTGAAAATACTGGCGATTCTATAAAAATTCCTGTAGGGAAACCTATTCTAGGAAGAATTTTGAACGTAATCGGCGAGCCGGTTGACCAAAAAGGGCCGGTTGAAACTAACGAATACCTTCCAATCCACAGAGAATCTCCAAAACTTGTTGATCAAAACACAGATATAGAAATTTTAGAAACAGGGATTAAAGCAATCGATTTGTTGCAACCATATCAAAAAGGCGGAAAAATCGGTCTTTTCGGTGGTGCCGGTGTAGGTAAAACAGTTTTGATTATGGAATTAATCCATAACATCGCGCTTGAGCACTCAGGCGTGTCTGTATTCGGCGGTGTTGGTGAAAGAACTCGTGAAGGAAATGACCTTTATAACGAAATGATTGAATCAGAGGTTATCGACAAAGTTGCTCTTATATACGGTCAGATGAACGAACCACCCGGAGCACGTATGAGAGTTGGTCTTTCAGCTCTTACCGCTGCAGAATATTTCAGAGATTACTCTAAACAAGACGTTCTTTTGTTTATCGATAACATTTTCAGATTTACGCAAGCAGGTTCAGAAGTATCAGCACTTTTAGGCCGTATGCCTTCAGCAGTTGGTTATCAGCCGACTCTTGCGACAGAGATGGGTGAACTTCAAGAAAGAATCACGTCAACAAAAGACGGTTCAATCACATCAGTTCAGGCAATTTATGTTCCAGCGGATGACTTGACCGACCCGGCTCCTGCTACAACTTTCTCGCATTTGGATGCTTCTACAGTTCTTTCAAGACAGATTGCATCTTTGGGTATTTATCCTGCGGTTGACCCTCTTGCTTCAAATTCAAGAGTGTTAGATCCTAACATTATTGGCGAAGAACACTATAACGTTACAAGAAAAGTTCTTGAAGTCCTTCAAAAATACAAAGAGCTTCAAGATATCATTGCGATTTTGGGTATGGATGAATTGTCTGAAGAAGATAAAGAGACCGTTAACCGTGCAAGAAAAATCCAAAGATTCTTATCTCAACCGTTCTTTGTTGCAGAAAAATTCTCAGGATTTGCTGGAAAATATGTTAAATTGGAAGAATCTATCAGAGGATTTAAAGAAATTCTTGACGGAAAACATGACAATCTTCCTGAACAAGCTTTCTATATGGTTGGTACAATCGAAGAAGCAGTTGAAAAAGCTAAACAATTATAATTTCAACGATTATATAGAGAAGGACTAATCGATGCCAGAAAAAAAATTACATTTAAAAATAACAACACATGAAAAAGTCGTTTTCGACTCTGATGTTGATGAAATTTATTCGAAAAGCACACAAGGTGAGTTCGGTGTTTTGCCAAACCATATCCCTTTCATGTGCCCTCTTGATATCGGCGTAACAAAGGTTATTGTTGATGGAAAGCCGCACTTTTTTACAACAATGGGCGGGATTTTTCAGCTTCAGGGAAATGATGCTTTGATTTTGACACAAACAGCAGAAAAAGCAGAAGAAATTGATGTAGAAAGAGCAATTGAAGCAAGACGCAGAGCAGAAGAAAGACTGACCGAAGATGTTTCTGAAGTCGATGTTGACCGTGCTGAGATTGCGCTTGCAAGAGCTATAGCAAGGTTAAAAGCTACTAAGGGCTAAGAAGATTTTGAATTAAAATTGTTTATTTGAAATCAGAAGTTTCTGAGGCATTATAGGAGCTTCTTACAAGTGGTCCGATTTGGTAATTTTTTATGCCGACTTTTCTGGCAAGCTCTTTTATCTGTTCAAATTCTTCAAGGGTATAGTATTTTTCTACCGGCAGGTGATTTTTCGAAGGTGAAATATATTGTCCGATTGTCACAATGTCGCATTTGATTGATTTTAAGTCAAGAAGTGTTTTTTCAATATCTTCAAAAGTCTCGCCTAAGCCAATCATTAATCCTGATTTTGTTGTTATAGAAGAATTTTCTTTGACGTATTTTAAAACATCAAGCGATAAGTTGTAGTTTCCTTGTGGGCGGGCATTTTTAAATATTTTTTCAACCGTTTCGATATTGTGGTTAAAAACGTCAGGCTGGCTTTTTATAATCAAATCCAGTGAATTTTTATCCCCTTTGAAATCAGGAGTAAGAATTTCTATTTTTACTTTTTTATTGTTTTGTATAGACTGCTTTCGTATTTCTTCAATGCATTTTACAAAGTGATTTGCGCCCCCATCAGCCAAATCATCTCTTGTAACAGAGGTTATTACAACATATTTCAAATCAAGTTTGCTTACCGCCTTTGCTATGTTTTCAGGCTCTTTTTCGTCAAGCGGAAGCGGTTTTTCGCAATCTATGTTGCAATATCTGCAATTTCTTGTACAAACAGAGCCCATAATCAAAAATGTTGCTGTTTTTTTCTGGTAACATTCATTTTTATTCGGGCATCTTGCGCCTTCGCAAACCGTGTTGAGGCAGTTATCTTTTAAGATTTTTCTTACAAATTTTGTTTTTTCGGTGTTGATTATAGGTCTTTTTAAATATTCCGGAAGTCTAGGCATTTGGGCTCCTTAGCATTGATAAAGATTCTCCATCCAACCCCAAAATCGCTTCATAAACGCCTTCAGAATATGTTGGATGTGCAAAACAGCAGTGTTTGAGGTCTTTTATGCTCAATCCGTTTTGCATTGGTATGGATAATTGGTGAATAAGCGCTGATGCTTCTTTTGAAATTATGTGAGCGCCAAGAATTTTGTCGTTTTTGTCTGCAAGAATTTTTATAAAACCTTCCAAGTTGCCTTCGGATGCCGCTTTTCCAAGAGCTGAAATAGGGAAGAAAGATTTTTTGTATTCTAAATTTTCTTTTTCTATTTCTTGTTGTGTCATTCCGCACCAAGCGATTTCAGGGTTTCCGTAAACAACAGAAGGAGTGATAAAATCATTTTTGCTTTCGTTCAACACAATTTTGTTTATGGCATTTACCGCCTGGTGGCTTGCAAAATGTGCCAATTGGATTGAGCCGAAAGCATCTCCGACTATTTTGATTTCTTCTGAAATTTCTTTTTTAATTTTTTCATCTGTGTTGTCGAATGGAATTGAATTTAGGCTTCTGCCTGTTGCAAAAAGTACAAAATCAGGTTCTAATACTTCTTCGTTGGATAGTGTGACTTTTTTATCTATTATCTTTGCGACAGAAGTCGAGAGATAATATTTAATTTTTGCTTGTTTAAAGGTTCTTTCCAATCTTTGAGAAATTTCTATATCTGCAAGCGGAAGCAGCCTGTCAAATATTTCAACGACGCTTACTTGGACTCCAAATGCTGAAAAAATCCTTGCCCATTCAACTCCAATTGCGCCTGAGCCTACTATCAAAACTTTTTGCGGTAGGCTTTTCAAATTTAGAACGTCGTCAGAATTTAAAATGAACTCATTGTCAAATTCGAAGTTTGCAATACTTTTGGGTTTTGCTCCGGTTGCAACAATTATATTTTTACATTCGTAAATTTTTTCGTCCGCTTCAATTGTATTTTTTGATTTAATTTTTGCTTCTGCTTTTACAATCTCAATTTCATAGCTGTTCAAAAGCATTTCCAGTGATTTTCTGACTTTTGAGACAACTTTTTCTTTATTTTCGGCTATTTTTTCAAAATCAAAAGAAATGTTTTCTGCGTTAATCCCAATATTTGTAAGTTTTTTGATGGAATTTAAATTGTCTGCAGCATACAAAAAAGTTTTTGTTGGAATACAGCCTTTGTTTAGGCACACACCGCCTAAAAGTTCTTTTTCAAATAAAACTACGCTTTTTCCAAGCTGTGCTGCCCTTATTGCTGCGCTGTATCCTGCCGGTCCTGCTCCAATTATTCCAAAATCATACATCTGCAATTTTCCTATCTGGTGTATACCCTCGGTAATCTTACTTTTAGTCTGCAAGTAAGCTCGTAATTGATTGTGTTTAATATTTTTGCCCATTCGTCAATAGATAAATCTTCGTCTAAAAGTGAAATTACATCGCCTTCTTTTGCATCAATTTCAGAAATATCAAACATCATTTGATCCATGGTGATATTTCCTATTTGTTTGATTTTCTTTCCGTCGATTTTCCCATAGATTTTATTGGATAAAGCTCTTGGAACACCGTCTGCATAGCCTATTGGAACAGTTGCAACTTTGATGTCTTTTTCTGCAACAAATGTGTGGCCATAGCTTATTCCTTCATCTTTTTTCATTGTGTGGATTCTTGTAATTCTTCCTTTGAGGGCCATAACAGGTTTTAATTTAGAAGAAAAATTTGCTGATTCAGGCAAATCAGGCATAAGTCCGTATAATCCTATTCCTACTCTAACCATATTGTGTTGAAAATCCGGATATGAAATTGTGCCGGCCGTATTCAATATGTGTAATGTGAGGTTTTCTGTGTTTAGACTCGAGATAATTTCTTCGAATTTATCAAATTGTTTTTTAGATTCGATTTCATCTTCTGCGCAAGCCAAATGCGAGAAAATTCCTTTTAAATCTATAAATTCAGAATTTTGTACTTCTTTTATAAAATCAATTGCATCATTTAAGCTAACTCCAATTCTGTTCATCCCAGTGTCAAGCTTAATGTAGGCTTTAATTTTTTCGCCCGTTCTTTCAAAAGCTTGTTTTGCGGCTTCAATATGTTCGTTTGAAAAAATAGATATAGAAATGTCATTTTGTATAGCACTTTCAAACGCCCAAACAGGAACAGCCCCAAGCGTAAGGATTTCTGCGGATATCTTTGCATTTCTTAAATCGAGCCCCTCGTCAATTGAAGCAACTCCAAGCACATCAACTCCTGACGCCAACATTGTCGGTGCAAGCATAACGGCACCGTGTCCGTATGCATCAGCCTTTACTACCGCAAGCATCTTGACCCCTTTTTTAACAAGTTTTTTAAAGGTTTTTACGTTTTGCGTAAGGTTTTCGAGATTGACTTCCACCCATGCATCTCTGTGTACGTTTATAAATGTTTGTCTTGATATTTTCATATACTAATTATAGGACAAATATTATTTTCCTTGAACATGTTCAGGTAAAAATTTCACAAAGTATGAAAAAATGACAGGAACAAAAGAAACAATCAAAAGAACTTTTCCGATTCCAAAAGCCTCTGCAGAAAATCCCACAATCGTCAAAAATATGGCAACCACGCCCCAGCTGAATCCGTTGATAAATCCCGATACGATACTTTTATAATCAGGTAAAATCCGCTGAGCCATAACCAACATAACGGGTTGAGCCAACATTGACGCGAACCCCATTAGAGTGAAAAATGCAAGTGAAGCATAGGGATGCATTTTGTATGTGGCCAAAAAACCTATCATTAGAGGGCAAGTCACAATCATTGAAAAATAAAAAACTTTTTTTGCTCCTATTTTTTTCTCTATTCTTCCGCTCAAAAAAGAGGCGATTCCACCGAGAATCAAAAACATAAAAAGCGCTCCACCAATATAAGTTGGGCTATGTCCCAAGTCTTTCCACAAGAACGGAAGCAATATTGTAGCACTGTTTGCGATTAGTGTTTTCATCATTGATACAAGAATTAAAATAAGCATAAATTTGTTTGATAAAATATCAATGAAGGATTTTTTAAATTCAATATGGGTTGGAATTTCTTCTTTAATATTTGAAATTTTAGGCACAAACTTAAACATCAAAAGCGCAAGAACTACCCCAACTATTGACATATATGGAATTTTTTCCATGCCCAAATGCTCTGTTACAAATGCAGAAATTATCGGTCCGAAAGAAAATCCTATTGTCCCTGCAGAAATAAAAATTCCCATATTTACGACAAAGTTATCTTTTGAAAATCTTGATACAAAACCTAAAGCTTGCGGGTGAAATAAGCTTCCGCCAAGGTTTCCGAGGATTACGCACAAGGTAAGAAGGGCAGTGTTTGGAGCGTTTGTTGCTAGCGGAACAAAAATTGAGCCAAAAATCAGACCCCAAAAAATGAACATTCTTTTTACCATGTTATCTGCAAAAAAACCGAATATAGGCTGAAACATTGACGCACATATTTGCGCAATACTCATAATAACCGTTGCAATAGCCATTGAAAATCCGATTTTCGCAGCTATAAATGGCATTATCGGGTTTAAAAAACCTGAATATGTATCATTTGTCAAATGTGCCAAATTCAGCCACAATAAAGCTTTTTTATTTTGTTTTTCTTTTTCTTCAATATTCATATTCTCGGCCCCGCTTCTATTCTTAATTTTACTTGCTAATTTACTAAAAGCAATTTATTCCTGTTTGCTTTTTATTAACCGTTTATTGCAAAATAAACTTCTTTAAGCCTTTTTTTGCTTATATGAGTGTATAATTGAGTTGTCGAAACATCCGCGTGGCCTAAAAGTTCTTGTACAATTCTTAAATCAGCACCGTTTTCAAGAAGATGAGTCGCAAAAGAATGTCTCAGTGTGTGTGGCGAAATATTTTTGTTTATTTTTTTCCCCTGAGCATGGATAAAGTTATATACGTCTTGGCGCGTTGTGAATCTTCCGTTTTCGTTTATCAAAAGATTTTTTGTATCTAAATTAAATTTTTTTACTAAAAAATCTCGTTTTTCAAAATAATCTTTCAAAGCTTCTTTTTCTTTCCTGCCAAGAGGGACAATTCTTTCCTTGGAGCCTTTGCCGTAGCATCTGAGGTAACTTGCGTTTAAATCAAAGCTGTTAACTTTGAGACCGACAAGCTCAGAAACTCTGAGCCCGCTTCCATAAAGAAGCTCAATTATAAGTCTTTCCAGTGGGCTTAAATCTTCTCTCAACAAGCTTTCGACTTCAGAAATGCTCATAACTTTTGGGAGCTTTTTCGCCATTTTGGGCTGTTCTAAAGTCAGAGTCGGGTTTGTATTTGAAATTTCTGCAGCACAAATCCATTTGAAAAAACCTCGAAGAGAAGCAATTTTTCTCATAACACTTGTGGAAGAATATTTTTTTTCTCTTAATTCTAAAATATAAGCATTTATTTGATTTCTTCCTATATCAACTATCTCTTCTGCGTTATTGTTTTCGCAAAAATCAAGAAAATAACTTAAATCGCGCCTGTATGCGTCCAAAGTATTTTGCGAAAGCCCTTTTTCTATTTCTAAATATTCCAAATATTCCGATAAAACCTGCATGTCCATAGATGAATTATAAGTTAATTTCCAAAAAAAAGAAAGGAGTATTAATTTTGTAACAAAATCGTGTTTTTGTGCAAAAATTGAAGCTTTTGTGTTTTTATATAAGTAAGAGGTAATACTATGGCAATTGATAAACTGAATTTATTTACGCAATCAGCATCAATAAAACCTGTTGGAGCGGCAAAAGAAGTCCAAGGGCAATCTTTTGCAGGAGTTTCTGGCGGATCTGCTTCGGCTAACAATCCTTTTGGCGCTTCTACTGTTGGAATAAACTCAAACATTGGAGTTGGCGACACAATGTTCACATCTGCGCAAGCCGGCAAAAAGGCAGGCATTGGCCGAACACTTGGATTTGCGTAAAATTTGATTTTTTAAATTACACCCAAAAATTTGTGTACTTGAGGAATTACACGTGTATTTGCGTGCCCTGATAAAAATTTGTCGTACACTTCAAAAATTTTATCTTGTTCCATTTCTATACCGTTACCAACTGTTTTTGGCTGTAAAATGAGTGGAAAATTGTATTTTTGAGCGAGTTTAATGCAGTTTGAAATTTCATCTATTAATATATTTTGGTCAAAAACGATTTTTGCAAAAATGTCTTTGTCATATTTTTTTGCAACCTTGAAAAATTCATCGTGCAAGGCAAAAGAATTTTCTACTCCTGATGCGCTAGGAAGCTTTATATCAGCAGAAATTATATCTACATATTTTATTATGGATTCAAGATTGTCTTTTAGCGTTGAATTTGTTTCAAGATAAATTTTGTTGTTTAAGAGCGGGAGAAATTCGATTAAAAAATCTTTCCAAATCAAAGGCTCTCCACCAGTTAGGGAAATAGAATGTATGGTTTTTAGGTTAAAATCATCAAGGTATTTTTTAAGCTCTTGTGGTGTAAATTCAATAAAATCTTCATTTGGAATATCAACAGTATCGCAATATGTGCAGTCTAAATTGCATCCGCAAAACCTTATGAAAAGCTGTTTGTAGCCAATGTATGGACCTTCACCCTGAATGGACGTGAATATCTCTTTTATTTTTGTTTTTGTCATTTAATCTTCTCTCACATTATTTGATAAGTCTTTTAATTTTTTATAAAGCTCTATTTCTTCTTCCGATAGCTCTTTTGGTAGATTTATATTAACCGATACAATCATATCACCTTTTTCGTTGTTTTCGCTTGAAGATAGTCCTTGCTTGGAAAGTCTGAACTTTTGCCCTGAATGAGTTTTTGGTGTAATTTTCATAGAAATTTTTTCACCTGTAGGTGTTGGGATTTCAATTGTTGCTCCTAAAACGGCTTCATGTGGCGCTATACCGACAGAATAAAAAACATTTAAGCCTTCATAGCTAAATTTTAAATCGGGTTTTATTTTTATATTAAGGTACAAATCTCCGTTACGTCCTCCATTATATCCCTTATTGCCTTCATTTGCAATCCTGATTTTTGCGCCGTGTTTTACTCCGGAAGGAATTTTTACGTTCAATTTCTTGTGGGATGATTGTTCGCCAATTCCGCCACAAATCGGGCATTTTGTTCCGTTCAAGAAAGGTCGTCCTTCACAGTTTGGGCAAATTTGGGTGTGAAGAATGTTGATGGTCTTTGAGGTTCCTGTTAGAGATTCTTGAAATGATATTGTGATGTCAGTGTAGACATCGCCGCCGCGCTGCGGCGGGGCAGGTTTTGATTTGAATTGACTTTTTTCTTTTGAGCTTGATGTTGTGTGTTTGAATCCTTCTAGAATATCGTTAAAAATATTAGAAAATTTTTCTTCCTTTTGCTTGTTTTCTTCTTTTTTGTTTTCGCTGTAAGCTTTGCTTGCTTCTTTGTATTTGGTTTTGGAGGTTTCAGTGAAAAAACCTTTAAGCAAATCGTAATTCTTTTTTTTGTTTGTATCAGATAATATTTCGTAGGCTTCGGTTATTTCTTTGAATTTTTTTTCGCACGCGCTGTCGCCTGAGTTTAAATCAGGGTGATATTTTCTTGCAAGCTTTCGGTAAGCGCTTTTTATTGACGTAGCGCTTGCATCTGGTGTTATTTCAAGAATTTCGTATAGATTTTTTTCAGAAGACAGAACCAAATTTACCTCACAAAAATTACTCGGGAAGTCCCTATATTTATATTAATGAAGATTTTAAAAATATCAATAGTCCAAAGAGTCGGTTAAGCAGAGTAAAAAGTATTATTGTTAAAAGTTTAATATAAGTACTTTTTTCTAATTGTGGTAAAATAGTTATACAAAGAGGATAAAAGGAGTAAATATTTTGACAAGAGGCGGCAAAAGAGAAGGCGCAGGAAGAAAATCAAGAAAATTGGAAACAGGCAAAATTTCTGCATACATTCAAGACAGAGATGTTTTGAACAAGTTGGCAAAACTTTTAAAAATCCCAACAGTAGAGCTTTTGCATCAAGTTGTGGAACATCCTGATTTTGTTCAGCTTGTGATGAAAATTGAAGCTTTGGGGGTTAAAAAAGATTGGTATAAAGTTGAAAAACCTAAAAGAGGAAAGAAAAAAGATTCATCAATAAAAAATTAGTCTCTATCCATCTGAATATTTTGTGCTAAAATTGACACATAAGCCCCCGTAGCTCAGATGGATAGAGCGATAGCGTCCTAAGCTGTGCGTCGTTGGTTCGAATCCAATCGGGGGTAAATTTTTTAAGATTTACAAGATTGAAGCAATTGGATTCTCACGATTTGTTTTATCGACATCGTGTCTCAAAAACAAACTGGTTAATCGGCTCACCGATACCCTCATCTGCGAAGCTCGGACATAGTGTCCTCGCTTGCATCTGAGCTGAAATCCAATCGGGGGTAAATTATTAAAAAGCTCGCGATTAGTGAGCCCTTTAATTCTATCAATTTTAAAAAATCAAGCTGTATCCTTAATCAAACAATTCTAAAATTTTTTCTCTTGTCAAAATTCCTTTTATTTTTTTTGAATTGTCAACAACCAAAAAATTTTCTGTATCGTCTAAATGCATAATATAAAATGCTTTGTATAAATCGTCGTCTTGTTTTATTGTGAGCGGCTCAGGGTTCATTATTTTTTCAACAGTTGTCTTTTCATCATTTCCTTGTAATATAGCGGTTTCTATCTCGCTTTTTGTGATTGAGCCTATTAGTTTTTCTGTGTTATTAACTATTGGAAGTATATTATGTTTAGAATTTTCAATTATTTTTAGCGCTTCTTCTATTTTGCTGTCTTGTTTTAGTTTTGATAATTCAACGTCCATTACTTTATTTACTTTAAATTTACTTAATTTTCGAGTTTCTTCTGTAGGTTTAACTTGTTTTAGTATTAAAGATGAATATATAGGCGCATGATTAAGTTTTTCCGCTACTAAATCTGCTATTGCGACACTAAACATTATTGGTAAAATATGGTTGTAATCTCCTGTCATCTCAAAGACCATAACGATTGCTGTAATTGGAGTTCTTGCTGTTGCTGACAAAAATGCACCCATTCCAACAAGCGAAATAATTATTGGATTTACGTTAACGCCGAATTTTTGAGCGACTCCTCCGATAAAATAGCCCAAGAAAGAGCCTAACATAAGCATAGGCAGAAAGATCCCGCCTGCCGCGCCTGAGCCAAAACAAAATGGAGTTATAAAGAACTTGGCAATGAATATAAATGCAACCATTGATAATGCAATTTTATGTTGTAATAGAAGTTCTACCGAAAGGTTTCCAGAGCCTAAAATATAAGGTAAAAATAAGCCGATAATTCCGATTGAAAAGCCTGCAGTTGCAGGTTTCATCCAGTTAGGAATGTTTATTTTTTCATAGATATCATTGTTAAAAAATATAACTTTTGCAAATAAAACTCCAAATATTCCTGCCAGAAGACCTAAAATGATAAAGATTGGTAAGCTTTCAAAAGAAATTGGTTCTAAAATTTTAGGGATTAAAAACGATGGATTTTCTCCCAAAAAATGCCTTGCGATATTTGCTGCACATACCGTTGAAATTAAAACCGGAAATAGTATTGAAGGAGTGAAATTTTGAGAGAGTTCTTCTAAAACGAAAAGAGTTCCTGCTATTGGAGCGTTAAATGTAGCTCCAATCGCAGCACCTGCACCTGCAGAAATAAGATTATGTTGATTGGTTCCTCTTTTTTTAAATATTTTTGCAACTAAAGCTCCGGCACCTGCTCCCAGTTGAACGCTCGGGCCTTCTCTTCCGAGCGATAGTCCTGTTCCGATTCCAGCCACACCTGCTAAAAATTTAACAATTATACTTCTTAACCGTGTTCCTTTGCCAATTCTTGCTAAAGTCATTTTTACGTATGGAATTCCGCTTCCTTTTGTTTCAGGCGCAAATTTAAAGACTAGTATTCCTGAAATTAGCCCACCTAATGTTGTTATTGCAGGAAATATTATTAATTTTTCATAAAAACTGAAGCGTGTCAGGAATTTTTGTATCAAGTTGAATAAATCTGTGATGCAAAGTTTGAACAAAACAACAATAAGTCCGGAGATTAGACCGACAAGAACGGCCTGTAAGATTATTTCGCTTCGTGAAATATCTTGGAAGAAGGTTAATGTTTTATTAAAAACTTTGTTTTTTATTATCATATTTTAATTGTAAAACAAACAAATTTTTAAATAAAATTTATTGAAGTACAAATATTATTGTTTATGTTTTTTTTGTTTTAAAAATTAGCAGGCTCGCTTATGTGGCCTGCTAATTTTATTAAATAAAGTAATTTAGTCTTTATTTTCAAGTTTAGATTCGTGGCATTTTAGTGCCCAGTGGCATGCAATTGCAGGAGTTAAAAACAAGAAAATAAGTATTGTTTTTATTATTCCTACAAAAAATATCCACATTTTGTAATAAATTTCGGCACTTAGTCCAAAAAATGATTGGTAAATATTTGCAATTGCGCATCTGCAAGGCAAATAAATCAATGCCGCGATAACCAAGAAAATAAAACCAACCAAAAAACACTTAAAATGAATATCTCTCAATGTGATTAAAAGTTCTTTCATGTCCATAATTGTCTCCTTTTTTTACAGAATAAAGTTAATATAATAAAAAGAAATCCTCTTTTAGTATAATTTTTATTTTTAGATGTATTGCAAAAGTTTTTTCTCATTGTAAAATGTGACTATGAATAAAATTATTTTATTACTTTTGTGTTTATGTATTATGAATTGTCCGATTTTTGCGCAAGGCTCTCTTCAACAGTCAAAGGACGGTGTAGATACTGATATTTCTGAGCAAAATTCAGAAGACGAAGATTCTCAAGACTCTGAAGATTCAGATGATTTCTATAATGAAATAATATACCAGCAGTATGGCAGTGATATGAGTCCTGCGTTTATGAACAGAGAAAACATAAATCCTAACGAAAGTGATTACGGTTACGGTTCAACGGATGGAATATATTAGGAGAAAAAATGAAAGTAATTGCAATTAACGGAAGCCCTAAAAAAGCAGGTAATACTTATCATGCATTGAAATCAGCCGTTGAAGAATTTGAATCGGCAGGGATTGAATGTGAAATAATAAATGTTGGCGGTGAAAACATTCGCGGATGTATCGCTTGTGGGGCTTGTGGCCGAAATAAAAACGGAAAATGTATTATTGATGACAAAGTAAACGAAATTATTCCCAAAATGGCTGAGGCTGACGGAATAATTATTTCATCTCCCGTTTATTACGCATCTATAGCAGGAACAATGAAATGTTTTCTCGACAGAGCTTTTTATGTAGCAAGTGCAAACGGCGGTCTTTTTCGTCATAAAGTCGGCGCAAGTGTGGCTGTAGCAAGGCGTTCTGGAGAGGTTGCAACATTTGATCATTTAAATCATTACCTGACTCTTTCAGAGATGTTTGTCGCATAATCAAGTTATTGGAATGTAGCTCATGGACAGACTCCTGGGCAAGTGATAATGGATGAAGAAGGAATTCAGACTATACAAATTATGGCAAAAAATATGATATTTTTATTGAAGGCAATAGACTCTGCGAAAAAAGAGCTTCCGATAAAAGAGCCAAAAATTTGGACAAATTTTATAAGATAATTTTTTGCCTCCCCTGTTGAGTACATTTTTGATTAGGCAAATAATTAATAAATTATTATGAATGTTAATTCATATTTTAAAAAGTGTTAAAATCAAAATATGATAACAGTTATAAAAGGGATTGCATATGAAAATATTATTTTTTGACGTAAGAGAAGAAGAAAAGCCTGAATTAATAGAGTTTTGTAAAAACCACGAATGTGAATTGTTGGAAGAATCTCTAAACGATAAAACAGTTATTACAGAAGAAATGCAGGAAGCTGAAGTTATTTCTTGTTTCACTTTCTCAAGAGTTTCGTCGGATATTTTAATCAAGTTTTCTAAACTGAAATTGATTGCATTGCGTTGTGTGGGATTTAATCATATCGACTTGGAATATTGCAAGAAAAATAATATTCAGGTAGTAAATTCTTTGGGTTATGGAAATGTTACGGTTGCAGAATTTGCGTTTGGCCTTATTCTTGATGTGACAAGAAAAGTCGCAAGGGCGTATATGAACTTGAAAAATGAACATTTGGACAGAGATGTTTATACCGGATTTGAATTGAATGGATCAACATTTGGTGTTGTCGGAACTGGCGCAATAGGTTCTGAGGCTATTAGAATCGCCAAGGGCTTTGGAATGAATGTTTTGGCTTATGATTTGTATCCTAAAAAAGAGTTGGAAGAAAAATACGGGGTAAAATATGTTGAATTGGATGAATTGTTGAAAAATTCGGACGTAGTTTCCTTGCATGCTCCTTTGACAAAAGATAACTTCCACTTGATTAATGAAGAAA
>JAEWYI010000042.1 GCA_023395735.1 Cyanobacteria bacterium OH_SFB_17
TAAAAGGCCCAAAACTCAATGAGTTTTGGGCCTTTTATATTAAATTTAAAAATCTTAAAATTGATTCAAGAATCTGACATCATTGTTAAAGAACAAACGAATATCATCTATTGCATACTTAAGCATAGCTAGTCTTTCTACGCCCATACCGAAAGCAAAACCTGTATAAACTTCAGGATCGACACCGGATGCTTTTAGCACATTTACATCCACCATACCGGAGCCTAAAATTTCTAACCAACCGCTTCCGCTACAAGTTCTGCAACCTTTTCCGCCACACATAATGCACTGAACATCAACTTCAGCACTGGGCTCGGTGAATGGGAAGAAACTGCTTCTAAATCTTGTAACACGGCTTGATCCGAAATATAGTCTGATAAATTCGTTTAAAACCCCTTTTAAATCAGCGAAAGTAATTCCTTTATCAACATAAAGTCCTTCTATTTGATGGAAGAAATTATTTTTTCTTGCATTCACAGCTTCTGAACGATAAACTCGGCCTGGCGCAATTACCATAATTGGAGGTTTGCTGACTTCCATTTCTCTTACTTGCGCGTTTGAAGTTTGGCTTCTCAACACTACGTTTTGAGCAAGCTTTGTATAAAAAGTATCCTGCATATCACGAGCCGGATGGTCAAAAGGGAAATTCAACATATCAAAATTAAAATGTTCAGTTTCGACTTCTGGTGAATTTTCTGAATGAACAAGCGAAAAACCTAAAGTCTGAAAAATTGAAACAATTTCGTTGATTGTTGAGGTGATTGGGTGAATATGTCCTTGTGGAACAAATTTTCCGCTCAATGTAATATCAATTTTTTCTTTTTGCAATTTCTCGTTTAATTCTTCACGATAAATTGAATCAAATTTTTCTTTTATAGAAGATTCAAGCTTTTGCGCCACTTCGTTTGCAAAAGCACCAACAATTCTTTTGTCTTCATCAGACAAATCTTTAAGCCCTTTTTTAATTGAATTAAGCTCACCTTTTCTGCTTAGATATTTAAGTTTAATTTCTTCTATATCATCAGATGTTTTGGCGTTTTTGATATCCAAATCAGCATCATTATAAATTTTTTCTAACTGTTGTTTCATTTTTATTCCTTCCTGTCCACATACTTAAGGAGTGGTTTTTATGATAAAAATCGTTATATTAAAACGAATTTATCAAATAAATTATTTTTTCTACAAAAATTTATTATTAATTTTCTCGTGTCCGACGGTTGTGCAAATGCCGTGCCCCGGATAAATTTTAACATTTTCATCAAGCGCAAAAATCCTTGATTGAATACTATTGACAAGTTCTTGAAAGTTTCCGCCCGGCAAATCGGTTCTTCCAACCGACTCATAAAAAATTGTATCACCTGAAAATAATTTGTCACCAATCAAAAAGCAAACACCACCTTTTGTGTGCCCCGGTGTAAATATGACTTTAATTTCTATGTTACTTAATTTTATTACTTCTTCATCTTTTAAATATCCGTCAACCTTTGCGATGCCCTCAGCTTTCAGCCCAAAATTCATTGCATGCTCGCTCATAGTATTTAAAAGAGGAACATCGGCTTCATTGATTAAAACTTTGCAATCATAATCATTTCTCAAAGAATTTACACCCATAACATGATCGAAATGCCCGTGAGTCAACAAAAGATATTTTAACTTTGCTCCTGTCTCTTTCAACATTATTCCTATTTTTTCAGAATTTTCGGTACAATCAATCAAAACAGCTTCCTTTGAAACTTCATCAATCAATAAATAATTATTATTTTCTAAAAAACCAAAAATAAACTGTTTTAATATCATCTTACAATCTCAAAAATATCTCTACAAACCTTAAACAATTCTTTTGCATTACCTAAAGCAATCATGTTAGGCCCATCGCAAAGCGCGTTGTCAGGGTCAGGATGGACCTCAAAAAACAAGCCATTTGCTCCAGTTGCCATTGCAGCTTTTGCAAGAACAGGGACAAATCTTCTATCTCCACCTGAACATTCTTCTCCTGCGCCAGGCAGCTGAACGCTATGAGTTGCATCGAAAATCACAGGGTAGTTAAAACTTTGCATAATCGGTATTGCTCTAAAATCAGAAACCAAATTATTGTATCCGAAAGTTGTGCCTCTATCTGTCAACAATATATTTGAATTACCTGATTTTTCAACTTTTTTTATTAATGGAAGCATCTGCTCAGGAGCAAGAAATTGTCCTTTTTTTATGTTCACGATTTTTCCTGTTTTAGCCGATTCGACAAGCAAATCTGTTTGGCGGCATAAAAATGCAGGAATTTGGAGAATATCAGCAACTTCTGCGGCGATTGATGCCTGTTGCGGACTGTGAATATCGGTTACAATCGGCAACTCGAATTCTGATTTAATTTTTGCAAGCATTTCCAGACCTTTTTCTATTCCTGGCCCGCGATATGCGTCCAAAGACGAGCGATTAGCTTTGTCAAAAGAAGACTTAAACACAAAATTTATGTCCAGCTCATCTGTAATCTTTTTTAAACCTTCTGCAGTTTTTGCAAGTACATCCCAGTTTTCTATTACACAAGGTCCAGCTAAAATGGTAAGCTTGTCTCCGCCTATTTCAAAATTGTTTAGTTTAATTTTTTTAGTATTCATAAAAGAATCATACCAAAAAAATAAACATTTGTTAAATTTTAGCAAATATTTATATTTACATGTTTTACTACTATGTATAAAAAAAGGATGCTGAAGTGTTAAAAATTGCCCCAACTGCAAGATTGAAAAATATTACAGGCTCAAGCGAAGCAAGAGAACGCATCGCTGATTCTTTACATGCAAAAGCCATGCAAATGATAGAAGATATTTTTGATAAAAAAGAATCGGCAGGAGAGCCGGCAATAATAACAAAAAAAGAAATTAAAAATATTTTAAAAAAAATATTTCCAGGAGTAAAAATAAACCTAATTGATTCAAAACAACCATCAATCACGCATGATACTCAAAATCTAAAATATTTTGACATTAGAACAACTTTTAGCAAAAGGTGGCTCAAACCTTTATTTCAAAGCAAATCTGGAAAAAAAATCGGCTTAATTACTAGACACTACATTAGAGACAACAACACTGGCAACTTAGGATCACTCTCACATGAATTAAAGCATCTATCAGTATATCTTGGAAATCCAAAAACATTGGCGAAATCACTTTATGTGAAAAATCGAAAAATTCGACAAGAGTTCTACGAGAAATTTCTGTACTGCGACGAAATTAACAAAAGAAATAATCCAATAAGTTACTATTCAGAATACTTGGACAAACTTCCTAACCTAAGAAAAGAATATACAGCACACAAAATTAATCATTTTTTTAATACAAATAAGATTACAGGCGATGATAGAATAAAAACACTTCAAGACTGGCGATACAGACTTAAAGGGGAATTAGATGCATATATAAGCGGATGTAATACACAAGCACAATACATTGGGCGCAATGATACTAAAAGAATGGCACAACCTCCTTTTAATGCGACATCAAAAATCATAAATGCTTACAAAGAAGGAATAAATGCACTACTAACAAAAACATTAACAAAAGAAACATGTGAAAATAAATATAATTTTTCAGAAAAAATTGAAGTAATTGAAAAATTACTTGTAGAAGAAATGGCAAAAGCCGGTCACGATGTTAGCAGGTTCTCATCAAAAAATAAATAAAAAATTTAACATAATTACACCATTTAAAACTTTGTGGTAAAATAAATATGGTTTTAAAATATGAAATGAATAGGTAGTTAAATAAACATGGAACAAGAAATTAGAGAGAAATACGAAGTAGTTATTGGGCTAGAAGTTCATGCCCAACTAAAAACAAAGTCAAAAATATTTGCACCGGACGGAACTGAATTCGGAAACGAACAAAACACGCAAGTAAGCCCTATTACATTAGGTATGCCTGGAGTTTTGCCTGTTCTAAACAGAAGTGTCGTAGATATGGCTATTCTTACAGGATTAGCTCTACATTGCCAAATCCCGAATAGATGTAAATTTGACAGAAAACAATATTTCTATCCTGATCTACCAAAAGGATATCAAATTTCTCAATACGATGAACCTATTTGTATCGGTGGATATTTAGATATAAAAGGCAAAAGAATCGGAATTACAAGAGCTCACCTTGAAGAAGATGCAGGGAAACTTGTTCACGCAGGAGCTAACGGTATTGCAGGTTCAAGCTATTCATTAGTAGACTTAAACAGGGCAGGCACTCCGCTTTTAGAAATCGTCTCTGAACCAGATATGCGTTCATCTGATGAAGCAAGAGCTTATATGGAAGAATTAAGAAGCATTTTGAGATACATCGGAGTATGCGACGGAAACCTTGAGGAAGGCTCTATGAGATGTGATGCAAACATTTCAGTTATGCTGAAAGGCGCAAGTGAATTTGGAACACGTGCAGAAATCAAAAACGTAAACAGCTTTAGAGCGCTTCAAAGAGCAATCGAATTTGAAATCGAAAGACAAATCGAACTTGTTGAAGATGGCGAAAAAGTTGTACAAGAAACAAGACTATGGGATGATAATTCAGGCGAAACTCGCTCAATGAGAGGCAAAGAAGATGCTCACGATTACAGATATTTCCCTGAGCCTGACTTGATGCCACTTGAAATATCTCGTGAATGGGTTGAAAAAATTCAGAAAACAATGCCTGAACTTCCTAACCAAAAACGTGAAAGATACCAATCACTTGGGCTTAGCGAATATGATGCAAGTATTATTGTTGAACAACACGAGCTTGCTCTTTTCTTCGACGAAGTCATAAAACTAGGTGCAAACGTTAAAACAAGTGTAAACTTTATTATGGGCGAAATCGCAGCATACCTTAAAGATGAAAAACTCAGTATTGGTGAAACAAAACTTTCTGTTGAAAATTTTGTTGAGCTAATTAACCTTATCGAAAAAGGAACTATATCTAACAATATCGGTAAACAAATAATATTTACCATGTTAAAAGACGGAACAAGCGCATCAAAAATCGTTTCAGAACAAGGTCTAAGCCAAATTTCTGACGAAGGCGCAATTAAAGAAATTGTACAAAAAATCATTGACTCAAATCCGGCTCAAGTTGAAGCATACAAATCAGGAAAGACACAGCTTTTAGGCTTCTTTGTCGGACAAGTAATGAAGGAAACCAAGGGAAGAGCAAATCCTAAAACTGTTAACGAGCTTATAATCCAATTGATAGAATAGTTTATATTTCTTAATAATTGGGCTAAAACTCTAAACTTTTTAAATATAATGCCGACAATTTAAGCATGAATGAAGTGAATACATTGTCCGGCATGAAAAAACTCCCGATTTACGGTTTTGATTTTTTTAAATTTGTGAAAGAGAGCATTATGACCGGTCTACAAATTACAAAGAGCGAAAGCAGCATGGAGACAGAAATCCGTGAGCAGCCAGAAATTTTGGAATTAATTCTAAAAAATTATGTGGCAGCAGACGGATATATCATTTTGAATGCACCAACTAAAATTGACAAAATCATCTTGGTTGCAAGCGGTTCATCTTATCACTGTGCAAGACTTGCTGCAGAAATTTTCGGCGAAGTTGCAGAAATAGAAGCAAGGGCAATTTATTCAAGCGAATTTTTGCTTAAAAAAATTGTTCCACATGATAAAAATGTGCTTTACATTTTTATAAGCCAATCGGGCGAAACAACAGATACACTGAGCGCATTGAACAAAGCCAAACAACTTGGAATGCGCACAATGTGCATCACCAACAAAGAAAATTCAACAGCTTGGAACACAGCTGATTATAGAATAAATTGCCAAGCTGGCGAAGAAAAAAGTATTGCATCAACAAAGGCTCTTCTTGCGCAAATGTTGTGCTTGTACTTGCTAGCCCTTAAATATGCTCAAATAAAGGCAATGGATGTAAAAAGCAGGATGGAAAACCTCAAACAATTGCCGCAAATTATTGAAGATACACTTGCGCTTACTGATAAAATTAAACCTTTTGCCAGATTTTTATCCAAATACAAAGATATTTTGATAACAGCTGATGGAATCTCATACGCGCTTGCAAAAGAGGCTTGCCTTAAAATAAAAGAAACTTCATACATAAACGTAATGTCACATATTTTAGGTGAATTTATGCACGGCCATTTAGCCGTTTTGAACAACAAAAAATCAGTGATTTTATATGTGTCATCATCAGAGCTTTCTTATTCAACTATCAAAAATCTTGAGAAAATTAAACGTGATTTCAACCCGCCAATTTGTGTTATCGGCACATCTAGTGACAGAATAAATTCCACATTTAATATTGATTTGGAAGTAGAAGATGAATTTTTGAAATTATTTTCTAACCTTGTAATAATACAAATTTTAGCATTAAAAATAGCTGAAAAACTTAACAGAAACGTTGATAAACCAAAAGGGCTTAAAAAGGTCGTAACTGAGATTTAGACTAAGAGAAAGAACTTTGTTTTTAAAGACAAAAGAAGGTTGTAATTAAAATGCGTTTATTGTATCCTGAGCAATAAAGATAGGCTTGGCATGGACGAAAAAAAAGTACTAGATTTAAATTCATTAGCTTCGGAATGCAAGATTTTTGATGATGTATCTCCGGATGTAATTGTGTCCAATATTGATGCCTTGGAAATGCAATATCAGCCTGAAGAATTGCTTGATATTTATAATCATTTTTTAGCTAGCGTAAAAAATCAAGATGCACTTTGCTTTTTAATCAGATGCGTAGACAAATACCGCGACAAATCGTCAATCCCTTTGATTGTTGATTTACTTCTTGATAAAGAAAACAGCGATAATCTCAGATCTATGTGTGCAAAAGCTATAGCCAATTTTAAAGACACAAGCGCTGTAACCCCGCTTTTATACTGCTTAAATGACAAAAACGAAAACTACAAAGTGCGTTTGGCCTGCGCGGATGCCTTGGGTAAAATAGGTGACAAATACGCTGTTGCACCGTTAATAAATATAGTGCAAGATGAGGAAGAAAAATCAGTTTATGTCAGAGAATCAGCTGCGGTTGCTTTAGGAATGCTTGGGGATTTAAGAGCTGTAGACCCGCTTGTTTACATCCTTGAGACAAAAAAAGGTTTTCTTGATAAATTTACCTTTTTAAAAGAAAGAGTAATTGAAGTTTTAGGTAAATTCAATTTCAGCAACGAGAGAGTTTTTAATGCTCTAAAGCACTCTTTGACTGACGAATCGCCTCAAATCAGAATTAACGCAATCGAAGCAATTATGGAAACAGAAGACCCAAGAGCTTTTGAATTGATTAAAGAAATGTTGGATGATTTAGACGAAGAAGTAAAGAAAAACGCGCTCATTGCTCTTTACAACTTGAACGGGCGAGAAATTCTTGATGAAGTTATTAACGAAAAAAAATATTGTGATTTTTTAAAACAAGAAGCTCAAGAAATAATAAATGAATACGAAGACGAAAATACAGATGAAAATTAAAAATTGGAGGAGATTTTGAAATCAATAATTTTAATGTCTGGCGGGTTGGATTCTTTAGCCAGTCTAGGACTCGCAATTGAAAAATATAATATAGAAATGGCACTTACTTTTGATTATGGCCAAAAATCTAATAAAATGGAAATTTTAGCATCAAAAAAAATATGTGATTACTACGGAATCGAACATAAAATAATAAAACTAGATTGGCTTAAAGAAATAACTCAAACATCATTAGTTAGCGAAAATCTAATTCCTAAAACAACAGAAGATGATTTACAATCAGATGAATTTACAACCCAAAGCGCAAGCTCAGTTTGGGTACCTAATAGAAACGGAAGTTTTTTAAACATTGCAGC
>JAEWYI010000069.1 GCA_023395735.1 Cyanobacteria bacterium OH_SFB_17
CAATGCATAAAATTGTTGATGCCTACGTTTTGCATCAACGTATACATCCGTATATGGGACTTTCTAAAAAGCTTGGTAAACAATATCATTGGATGTTCTGCAAGCCAATGGAAGATGCCCATGATGCCATTGCCGATTGTAAGGGAATGATGCCGATTTTTGAATATGATTGTCGTTTCTTAAATGAGCATAGAATTGATAAATCAAAACCGCTTACATTGAGACAAGTTCTTCAATTCCAAAATGGGGAGCAAACACCTAACATTGCAATTAATTTGGACCCTGTAGAAGGTATTAATACGGCTCCAAGTTACCATAAATCATATCGTTTGGAGCCGTTGGATTTGGTAAATTATTTTAAATCTTATAAAATTGTTGAAAGCAATATGAATGAGTTGTCAGGTGACATCGGTGAAGTAAATATTCAAAAAATGAAAGATTTTGGAATAATAAATTGTGATTTAGGCGATACCAGAAACGGTTTTAAAGTTAGAGCAGCAGAAACGGAAAAAATTAAGAACACAAATAAAAATAAAACTCAGGGATATTTATTGAGAAGCAATTTGGAACAGCTTTTGGATAATGCCGAAATAGAAGGTTATGGCGAAAAATCCAAGCAAGAAATTAAAGATTTGATAATAGAAAATTCAAAAGTGTTTGTTACAAGTGAAAATGACAAAGCTCTTTCAAAAGGGATTTGGATAAAAAACGTTAATCCTGATGATATTCCTGAAGGTAATGATTTGCCTGATGATTCGATAGTAAAAACGGTCATGAATAATTACGCAAGCACACACATGTAATTTTTTAAATTACCTTTGTTACTATATATTAAATTTTTAATACAAACAGTAGAAATTTTGAATATAACTTCGTATAATGTATTTCTCCCTAGACTAAAAAAGAAGAATATATGTTCGAAGAACAAAAATACAATTTTACCGACCTAATGGATCTCAAAAAACTTCAAGAAATTCAAGACAGTTTCGCTTTATTTGTAAAAATGGCTAGCGTTAGTGTTGATGAAACAGGTCAATTAACAAAACCGAGTAATTTTTCTGAATTTTGTAAGCTTACAAGAAGTTCAAAAAAAGGCGGACAGCTTTGTAATGGCTGTGATATTCAGGCAGGAAAAACTGCTGCCGAATCAGGGAAGCCTTATATTTATACTTGTCATGCAGGTTTGACGGATTTTGCTGTTCCTGTATTTGTTGAGAATAATCATATTGGTACAATTCTTGGCGGGCAAATTGTTGTGGACAAACCTTTAGAACAAAAAATAAAGGAAAAGGCAAGAGAATTAGGGATTGACGAGAAAATTTATCTTGATGCATTTCGAGAAATTAAAGCAGTTACTCTGGAAGATGTTCAAGCTGCAGCCAACTTGCTCAGTACATTTGCAAATACAATTTCAGAAATAAGCTTGAAGAATTTTAAACTGCAAGATCAATATAGAAAAGAAAAACACTACACAAAAGCAATGACTGCAATAAGAAAAATTTTGGATGTTGGTGAGCTCAAGCAGGCAATCGTAAATATAGTCGGAGAAGCACTCAAGGCTGATAGATGTTTTATTGTCGAGTATGATGAAAAACACGACAAATTTACCCTGCCTATGGCTCAATATTTGCCTGAAAAAATACATGAAAGATATATTTCATCCAGTATAAACGAAGATTTTCCAAACTTTTTCAATCTTTTAAAAAAAGGAAAACCGATTATTTTAAATTGCAGAGATTTTGTAAAAAATGAAACAAATCCTATTTTCGATATAGAAAAAAAGGTTATAAATGATTATAATATTAAATCCATTTTTGTAGTTCCAATGTTTTATCAAGGAAAGTTGTTGGGCGTTTTGTCTTCGCATTTTGAGGATGAAAACAGGCAAATCTCAAAAGAAGAATTTCAATATGTAAATACGGTCGCAAATCATGTTGCGATTGCTTTTCATCAGGCGAGACTGTATGAACTTACCCAAGCTCAGGCGCAGCGTGAAAAAATTAACAGAAATATTATTGAAATAGTTAGAAGCACGATTGAAAAAAAATCTGTAAAAAATCTTTTTGTAAATACTTTGGGGGAATATTTAAACGCAGATGTTGTATTTTTCTCTGAGTATAATGAATATGAAAAAGTTTATGAAGTTTTTGACGAATATTCAATTTTCTCGAAAGAAGCACTTCCAGAACCTTCTGTTTTATATAAAAATATGGATGAGCCATCTGATTTTAAAGTCTTAGGATGTGACGGTCAGCCTATGGTTTATGAAATGTCAGGGGAGCTCAAAGTTTTTATAAAGAATTTGAAAGTTGAGTCATATTGCTCTTTTCCTGTTTATTACCATGACAAATTTATGGGCTTTTTCTACATTGGATTCAATGAAAAAACTGTATTAGGGGAAGCAGACAAGGATCTAGTAAAAAATATATGTAAGCAAACAGCGGTAGGTCTCTATCAGGCAGAACTTTATTTAAAAGCTCAGGAAGCTTCTATCGCCAAGAGTAATTTTATTGCAAATATGTCTCATGAAATCAAAACTCCTCTTAATATAATTATTGGTTTTTCTGATATATTATCATCCAATGAGTATGATAGAAAAAAACAAATTCATTACTTGAAAAGTATAAATCAAAGTGGACGATATCTCTCAGATTTAACAGATGGAATTTTAAGTCTATCCAAAATTGACTCCGGGACAATAGAATTAAGTTGTTCGGAGATAAATATTGAAAGTTTGATAAAAGAAATCGTGAATTCTGTTATGGTTTTGGATAAAGAAAAAGTTTTGAATTTTGAAATTGATGTAAAAAGAGCTAATATTTGGGCTGATAAAAAAATAATAACCCAAATTTTATATAATTTGTTGAGCAATGCAATAAAATTCACTCCGAATGGCGGAATGGTAAGAATTTCGTCTTGTTTTGACGGGGAAGATAATATATTGATAAGTGTTCAAGATTCAGGCATTGGAATTAATGAAAGAAATCAAGAAATTATCTTCGAGCCATTTAAGCAGTTGAATCAGTCATTGCATAGTAACATTGATGGTTCAGGGCTTGGGCTTTCTATAACAAAAAGACTTGTCGAACTACATAACGGAAAAATTTATGTAAATTCAAAAGAAGGTGTTGGCTCAACTTTTTGGTTCACAATTCCGATTAAAGCAAAAATGTTTGTCACCCAAAATGACATAAAAAATGATGCGTTAACAACGTAGACTCTTTCATTGAATTAACTCAAATGATAATGCATTTTAAGCTCTTGCAAGACAGGAGTTAAGTGAATTTGTTCTTCTAAGCCTCATGCTGATGACGTTTCCGATATTTTTGAAAATATAGCACATAATTTCCGGTCTGTCTTCAAATAAAGCTCTTACGTCATTCCAATTTAATTCAGCAAGCACAGCATTTGTTTTTGCTTCAACACTTGCTGAGCGAGGACCGCCATCCATTATTGCCATTTCTCCAAAATAGCTAGGTGCACTCAATTCATAAATATATTCGGTTTGATATTTGTAGTTTGCGCGAAATACTGTGACTGTTCCATCAAGTATAAAATAGATTGACT
>JAEWYI010000066.1 GCA_023395735.1 Cyanobacteria bacterium OH_SFB_17
CTTTCAGACCAGAAGATACAATTACAAAAGCAGAAGCTATGGACATCATGGTTTGCTCACTTAACCTTAACAGACTTGGTGTTTACAAAGCTAAAAAAGCTATCGGCGAATTCAAAAACCCTAACTCTGCTATCACAAGAGCAGAAATGGCTTATGGATTGTACAACATGCAAATCATTGCAAGACAATATCCAAACAAAAAACTTGAAGATGCTATGAAAGCTAAAAGAGGCGAAGGCGTTGTAATCAAAAAAATCACTATTAACGGTACTGTTGCAACAATCCCTGCAGGAACAAAAATCCCTGTAACTTTGTTAACAACATTGAACAGTTCTGTTAACAAACAAGGCGAATGCTTTGCTCTAAAAGCTAACAAACACATCGTATCTAAAGATCGTTACATCGTTATTCCTAAAACAAGCAAAGTTGACGGACAAGTTACAAGCGTAACTCAAGGCAAATTGTTTGTAAGAATAGGAAAAATGGGACTTGATACAGTTTCTGTATCAACACCTCTTGATCAAATCGCATCTTTCCCTGGAAACATCGGAATTGATCAACAAAGATGCTGGTTAGCAAGAATAATCAGAGCGATTATCAAAGGCGGAAAAGTTAAACTTAAAGCTGGTAAAGTTGTTAAAGTTACAACAACTAAAACTATCAAAGTTGACCTTTCTAGCGGATGGATAATCGAAGACTAATTTGATTAAACATTCTTAAATTAAAGAGTCTGCCGATGAAATTCATCGGCAGATTTTTTTATCTGATTTAATGCCTATAAAATCATAAATCTGTAATTAATTCCTTATAACGAAAACAATCTGTAGTGTGGTCGTTTAAAACCCCAACAGCTTGTAGATATGAATAAATTATTGTTGAGCCGACAAAAGACATCCCTCTTTTTTTCAAATCTTTTGAAATTCTATCACTCAAATCAGACTTAACAGGGACTTGCGATATAGTTTCAAAATGTTTGCACAAAGGCTTTTCTTCGACATAGCTCCATAAGTATTTATTAAAACTTCCAAATTCCTCTTGAATTTTAATAAAAGCAATTGCGTTTTTTCTTACAGAAAAAACCTTTAGCCTATTTCTAATAATTTCTGGAGAAGCTAAAACTTCATTCAGCCTTTCATCGCTCATTTCTGAACATTTTTTGACATCAAAATCAAAGAAAAATTTTTTATACCCCTCACGCTTTCTCAAGACAGTTATCCAACTCAAGCCTGCTTGTGCGCCTTCTAATATTAGCATTTTGAAAAGCTTTCTATCGTCATGCACTGGAACTCCCCACTCTTTGTCGTGATATTCCAGATATAAAGGGTCATTTTGAGGTACCCATAAACATCTTATTTTATTCATAGAAAAATTCTATCATAAAAATTCTGATTTAATATTTAAACATTATTCCTCAATATTTAATTTGAACACTTGATTTTTTCAAAAATAATTTTTGTTAAAGTAATAAAATGAGTAATTTTTTATTTTTAAAAAAGCTTAACGAAAATTTATTCAATATAATTTCAGAGGCAGAAAAACTTTTCAAAGATGAATATTTTGAACAATCAATCGTTCAAACAAGACGTTTTGCAGAAAATTTATGCAAAGATTATCTAGCCGACAAGGCACTTCCTGATGAAACTTTCGACTCTATGATTAACAGAATAAAAGACAAATCGTTTGATAATATAAGGCTAAAGGAATTTTGCGATGATTTGTTTTTTATAAAAAAACACGGAAATACCTCTGCCCACTCCTCAAATCCGATTAATGACGGAAAAATTGCGCTTGAATGCTTGGAGAGAGCTTTTGAAATATCGATTTTTTATTTTAATTCAAAAAACGGGTATAACAAAAAACTTGATAAAACAAATTTCAGCGAAGAACTACTTATGACAGGCAAACAAGAAAATAAAAAAAATCTTCAACAAGCCTATTCAAAAAAATTAAAAGAAACAAGAACTGAAGAATCAAACAAAAAAACTAAAAAAAACCTCGATAATAAATCTGGCAAAAAAGAAACAAAAAAAATTACAAAAAGAAAAAATAAAAAAGAAAGAAATATACCGCTCACACCAATTTATATTTTTATTTTTTTGCTTTTAATTATTCTTGGGCACTATTTTTTATGAATAATCTTAAATTTGTTAAATGTTTTTTAATAAAAATACATACTCAATGTATGAAAAACATGCTTGTCATATAATAAATTATAACCTTGTATTAGAAGCAAAGATTTTAATAATATTTTTTTGCTAAAAACTTTAATTTACTAACGAGGCTAAAATTAAAAGGATTTTTAATGACTAAAATTTCGATAATCGTACCTGTTTATAAAGTCGAAAAATACTTAGAAAAATGTATAGATAGTATCTTAAATCAAACTCTAAAAGATATTGAAGTCATTTTAATTGACGAAGGCGATATCGACAAGTGCAGAGAAATAATTGACGATTATGAATTTGGCTCTAAAAAAGATGAAAGAATAAAAACCATTCACCGTAAAAACGGAGGCTATGGGGCAAGCTGCAATAGAGGTCTTGAAATTGCTCAAGGGGATTATATAGGAATTGTAGAATC
>JAEWYI010000018.1 GCA_023395735.1 Cyanobacteria bacterium OH_SFB_17
GTAAGTTTGTTCAGTAATTCCAGAATCTCTGCAAGCCATTGGAACGGTTTTTCCTTGGCTAATCATCACTTCTACTTGGCGAAGAATCGCAATAATCTCTTCTGGTTTGATTTTGATACCTTTTTTCGTGTGCAATCCGTCCTTTCTAAATTGTTTTTCGTACTAACAAAAACTAACTTTAGCTTTGGACCAATTATACGGGGTCAGGACAACATAGTTTTCTAATTCTTCTGATTTAACAGAGAAATCCATAAATGTACCTGTTTCACTTGAAAAAACTAAGTTCAATTCATTCTCTGGACAAAACTTTTTCCACTCCATAAGCTCCTGCATAACAAACGGCGGCATCTGAATTTCTCTTTTTGAATGGCCCGTTTTAGAGACCTCTTCGCTTGAAATGAATGACAAATCAAAACTCAAACCTAACTAGAATTTTTCAACTGATAATTATACAAAACTACTTTATTCTATAATTTAAGCTGTAATTTTCAACTAAAATCAAAAAATAGGGTGACAAAAATCACGATTAGAGTTATAATATAAGAGTAGGATTACACAGCTGAATAGGAATATTATATGAAGAGAGCAAATTTCAAGGGATTTACCCTTGCAGAGGTATTAATTACCTTGGGAATTATTGGTATTGTTGCTGCGATGACAATTCCAACACTAGTTAACAACTATCAAAAACAAGAGTACGTTACGGCACTAAAAAAATTCTATACTACAACAAACACCGCGCTTAAAGCAATGGCAGCAGACAATGGTTGCCCCGGGGATTTAAGTTGTATGAAAGAAACCGGTACTTATGAACTTGAAAATCAATTTGCAAGTTATTTTAAAGTTGCAAAAAACTGCCAAAAATCTATAGTTGCAGGCTGTTTTACGACAGAAACGCCTGATCACTATGAACCAACATCAGGTGAATCAGTTGCACATCTTGCAAATGGATACCTTTACACATTTTCCACTTTAGATGGAATGTCTGTTGCTGCAGACATTTATGATAATTGCACTTCTTCTTCTCCATCAGGTCCATTTAAAAGTCTTTGCGGAAGAATTATAGTAGACATAAACGGGCCAAAAGTACCAAACCGTTATGGAAGAGACACATTTATGTTTTACTTAACAAACGGAACGGGGCCTATGTTATATCCTGAAGGTGGTCAAATTGCGAACGGAATAGGTGAAAGCTGGTGGAAAAATGACAATGGTTGTACCTCTACAAATACCAAAGGAACAGCTTGCGCTGGACGCATAATCGAAGAAGGTTGGCAGATGAACTATTAATAATTATTAAATTATTAACCTAAACCTATACAAAAAATTAAATAAGTGGAACATGATTATCAAATAACCGCAAGAAAGAAATATGGAGCTTTATGAAAAAACAAGAGGATTTACCTTGGCCGAAGTGCTAATTACACTAGGTGTTATTGGGATTGTTGCAGCGATGACAATCCCGACATTAATCAATAATTATCAAAAAAAACAATATGCTACACAAATGGAAAAGGCCTATTCTATCGCCAGCCAGGCCTTACAAAATTTAATGGTGGACAACGGTTGTGTAGGCGATTTGCTTTGCACAGGAGTTTTGGACAAAAACAGTCCTCAAAGTACCATTACTTTTGGCTCCGCCTTATCTAAGTATTTCAAAATAGTTAAAAATTGTGAATATTCAGTCGATAGTACCGGATGCATGCCTCAAAAAGCATACTACACATTTGATCCAAAAATCAAATCCTCGCTTGGGTATACAGATCTTAATATATCAGGATATAGCGGATATAAGTCTTATCGTTTTATTACTGTTGACGGGACTAGCTATGGTATTTACGGCGCAGGAACTAGTACAATTGCACCCTCAACAACTATTTATGGAACTATTGATTTTGACGTGAACGGACCTGCGAAGCCACCTAACGAATTTGGACGAGATTTGTTTACTTTTATTATTACAAAAAATGGAACTCTTTCTCCAATAAGCAAAGGAGAAGAACAACGTTGCAACGACGGAATGTCAAACGGATTATATTGTGCTGAAAGACTTGTTAAAGATGGCTGGCAGATGAATTATTAAAAAAACAATTCAAAAAAATAAAAAACAGACCGATTACTCAAAGCAGTAGCCGGTCTGTTTTAGGATGAATATTAAATTGTTTTTTAATCAACTTAGGTTAATTTATATATTTTTTTGTAAAAATTACATTACAAAAGTAGCAAATATTTATTTTTACATGTTTTTAGCAATTATCTTACATCAAGGTCTCTAACTTCAGGAGAGTTAAATGATTACATTTAACGCAAATTCCCCTATCTCAAAATGCAACCAACCAAAATCTTTTGCAAAAACAAGCTCTGGCAACACAAGCCCTAGCGCACTTGAGCATAGTGAAATTAAAAAAATTCCTTCTGAATTATACCCTGCATATTTTATAAAAAAGAAAAAACAATACCCGAGCTTTAGAGGTGCTCCTTGGAAATTAAATTTACTTGAAATGGGAATACCGACAAACGGGCCAATCAATTCAGAACAAGCCATAAAGATTTTTGAGAAATTTAAACTGGGAAACTATCTTGACATCGGCGAAGATATTAATGACCCAAATCTTGTGAACATTCGAAAAGAAAATCTAAGTTTTTTAAATAGAATAGACTGTCTAAAAGACAAAGAAGAATTTGTAAATTACTTTAAAAAGCTCACAGGTCTACCTAACCTAAAAACAATTTCTGAAAAAATCGAAAATGAATTTATAAAAGCTGTTTCAAAATCCGAAGAAAATTTACTGCAGGAATCAGATTCTTTTAACGTTATAAGAGCCGGATACGACAGCGTATGTTCTGTTGGGCGCAGAAACGCGCTTCCCGGAAGCGATTTGGACAAAGCCTACGTTATAATAAAAGGCGGGGACAATCCGGAATATGAATTAAACAAATTCAAAGGACAGCTTTGGGAAAATACAGACCAAAGAATCTTGAGCTACAACCACGATTTTGCTTCTTTTCCTCAAGTATACACTCTTGGGCAAGTAAAAAAGCTTTTTTCCGCAATAAACTCCGTTACCGAAAAATTTGAGCTTCATAAAGAGATTTTGCCATCCCCAAAAGAGTCATCCACATTGGCTAAGACAACAATGTATGACAAATATTTATCTTTAATGCAAAAATACAATGAAGATTACGTGGCAGCAAACCCCTTTTATATAAGAGTATGCGATGAATTCCCAAACAATTGCAATGACTTTGATCTAAACAATCCTAACAGAAATTCTGTAAAAAATTTCGGATTCTTCGCAGAAGCCTTAAGAGAAGGATTGGCCTGGGAAAAGTTTACGAAAGACAACTTGGATGAAATTAAAAATTATGATGTATACAACTTAACAAATCTTTCACAATTACACGCACTAAAGTTGACAAATAGTGAAAAACCTAAGAGAATAGAAAGAGAAATTTTGCAACGAGATTTTGAATCATGGCCCATCGATAAACAGTTTAGATGTGTTTGTTCAATGATAGAAGGCTCTTGCGGAAACAATACAGAATTCAGTGAAGAATTTGCACAATTTTACAAGGTAGGAAAAGACCCATTTGAACCCCTAATAAATGCTCTTAGCGGCAAGG
>JAEWYI010000022.1 GCA_023395735.1 Cyanobacteria bacterium OH_SFB_17
AAAAGCAGATACGGAAAAGATGTTTTTGTATTTGTGTTGGATGAAGACAAAGGTTTTATGCCAAATGGATACAACCATCAGCCCAGCTGTTCAAAAGCTAGTGACGGGATTGACTGTGCTGCTAAAATAATAAAAGACGGGTGGCAAATCAAAGACGATTATCCGTGGTAAAAATTTTTTTATTGAGAAAGAATATTTACTTATGTTAATTTTTCGCTTTACAATCGTAATATTCTATGCATCTTTTAATAACTTTGGTAAAATATAGCTATAGTAGATTGGGGATTTAGTTGATGGCAGAAATGAATGATTTCGAGGATATAAAAGCAGGTTTTAGATACATTACAGACGTTTTGGATTCAATTAGGGCGCAAAATGTTATCAATGTCGGAAACACTGACAAAATTTTGACAAGCATAAACTCAAAGCTTGAACAAGTCGCAAACGAAGAGAATACAGACCTCATCAAGGTTTTTCTTGCTGAGCTTAAAAAAAGCCTTGATGAAAGATACAATTTTGTTTCTTCAAAATTCGGCGAGCTTGAATCTTCTTTCAACACCCTCGTAAAAAAATCCGAAAACCAACTCGAAGGAAATGAGCTAAGAGAAGTTTTTGAAATTATTGCAACTAATTTGAGCGTCTTTTCAAAAGATTTTTCTGCACAAAAAGATATTATCTCTGCAATTGATGTAAAAATAGAAGAAATCAAACAAGACGACAGCCAAAAAAAAGATATTTTGAGAAATATTTCTGTTGTAAAAATGGAAATAGAAAAATTCAGCAACGGATTTGAATCGATTATTTTGAACCTCAACGGAAAATTCAAAGAACTTTCTGAAATTCTTATAAAACTGGATTCCTCAGAAGAGCTTTCTGCAATAAAAAAAGACATCGAAAACATTTTTATGTCCACAAATGCGGTGCTTTCAACAATGCAGGTTATCGACCGTAAAAACAGAGATTTAGAAGAAATCATAACTCACGTTGTAACAAAAGAAGACTTCAACGCAGAGCGCGAACAGGTTGCAAAATTGATTGCCCAAAACGTGCAACTTGCAGATTTCGTTGACGGACTACCGACAAAAAACAACGTAGATGCCTTGAGCAGCAAGGTTGACGACACGGTCAATATAATAAACGCGTTGAAAAATATGCTTGCACAAACAAATGAACAGAGCCAAAAAATGCTCACAGTCCAACTAGACAACCTTGAAAGCAAAATCTTAAATATCTCAACAGAAGAAGAATTTATCGGGTTCAGAAAAGAACTTCAAGAATTTGCAAAAGAAATTGTTAATGCGACAAATCTTATGAGAGGCGATTTGGAAAAAACCAACACTGATTTAAAAGCTCTCTCCGATTTTCTTGATTCAATGGACATAAAAGAAACTTTCGAAACTTTTGCAACTCAGACAAAAGACTCTGAAACAATTATTAAACAAGAAATTTCTAACTCCACCAACGCCGTTGTAAAAGAAATTTCAAAAAACAAAAACCTTGTAAAAGATGACATCGACAATTCAACAGAATCCCTAACTACAAAAATCGAGTCTACAAAACAAGAAATTTTTGAGGATTCAAAATCCAACCTTGCTAGTGTAATAGAGCACGTTCAAGGAATTATAAACAACATTTTCTCAGTAAAAAATGCAATCCACATCGAAAACGAAGAAAATCTTGAAAAAATTGACGAAAAAATAGAAGGGCTCAAAGAAGAAGTTATAACATCAGGAAACTTCGTTGCACAAGCCTCTCACAAAAGCTCAGAAGAAGTAAAAGCATCTCTCAGCGTTTTGTGCGACAACCTTGCTTCTCTTCAGGAAGATTTGATTAAAACAGCAGAAGTTAATACTTCAGAAATCAGATCTTCTATCGACGAAATTAAAACTCTACAAGAAAATTTCGACGAAAAAAACCATTCTGATTTAGAAAAGATGACATCCCTGTTCTCTTCTGTTTCTGCACAGCTGAATGAACAAAAACAATTTTTGTCAGAATCTTCTCAGGCAAATTTCGAATCTATGTCTTTAAAAATTCAAGCTCTTATTTCAAGCTTACAAAACGCTGCAGAAAATATGAATGATAAACTGAGCGCAAATTTCTCTGAAATTACAGAATCAATTTCCACCCTGCCTCAGTTGATAAAAGATAACCAATCTGTATTTGAGGAAGAAAAAAGGCTTCTTCTTGAGGAAAATTCAAAGAACATTCTTGAAGTTGGCGACAAAATCCAAGATTTGGTCAAAAATTTTGTAAATAAAGATAACCCTTTTAAAAGCGAAGTTTTATTTGAATTTTCTAACATGAAAAAAATTCTGGAAGCGTTGAAATACGATATCGATTTGACAAATGCGGATTTAGACGAAAAAATCAAAACCCAACTTGAAGAAAATATCCAAAAAATTGACGAATCGCTCAGCGAATACAGCGAAAAATATATTTCAAGTATTTTGTCTTTGCAAAACAGTCTTTCTGGAAAAATTGAAATCGCAAGAGAAATTTCTCAAGAAAGCAGCCTGAAAATAGAAAATTCTATTCGTGAAGCTCAAGAAATCAAAGGAGAAATTTACTCCCTATCAAGAGATTTGGAAGAAATAAAAAATGATTCATCCGTTGCAGAACTCACTCAAGAACTGGAAAAGAGATTTGAAGATGTTTCTGAAATAATTTCAAACCTTGAAAACTCTTTTGAGAATAAAAACAAATCCTCTTTGGCAAAATCACTTGAATTTTTAAACGAAAAATTTGTTGAAATAAACAATATTCTTGAAACCAGAAAAGAACATTCAGAAATTCAAACAGGAACGATTCTTGATGATTTTTCTGACAAAGTTGAAGCACTAAAAACCCAGATGAACCTTGTTGGAACTGATATTTTAAACTCCATGAATTTCAAAAACCAAGAAATAATTTCACTTATTTCTCCAATCAAAGAAACATTAGAAGAGTTTACAGCACAAGATTTGGGGGAAATGTTTTCTGATGTAAAAAGGGATGTAGACTCCTCTGTTCACTCGGTTATAGATACTCTTGAAAAGAATATAAAACAAACAAGCCAAGAAAAATTTGTTGCGATTTCGGAAAAAATACTTCTTCTTGAAGACAAATTGGAAGATGTTAACATAAAACTCTCTGAAGACGATTCTTACAAATTTGAAGAGCTGAAAGTCCTTATTTATGAAATAAATCAAAGCGAAGTTCAAAACTTAGACGAAGTTTCAGAAAAAGTTGATGCAATAGTAAACCAGCTTGCTGAATTTAATATACACGTTGATGGAGTTAAATCAGTCGTAAAAAATACCGAAAATGTGCTAAGCTCGAAGATTGAAAACGTTCAATTTGCAGTTTTGGAAGCACAAGATCAGCTTAAATCAGAATTATTGCAAACATTTGAACATAGTCACATTTTAGATGAAATTAAAGTTGAACAGGAAGAATCTAAAGCTGAAATTATCAGCGCTGTTCAAAATGCAAAAGATGCAGCAGTCATAAATTTAAGAAACAGTTTGAATAATGTTGCAGAAGAAAAAGAACAGAGTTTGATTGAAAAATTCAGACAACTGCAAGACGAAACTGGAAAAATAATTCTTGAAAAACTCAATCTAATGAACATTTCCGACGAGCTTGATGAATTTAAAACTTCTCTAGCAGAACAGATTCAAGGCGAAACTTCCAAGATGCTTGAAGCAAGCGATATTTTAGTCAATGCTCAAAATGATTTGAAACAAGAACTTCACGAAGATATCTCAATTAAGCTTGACGAAACTAAAAAAACTGTAATAGACCAGATTATTGATTCAAATATTGATAACAAAATTGAGATAATGAATAATTTCTCTCAAGTCTCAAGAGATTCAGAATCCAAAATTATTGATGAGATTTTGAACTCGTTTGATTCTTCAAAAGAAGATATTTTAGAAAGACTTTCTGAAGTTTCAGTTATCAAAGAAAACATCTTGGATGGCCAAGATAGCCTTAAATCTGAACTTATAGATTGCTTCGAAGAAACTTCTTCTGAAATTGAATCAAAGGTTATTTCAGAAGTTGTTGAAAATTCTATTGCGCTCAAAAATGAACTTTTAGATGCAATTTCAAAAAATGGAATATCCCAAGAAGATTTTTCACAATCACAAGAAGCAATTAAATCAGACATAAAAGAAAATATCGCTCAAAGTGCTCTGGAATCTGAATCCAAGATTTTTGCAGAAATGGATTCTGTGAAAGATGAAATAAAAGAAGATATTAAAACCGAAATTATTGAACAAATTGTAAAATCAAAAGAAGAAACAGAAGAAGCGATTTTAGAAGAGCTTAGCGAAAATCTTAACGTAATAAAAGAAGTCATCGTTTCAATTGCGCCTGATGATTCAAAAACACAACAGATGATATCTAAAATAGAAGATATTTTCTCTTCTATAAAAAGCGTATCAAGCCAAATCGAAGGAAGAATTGCAGAATCAAGTACAAAATTTGAAACCTCAACACAATCAGCTCTTTCTACTTTGAAAACAAACTTCTATGAAAAAGTTGATGATACTTTCGATGATTTCAAATCTTTTGTTGAAATTCTTCAAGACAAAAATGAAGTTCAACAAAATCTGGACAAAGTAAAAGAAGATTTAACCGAAAAATTAGACTCTGTACAAGAACAGCTTGTTGAATCTTTCTCAAAAATAAGCGTTAAAGAAGATATGGAAGCATTAAACGACTCAATGATTTCTCAAATATCTTCCATTTTGGATTCAGCACAAGAAAAAATGCTTTCGTTGCTTGATTCAAATCAAGAAAAAAATGAATCCAAGTCAGATGAAGTAAGCAAACGTGTAGAAGATTTAAAACGCATTATTACAGAAGAAATAAGCGAGAAAATAGATAAATTCGAACTAAATTCAGACACTCAATCAAAAGATTTTTCAGAATTGGTGGAAAGCTTAAAGCTTTCAATTTCTGAGCTTAGAGAAAATTTCGTTGATTTAAGCCTTAACACAGGTATGGAAATTTCTAACAGTCTTGTAATTGTGCAGGAAAAAATCTCCGATATAGAAGAAAAACTCAACACCCTAAACTTTAACAATGACTTTGAAAACATTATAAACAAAATTGATTCTATTGATTTTATTTCTCCTGTCGAAGACTCCAAAAATGCAATTATGCAAGATTTAGAGCTTATAAACCAAAAACTTGATGCCTTAAGCGAAACAGATGACGAGGCGCTAATAGAAAATGTTGAAGAAGTTAAAGAAATGCTAACTTCACAAAAAGAGCTCTTGAAAAAACTTGACAACTTCGCGACAAACGAAAATATTAACAATATAAAAGAAGATATTAACGCAAAATTTATCGCTTTTGACAGCAAACTTGCTGTGCTTTTGAAACTCAGCAAAGAAGCTTTTGACAAAAATAAGGAAGAAAAAGAAGAAAAACCTGACGAAAGCGTACTTGAAGAAATTAAAGTTGAAATCGACTCTTTCAAAGAATCTATGTTTGAAAGTTTAATCGAGATGTTTAACCAAATTTCTTTTGTTGAAGAAACAGAAGACTTAAAAGACTTCATTGAAGAAAAAACCGATGAAATCAAAGCGGAGCTTTCTTCAAGTCTTCTTAATTCTGACTTGAAATCTTCTTTAGACAAAAACTTTGAAAACATAATGAAAAGTCTCAAAGACCTGCACCAAAAAGCAGGCGGGCAAGAGCCTTTATCTTCAGTAGAAAATTGGCAAGATGACGGTTATTCCTACACTCTTCAAGATGTTGAAACAGACATTGCAAAACTTAGATTAACTTTAAAAGATTTAAGTGAAAGAAAAACAGACGTCGATTTAAGCAAGCTTCAGGATTTGGAAAAATTAAATGATGACATAGTGAGCATAAGCACACGCACAAACAAGCTCTTGCTAAATTCTGATGAATCATATTCTGTTTTAAAAGATAATTTAAACAACTTTAGAGAAATCATTTATCAAATAGAAGAAAGAATAAAGTACATAGATAATTCTGAAAAAATCTCCAGTATGGAAGAAAAAATTGAAAACATAAACAACCTTACACTTTCTTGTGTTAAATCGGATAAAGTTTTCAATCAAACATTTATGTATCTCGCTGAATGGATTGACAAAACTGACGAAAGAATGGCAAAAATTGAGACCCAACTTGAAGAAGTTAAAGATATCAAGCAAGGTTTGAACATGATGCAAAAAAATATGATTAAAACTTCCGATTTGGAAAATTTATTTGATAAATTCAGCAAAAAATTTGACAGGCAACAAGAAAAAATTAAATCTCTTGAAACAAAAATTGCAGGACTCGGTAAAAAAGAAACATCAAAAGATTTAAAAACTGTAGTCCAAGAAGCGCTTTCAAAACTCAGCGTACCTGAAGCTAAAATTGATTCAAAATTGGTCAAAAAAGTTGAAGGCATAGACAAACAGCTCGCTACTCTCGGAAAAAATATAGAAAAAATAACCTCATACGTAGATTAATATGGACAAAAAAATCATAGACAAAATCAAAAAAATTGTTTCAGATAAAAATATTTTAACTGAGACAGAAGAACGCTATGTTTATGCGCTTGATGCAACTAACAAACAAAACATAGACAACTTGCCGGATGTAATTGTTTTTCCAGAAACCACAGAACAAGTACAAGAAATTATGAAACTCGCATACGAAAACGCAATCGCCGTAATCCCTCGAGGCGCAGGAACAAATCTTGTCGGTGGCTGTATTGTTAAACGAGGTGGTATTGTTTTAAACTTTTCTAAAATGAACAAAATTCTTGAAATAAACTCAGAAAATCTTACCGCAAGAGTTCAACCTGGAGTAGTTATCGGAGATTTACTTAAAGAAACAGAAAAAATCGGTCTTTTTTATCCCCCAGACCCTTCAAACCTGAAAGTTTCTACAATCGGCGGCAGCATAGGACTTTCATCAGGAGGCCCAAGAACATTTAAATACGGCAGCACAAAGGATTATATAATTGATTTAAAAGTCGTGACTGCAGATGGTGAAATTTTAAAGACCGGCTCAAATACAGCAAAAAACTCAACGGGTTACCATCTAAGCCAGCTTTTTGTAGGCTCTGAAGGCACACTTGGTATTGTGGTTGAAGCTCTTGTCAAACTTATACCGAAACCGGAAGGTTCAAAAGTAATTTTAGCCTACTTTGACAAACTTTCAGATGCCGCAAAAGCAGTAAATTCAATGATAGAAAACAAATTGACCCCTTCTGTTCTGGATTTGCTTGACAAAAAAACTCTTCAAACAATAGAATCCTTCTATCCTGCAGGACTTTTGACGGACAAAGAAGCGGCTCTGTTTTTAGAAGTCGATGGCTACTTAGCATCACTCGATTACCAACAACAAAAAGTTGTCGAACTTTGCAAAAATTGCGGCGCTAGTGAAATAAGATTTTCCAAAGACGATGAAGACGCTGAAAAAATTTGGACTTGCAGACGTTCGTCATTCGGCGCTTGTGCAAAATTAAGACCAAATGTTGTTGCAGAAGACGTTGTAGCACCGAGAGAAAAATTGGTGGAATTGATAGAAGGAATTAAAAGAATTTGTGATGAAAATGAGCTTATCGTATGCATTATGGGGCACGTTGGAGACGGAAATGTTCACCCAAATATCCCCCTTGATTTAAACGATGAAAAAGACGTCAAAAACTACGCAAAAGCAAAAGACGAAATTCACAAACTTGCGGTTGCGCTGGGCGGAACTCTATCCGGAGAGCACGGAATCGGTTGCGAAAAAGCAAAATATATGGACTTTGCTCTTGATGAGGTTACTTTAGAGTATATGAAAAAAATCAAACGGATTTTTGATGAAAAAAATATTCTAAACCCCGACAAAATTTTTAAATTATAAATTAAAAACTTCTACTTATTGATCGCTTAATCTGGGACTCCGTCAACAAAAATAAATTTGTAGTAAAATATAAAATAAATACAGGTGGTAACAAAACCAATAAGTGTGAGGATTAAAAAGAGATGCGAGGGGTAAGACACAAAAAAAGAGAGACAGCACCAATAATCCCGAGTGCATAAATCGGGTAAGCCGATATCTCGAAAAAGCTTGTAGAAATAAGAAAAATTGGTACAGGCGGTAATAATACAATTAAGTGTAAGGATTAAAAGAGATGCGAGGGGTAAGTCGCATCAGGCGAAGGACAAAATAAAAGTCCCGAGCGCATAAATCGGGTAAGCCGATATCTCAAAAAAGCTTGTAGAAATAAGAAAAGTGAGTACAGGCAGTAATAATACAATTAAGTGTAAGGATTAAAAATATGAGTTTTGATGTATTTGATGTAGCGGCTTCAGGGATGCACGCACAAAGGATAAAAATGGATGCGATATCAAGCAATGTCGCAAACATAAACACAACAAGACGCCCTGACGGAAGTGTTGGACCTTATATTAAAAAAGAAGTGAGCTTCAAGGCGATTTACGACGAAAAGCTGTCACAGGGGGCTTCGAATTTTTCAAACGGGGCAAGCAGTGCAAAGTTTGATCCTGCGACTGGGACGATGAGGATACAAAGCGGGGTTTCGCTTAATCAGGGTCAGATGTCTAATGGGGTTCAGGTCGCTGGTATAACTGAAGCAAAAGATCCTATAAAAATGGTGTATGACCCATCGCATCCTGATGCGGATGCGGATGGATATGTTCAAATGCCTAATATAAACA